>CAMZEC010000017.1 GCA_947305645.1 uncultured Bacteroidales bacterium | reverse complement strand
ACGCCTTCGAAATAGGGCTTGTCGAAGTAACCGATGTTCCAGAACACGGTCTGGTAACCACGGTTTCCGGCAGGCATGTTCATGGAGTGGACCACTTGCTGGAAGTAGTTGTCTATCACCTTTACAAGGGTCCTCTTCTTAACATTCAGTTCAACTACGTCGTCGAGGTGCTCGAGGTAGTCGTCACCGTAGTCCTTGCGGATGAAGTAATCCAGATACATCAGGAATTCCGGGGTGGCCACGGCGCCCATGAACTGGGAGGATATGGAGTAAACCAGGTTGATGAACTCGCCGCAGAAGCTCTTGAGGTCGGTGGGGGCAATGGATACGCCGCCCAGTTCCTTGAGGCCGCTCACGAGGAAAGGATACATAGTGATGGCCACGCAGTAAGGGAAACCGGGAGTGCCGCTTTCGTCATGCTTATATAGGATGTGGGATTCCAGGTCCTTTATGTACTGGTCCGCGAGTGCGCGGCCGTACAGGGCCTTGATCTTGTCCTGCATAATGTAGCGGTTCTGCTTGATGTTGTTCTCCTTGTAGAGCTCGTTGCCAAGGGTCACGATGTTCTTGCGTGTGACGTTGGCGTTGGCGTCGAACTTGGAGCCGGTGGCGGCATTGGAAGCCTTGATGTATCCCTTGATGAAGTCACGCTTCTTGCGCAGGTCAAGGTTAGCGTCGAACTTGTGGATATATGCCAGGGCAACCTTCTTGTTTATGCCCATCAGCGCATCCTCCACCTGGCGGCGGATTTCGCGGCTGGTAATCTGTTCGTAAATATATAAGTTATTGATTATGCTGACTACAACCGCATCGTCGCAGTATTCGCCAGCGGACTTATAGGCCTCATGAATTCCACGGGCCAATTTGGCTTTGTCAAACTCTTCAATCGAGCCGTTGGTTTTTCGTACGTCCATTATTGGTTTTTGTTAGATTCATTGGTTATATTCGGACAACAAATTTAGCCAATAGATATCCAAAAAAAGGGATTCGTACGAGAAGTTATCAACACTGATATCAACAACACAATACTACTTGTGCTCCATTTCCACATAGTATAGTCCAAGATACCCGACGTCGACTATTGCACAAAATGGATCTGATTTGTATTTCCGGTCGTTTGAAGAGTATTTGAGAGTGATTGGACTATCAGAAATATCTTCATTTACGGCATCGTAGAGATATGCATGTACATCACCATATTGGGTGAGATAGTAAATAACCGGGACAGGGTCAAGTGTGATGTCGCCGCTTTTTGTATCCAGCGTTCCTGTTATGGTCTTGTCTCCATTGAAAAGGTTTGTTACTTCTACAATGGCCGAATAAGGATTCTTGGAACTTATCGTCATCTCATAAGACCTGTATGGCTTCCAAGTCACAAAGTCGTTGCTCGTGTACTCGCGTACAGTGTAGCTGCCCGCTATGATGTCCCGGATTTCGCCGGAAGCAGCCGATTTGTTGGCGACAGGCCGGATGGTATGACCTCTGTCGCGCTGATAGTAATAGTATTCGAAAAAACCTGGATGTCCAAGCTCCCGGCTGAACCAAATTGTGGTCGCATCGCAGCAGAAGCTGGAATCGTATTGGTTGCCCCAGTAGAATCCGTCGCGTCCGGCCAGGGCCAGAGACGATCCGCGTTTGTATCCGGCACACGGAAGGAAGATTGAGTTCCCGTTCGGCCCTGTAACCAGCAGCCCGTTTACACCGTTGCGGGTGGTTATGGTCCACGAGCATTTGGTGTACAACTCGAAAATGTCCGTTATTGTAGGAATATGCCAATTTGCCCCCAGCTTTACATATGCAGCATCGTCCGTGTTATCCAGGGTTGCTTTCCAGTCCGTGAAGCCATTATACCCCATTAAGATGTCTTTGTTGTACTTTATGAGACTGGTCATCAGGCTTGAGGAACCATCATGTTTGACATGCTTGTAGGTTTCTGCAATGTACTGGTCCTTCGGCTCCGTTTCCCCCCAGGCATAATAATAACCGTACTCTTCCGGTTTGGTGGCTCCGAGGTTGAAGGAACCCCAGTAAGAAGACAGGCCAAGATCGATGGCTTCCGGCGTTTCTGCATGGGACAGAACTGTAACCGGTACAAAATAAGCCGGTATTTCTTCCGTCCTGTACGCTATGGTAGTCGTGCCCATCGAGACTCCGTACAAAACGCCGTCAGCGGAAACGTATGCTATCTCCGGATTGCTTGACGCCCAGATTACTGTCTTGTCCGTCGCATCTTCAGGATAAATGGTAATATCCAGTTTCCTGGAGCGGCCGGCTTCTATTTCCCAGCTGTCATATACACTGACCCAGGTTACCGGTACGGTGACATTTACGGTGCAAGCCGCTTCGAAATCCTTTATGTGGGCCCGGATCGCGGTAGTGCCGCCACCTGTGGCTGTGACGACGCCTTCGTCGGAGACTTTGGCGACACTCCAGTCGTCGCTGGTCCAATAGAGGTACACGCCGGTAGCGTCGGAGGGCTCGATTATCGCCGTCAGGGTTGCGGACTCGCCTTTTTTGAGATTCAGTTCGGAAGTATTGACGGATAAGCTTTCAAGGTCGGCAGTAACGCTCACGACACATTCTTCGCTGGTATGGCCGCCGGCGCTGGCGGTTACGGTCGTGTTGCCGCCCCTGACGGCTGTAACTGTTCCGTCTGCAGATACTGTCGCAATGCTTTCATCTGCGCTGGACCATCTGATGTTTTGCTCCGTGGCATCGAATGGTGATACGGTTGCTCCGATTTGTTGGGATTCTCCTTTCTTGAGACTCAAAGAATATGTGCTAAGATAAATGGCAGAAACCTCAATCGGCTTTACGGATATGGAACAGGATGCTGTAAAGCCTCCGTCCTCCGTCGTAGCGATTACTTTTGCGTCACCGACAGCCATAGCAAATACAAATCCGCTTTCATCTACTTTTACGATATTCGGTTTGGTGCTTTTCCAGGTGACCCAGGGGGTTGTGGCGTTGTCTGGAGACACGTTCGCGATCAGCAGGTCAGAATCGCCTATGGTCATAGAGAGTGAGCGGGGTTCCACTTTTACACCTGTAACACTGACGGTTTTGTCACACGAGCAGACAATAAGGAATAGTATCAGCCAAAGAAGGTTGATGCGAAGGCGTATTCTGTTCATATATATTTGGCGATAAAACTTACTTAACGTCAAATGCAAAAATGTGTGCCTTTTCAGCGCCCCAGGTGTCTGTGACCACAACGCGGATATCGGTGGCCTGGACGGACTCAAAGGCGACTTTATTGAGGCGCAGGTAGTTAAGCGGACATTCGTATACCGTGGTCCATGGCCCCTTTTTCAACTTAACATCGATACGGTATGATTTGGCGATAGGTGCCGGTACAGCAACACGCTCCGTGGTAGCTTCCAGCTTGCGCATACGCTTGCTGCGAACCTTGAACATGGAATCGAAGACAAGGCGGGCGCCGCTGACGGTGACCGGCTTCTTCCAACTGTAAACTATGGATTCGTCGCCCGGGGCCGCCCATACGCCGTTGTCAACCTCGTCCCACTTGCGGTCGATACCGTTCCGCAGTGGCTCGTTCGCCTCAGCGGTTCTTGCGCTTAACGTTAGCTCCGACGGTTTGCGCCAGCGGTAGGGGAGCATGCAATCATCGTCTTCCAGCATATCCTGAACCAGACCTATATACTCGGCACGCACCTGAGCGGGAGTGACGCCCTTTTCTATCGCTACTGCCGCCCCGGTACCGCAGGCCTGCCCCAGCAGGGCGGTAGTGGCCATCACGCGGGTCGCGGAGAGTCCCATGTGGGTGCAGGAGATGTCGCGCCCGGCGAACATCAGATTGGGCACGTTGACCGAATAGAGGCAGTCGAAGGGGATGCCGAAGTAGTCGGGAGTGGCATACTCCACGCTGATGCGTCCCTTCTTGTGGAAAGCCTCGGGGTCGTGGTCGTCAAGCGTCCAGCCGCCGTAGGCAACCACATCCTCGAAGTGGCCTCCGCTAAGCACGTCGTTCTGAGTAAGGATGTGCGGGCCGATGAAACGTGTGCTTTCGCGCTTGCCGGGCAGGGAACCTATCCAGTCCAGCTCGTAGCCCTTGCAGCGGCCATCGGGATTATTCTTCATGTATTCCCAGATACCGTAGGCGATGCGCTTCAGTTCAAGCTGAATGTCCGGGGCGTCGAAAATCGTATCGTACAGGCCGCCGAACTCAATCCACCAGAAGTTGTTGTCCTTGGGGTTGTAGATACGTTTGTAATTGAACTTTACTCCGGGGATGGTAGATTTCTCTGTGCTGTAGTCGAAGTCGGCGTCGGTGAAATGATATGCCCAGTCCGGAGCGACAAATGGATGATCTTCGTCTGTTTTGCGGAGCTGAAGCAAAATGGAGTTGCCCATGGTATGAGCGTCGCCACCGGTCTGGAGGTAGGTCTCCCCGAACTCTCCGGGGAACTCGCGCCCGCGGCGGAATTTTGCTCCAGACAGGCGCAGGATGCCGTCTCCCGTGCAGTCGGCGAAGAGCTTGCCCTTAATAAAGTATTTGGTATACGCGTTACCGTTCCAGCACTTTACGGCCGCAATTCGGTCTCCGTCCATCACCACGTCCTCGACGGAGGTGTTGAGCAGGAGCTTGATGCGTGGCTCTTCCACGACCGTGGTCAGAATTACATCATCCCAGAGAGTATAACGCTGGAGAGGGTTGAAATAGAAATTGCGCAGCTGCATTTCCTCCAGGATGCCGGCCTCGGAATACTGGTCTTTAAGCACGCCGACTATACCCATACGCATCTCGCTGGACGCGTTTCCTCCAAGCATAGGACGGTCCTGGACAAGAATAACGTTGGCACCGTGCCTTGCCGCGGAAACCGCAGCACAGACGCCGGCAAGGCCACCGCCGGCCACTATGAAGTCTCCCTCCAAAGTAACTTCGTTTAAGACTCGGGAATTCTTTTCCGTAAGCATTTCCTGGGAGTAGCCGGAAATGCTGGCCAGCAGAAGGAGAACGGAGGCTGAAAGCCTATATGCAATATTCATTGTTCCTTATGTTTTTCCACAAATATAAGCTATATTTGCTAAAAATTGAATATAGTATGTACACAAACAGCAATGGACTTTATGTAGCTCACGGCCCCAACGGTCCCATCAGCATTACTGGAAAAATGGCTAACCGCCACGGCTTGATTGCAGGCGCTACCGGAACGGGCAAAACCGTTACTCTCCAGGTGCTTGCGGAAACTTTCTGCCATGCCGGAGTGCCATGTTTCATGGCTGATATGAAGGGAGACCTGAGCGGCATCAGCCAGACCGGCCGTATGAGCGGATTCATAGAGAAACGCTGTGCTGAATTCGGTATTGAGAATCCCGCTTTCGGGCCTTGCCCTGTGCGTTTCTTCGACGTCTACGGAGAGCAGGGTCATCCCATGCGCACCACTATCTCACGAATGGGCCCGGATATGCTCGGCCGCTTGATGGATTTGAATGAAACTCAGACCGGAGTACTTAATATAGTATTTAAGATAGCTGATGACAACGGTCTGCTGCTCATAGACTTGAAAGACCTGCGCGCTATGCTCAACTTCGTCGGTCAGAACGCAGCGGAGTACACTACGAAATACGGTAATGTCACCTCGGCCTCCGTTGGAGCTATTCAGCGTGCTTTGCTGGCTCTCGAAAACCAGGGTGCTGAAAAGTTCTTCGGCGAGCCCGATTTCGACATCTACGACCTCTTGCAGTGCGAGGGCGGAAAGGGCATCATGAACGTGCTTGCGGCAGACAAGCTGATGCTGCAGCCGAAGCTGTATTCCACCTTCCTCCTTTGGCTTATGTCCGAACTTTACGCGACTCTTCCGGAAGTCGGCGACATGGACCTCCCTAAGCTGGTGTTTTTCTTCGACGAGGCACACATGCTTTTCGAGGGTACGTCCAAGGCCCTTACCGACAAGATAGAGCAGGTTATCCGCCTTATCCGTTCCAAGGGCGTAGGTATCTATTTCATCACCCAGAGTCCAACGGATATCCCATCCAACATACTGGGGCAGCTCGGCAACCGTGTGCAGCACGCCTTGCGCGCCTACAGCCCCCAGGACCAGAAAGCAGTAAAGGTTGCTGCCGACACCTTCCGTCCCAACCCTGCATTCAAGACCTACGATACTCTGCTTGAACTCGGCACCGGCGAAGCCCTGGTGTCCTTCCTTGACGAAAAAGGTACGCCGTCTGTAGTCGAGAGGGCGAAGATTCTCTTCCCGTTGAGCCAGATAGGCGCCATTACCGAAAGCCAGAGGGAGGAACTGATCAAGCGCAGCCGCCTATACGGCCGCTACGACCATGCAGTCGACCGCGAGAGCGCTTACGAGATAATCACTGCCGCAACTGAGGAAGCCGAGCGGATCAAGGCGGAAAATGCCGCCCAGGCCGAAGCCGAGCGTCAGGCAGCAGTTCAGGCCAAGGAAGAAGCCCGCGTAGCCAGGGAGGCCGAGAAGGCGGAGAAAGCCGCCGCCAAAAAGAAGGCCAACGGCCTTGGCGGCAAAGTTTTACGTTCCGTTATGACTGCTGTTACCGGTGTCGCCGCAGCTGCTTTGGCGGATTCTATCTCGTCCAAGGTTACCGGTACGAAGAAGACTTCCAAGACTACAGTGGGCCAGAAGGCCGTGACCAAAGCCACCCGCAGTGCAACCAACACCATAGCCAAAGAGCTGTCCCGCAGCATACTCGGCAACCTTGTTAAATAAATGAAGCTAAGGAGCCTTATTCCGGCAGCCGTACTGGCGGCGCTGTGCATTGTTCCGTCCTGCCATCGCAGCAAAGGCGGAGAGGGCGACGCGGGCACGCAGGCGGAGGAACTGCCGCCTGTCGGCTTTTATATGGACCGCTACTCCGTCGATTCCACCAAAGTGCGTGAGGGAGAGACCTTTACTGGCCTGATGGGCCGTCTTGGCCTTGGCAATGCTGCCGCCCTGAAGCTGGTGGCCCGCAGCGACAGCATATTCGACGTCCGCCGCATGCGTGCCGGGAATGCCGTGGAGGCGTATTATTCGACCGACAGCACCGGCCGCAAGCTTCAGTACATGGTGTACCATAACGACCGCATACGTTCGACAGTATTCCAATGTGCCGACTCCCTGCATGCGTGGCTGTACGACAAGCCCGTTACCGCCGAGCGCAAGATAGCGGACGTGAGCATCAGGAGCTCCCTCTGGAACGACATGCTGGCCTCCGGCATCTCTCCGTTGCTGATAGTCGACCTGGCCGACGTGTACGCGTGGACCGTCAACTTCTTCGGCCTGCAGCAGGGAGACCGCTTCCGTGTCATCTTCGACCAGACCGTCTGCGACGGTGAGGTGGTACGCATCGACAGCATAGAATTCGCCATTTACGACAGCGGCAACTTCCATGCGGCCGCGATACGCTTCGACCAGCGGGACGGCGGCAATAAATACTGGAACGAGAAGGGGGAGAGCATGCGCAAGGCATTCCTGAAGGCGCCGCTGCGGTACAACCGCATCAGCAGCCGCTTCACCTATCACCGCAAGCATCCCATTTCGGGCGTGGTGCGGCCTCATACGGCGGTAGATTATGCCGCTCCCACAGGCACTCCAGTGCATTCTATCGGCGACGGCACGGTTACCCTCTGCGGATGGGACGGCAGCGGAGGCGGCAACCGCATCAAGATACGCCACATGAACGGCTACGAGACCTGCTACATGCATCTTTCCAAGTTTGCTTCCGGCATCAAGGCGGGAAGCCGGGTTGCGCAGGGACAAACAATTGGCTATGTAGGTTCTACCGGTCACTCTACCGGCCCGCATTTGGATTTCCGGGTATGGAAAGACGGTACTCCGATGGATCCTCTGAAAATGATATCTCCGCCGTCGGAGCCTCTGAAGCAGGACAACCTGGATTCGCTCCGCAAAATGTATTCGGCTTTTTTGGAAGAAGTAGCCAAATGACAATAGAGCCTGTCGCTTATTTCCGTTCGCCGGTTAAGGGAAAATTCGGCGTACCGCGCCAGTCTGGTCTCGCTCCCGATTTGCGGGGTGAGGTCCGTTTTGTGGCTCCGTATGATGCCGCAGAGGCGATACGGGGACTTGAAGGCTTTGACTATTGCTGGCTCATATGGGCCTTTTCTTTGAACCCTGAAGCTGGGAATGCATTGACTGTAAGGCCTCCGCGGCTGGGCGGAAACGAGAGGGTAGGGGTTTTCGCGTCCCGTTCTCCCTTCCGTCCCAACGGCTTGGGCCTGTCCAGCGTGAAGATAGAACGTGCAGAACCCGGCGTATTGTATGTTCTTGGGGCGGATCTTGCCGACGGCACTCCTATTTACGACGTAAAGCCTTATGTGCGATATGCAGACAGCCATCCCGAGGCAAAGAGCGGCTTTGTGGATGCTTCGTCTTGGGATCCCATGGATGTAGAGTTGCCCGAATCGCTTGCAGAAGAGCTTGGAGAAAGGGATTCGGCGGCCCTGTACCAGCTTCTTTCGCTTGATCCGAGGCCCGGTTATCAGGATGACCCCCAGCGGGTATATGGATTACGCTTCAAAGATTCAGACGTTAAATTTCGCGTAGAGGGCGGCAAAGTATTTGTGCTTTCTTTGGAAAAGTGTTAATTTTGCCGCAGATGCAGGCTAAGATAAATGACATACTAAGCTCCCGCACAAAGGAGGAAATAGAGGCTACGCTGGATTATTTCGATGCGTTGCCACTCCGGATTATGCGCAAGAACGAGCTTGTACGTACGCTTGCCTCGTATCTTTCAGCTCCCAAAGTGTGGCTGGATAAACTGATGGAGCCGGATCTGAGGCTTCTCCAGACTCTGTGCAAAGCAGGCCCGGATAATTCGGTTGACATGATTCCGGGAGATTATCCTTCGGTAGTGGAGGTTCTCCGTTTTGTAGATACAAGCCGTCCCGGATCTGGTGACGACATGCAGCGCTTGAGTATTCCAGCTGTTTTCTACGAATTGATATCCAAAGATATAGACGAAGTAATCTCAAGAAAAGAAAAAGATGGTTCGTTCGATTTGGAGCATCTTATTCTGGGGGCTGTCAATATATATGGTGTCGTGCCTCTGCGTACTTTCGTGGATTGTATTTTCGATGATATTGACGATCTTTCTGCGGTTCACGAGTTCGCTATGAATGTTGCACGGCATCCCGTTATCCGCCTTTATCAGGAAGAGTACAAGGGCGAAGCCTATCTTGTCTCGCCTTATGTAGAGAACTTCGAAGAAACTATGAAACTACGCCGTGAACGCTACAAGCAGATACGCAAGTATGCAAAGGCGAATCATGATGAAGCGGAGCGCTGTGGAGTCAATGCACCTTTCTGTTGCTACGGTCTGGATACAGCTGAGGGGAAAGCCTTGGTAGATATGCTGTCTTACCTTGGCTATGAAGGCGACGCCCTGGATGCGGCGGCTCACAGCGTGTGGCTCAATGCCCAGTACGAACCGGACAGCCGCAACCTCGATATGCTCATGTCGCCTTTGTCGTCGGCGGCAGATGACGTGGATACCCTTGACCGTTTTGCGGAGTTTGCCCAAATTGTCCTCGATTACGCCAATTCGGTGCCTAAATGGCTGCTGAAAGGGCATACAGCCAAGGAGACCGGGTTGATGATGTACTCGGTCACAGATGCCTATCTGGAGGAAATATACGGTGCGGAACTGTCTGAAAGCGAGAACGAAGAGGTGATGCGCTTCTTCGACAGCGTTCACAAGGTAAGACCGGTGGCGCCGGACGATCCCTGCCCTTGCGGGAGCGGGTTGTCATATCGCTTGTGCCACGGAAAACTCTTCAGCTAACCCTGTTTCTTTACCCTGAGATTCTCTTCAACGTATTTGGCCCACTTTGACACTTCATCGTCGTTGGGAGCCACTACGCTGCATATGAGCAGGCCGCCCTTGATAATCTCGACACACATCAGGAGCATTATGGAGCCGTCTTCGCACTCGCCGGAGAATCCGTAGGCCTTTTTGTTCTGGAAACGCCACTCGGCAATAGGATCATCCTCTTCGTCTTCCTCGTCCCAGCCAATAATCTCGGCATAATTGGCGTAGGCCTCGTCTTCGGCAGTAGTGTCCGAGGGCAAGTCGCCGACGTAGATGTCAAGCAATGCCTCGTCGCTTTTGCCGTCACCTTTGGGTAAGTGGCATTCGATATGGGTGATGATGGCTCCGTCAACTTCTTCGTAGCGGTCCTGTTCGCTGGTCCATTCAGGAGAGAGGGGGAGAGTAATGTCGTATGTCATATGCTACAATTTATCGTAAGAGATTGAGAATGTGTCGCCCTGGGACGGGTCGCCGGTAGAGAAACCCTTCTTCAGCCAGCGGGCGCGCTGGGCAGAGGTGCCATGGTTGAAGGAATCGGGTACGGTGTATCCGTAGGCTTTTTTCTGCAGGTAGTCGTCCCCTATCTTGGAAGCGACAGCAAGGCCCTCTTCAAGGTCTCCTTCTTCCAGGGAAGCGAACATCTTGTTGTCATGGTGGGCCCAGACACCAGCATAGAAGTCTGCCTGGAGTTCAAGCCTGACGCTGATTCTGTTGGATTCCTTCTCGCTGGAGCGCTGCATCTGCTGGTGAGCCTGTGACAGGGTCCCCAGCAGGTACTGGACGTGATGACCTACCTCATGGGCGATGACATAAGCGTAGGCGAAGTCGCCGTCAGCACCTATTTGTTTCTTCATGGAAGTGAAGAAGGAAAGGTCCAGATAAACCGTTTGGTCGGCACTGCTGTAGAATGGGCCTGTAGAGGCAGAAGCAGTGCCTGTAGACGTCTGTACGTAGTCATTGTAGAGGACAAGGCGGGGCGGCTCATACTTCAGGCCGTTGGCTTTGAAGATCTTTGTCCACACATCTTCGGTACCTGCAAGTATCTGTTTTGAGAATACTGCAAGAGCTTCTTCTTCGGCGCTTGGATTATACTCGCTCTGGGTCTGGACTCCGCCCATTTCCTGGACTTGCTGGATTACGTCTCCGGGGTCGCCGCCGAACAGCAGGGTAAGTATTCCGATAATGATAATACCCCCCAGGCCCAGTCCACCTGCCTTTGCAACTGAAATGCCGCGCCTGTCATCGACGTTAGAGCTTTGTCTTCTACCTTCTAGATTCATAATGCTAATTATTTTTCTACAAATTTAGCTAAAATGGATTAATAATCACACGGTTGATGCTAATAATAACTCTTCATGGTTAATCAATTGAATATTTGCGCATAAAACAATTATGTTAATACTAATAACAAAAATGTTATAAAATATTTCGGCCTATTTTGATTGAAATTTCTGCTCTACTGACGATAAAAATTGCTACCTTTGAATATTATGAAAAACATTATTTCCGTTTCGATCATGTGCTCTGACCTGATGAACCTCGGAGCAGATATTGACCGCCTTGAAAAGCTAGGTGTTGATTGGCTTCATGTTGATATGATGGACGCCCACTTCGTTCCCAATCTGACTTTTGGTACCGACGCCGTCAAAGCCCTGCATAACTGGACAAAAATGCCGCTCGATATCCATATGATGGTAACCGATCCGGAGCTTGTGCTTCAGCGTTACGAGCTCAGGGAGGGCGACAGCCTTACAGTTCATGTAGAATTGGACCGCGATTTTTCGGAATTGAGCAAGAGCGTTCGCTCCCAGGGCTGTCGCTTCGGCCTGGCAGTTAACCCCGACACTCCTGTGGAAGCCTTGGAAAGGCATATCGGCCTTTTCGACTCGGTAACTCTTATGCTGGTTTATCCCGGATATGCAGGAGCAAAGCTTGTAGACGGCATCCTGGACAAAGTGGCGGTTTTGCGTAAATGGCTTGACGATAAGGGTTTGAATGAGATTCTGATCAGCGTTGACGGCAGCGTCAGCGCAGAGAGGGCTGCCTTGATGGCCTCAATGGGCGCCAACATCTTTGTGGGCGGTACAGCCGGAATTTACCGTAAGGGAATGGACCTGAATGATACAATACCTGAATTCAGAAAAGCAATAACAATATGAACAAAATCGAAAGCGCCCTTCAGCGTACTACGGACACCAAGGACCTATTCATTGGGGCCGGCGTGGTTTCCCGTACAGCGGAAATGTTCCGCAAACTATTCCCGGGCAAGAAAGCCATAATTATAGCAGATACAAATACTTGGGAGGTGGCAGGTAAAGCTGTGCTTCAGTCTCTTGAAGAAGGCGGAGTCGCTCATGAAACCTCTTTTATTTTCGATGATCCGGACCTGTATGCCGAGTGGAAATTCGTTGAGCAGCTCAAGGCTCATCTAGAGTCCCTGGACGTCATTGCTGTAGCGGTTGGTTCCGGAGTGATAAACGACCTCACAAAATATGTGTCCCACACTCTCGGGCGCAAGTATATGTGCGTCGGCACTGCCGCTTCCATGGATGGCTATACCGCCTATGGTGCTTCCATAACCAAAGACGGCAACAAGCAGACCTTCAGCTGCCCGGCTCCTTACGGATTCGTCATGGATCCTGTGATTGCCGCTGCGGCACCCAAGGAACTGGCAGCTTCGGGTTACGCCGATCTCATCGCCAAGATTCCTGCAGGTGCAGACTGGATGCTGGCAGATACCGTCGGCGCTGAAGCCATCGACAAGTTTGGCTGGGACCTCGTTCAGGACGGCCTCCGCGAGTCTCTGAGCGCTCCTGCCGCAGTTCATGCCGGAGACGTTGAGATGACGGAGAAGCTTTCCGAGGGCCTGCTGATGAGCGGTTTTGCCATGCAGGCCATACATAGCAGCCGCCCGGCTTCCGGAACCGAACATCAGTTTTCGCACTGCTGGGACATGGAAAACCTGGCATACCCTAACGGCAAGCACGTATCGCACGGCTTCAAGGTGGGCATAGGCACTCTCGCAAGCACGGCATCCCTGGAGTTCCTGCTGGAGCAGGATATCGAGCATCTGGACGTGGAGAAGTGCGTAGCGGCCTGGAAGAGCTGGGACGAGACAGAGGCTGAGATACGCCGGATTTTTGCGGGCAAGCCAGGTCATCTTGCCCGCGGCCTCGAGGAGACGAAAGGGAAGTATGTCGACAAGGAGGGCTTGCGCAAGCAGCTGGAGGCCCTTAAAGCCGCCTGGCCTGAACTCAAAGAGAAGATCCGTGCCCAGATTATCCCGTTCAGCGAGGTATATGAGGACCTTAAGCTCGTAGGTGCGCCCTATGAGCCCGAAATGATTTGTGTTGACCGTGCACGCATGCGCAAGACTTTCTCATGTATTCCTTACATGCGCAGCCGCTTCACCAATATCGACGTTGTTTACCGCCTCGGCCTTATGCCCGAGCTTATGGAAAGGCTCTTCGGCAAGGGCGGAATATGGGAAGTAAAGTAATATGAAACCTACTGCAAAATCGCTCAAGTACTGGCAGTGGCGCACCATCATCGTGACTATGATAGGTTACGCCATGTTTTATCTGGTACGCAAGAATTTCTCTTTCTCGATGCCTGGCCTCGGAGCCGAATTCGGCATTACCAAGACACAGCTGGGTCTTTTCCTGACGCTTCACGGCGTAATTTACGGTCTGTCCAGATATGTGGTGGGCATTATTACCGACCGCAACAGCGCCCGCAAGGTTATGGCCCTGGGGCTGATGCTGTGCGCCATAGTGAACATATTGTTCGGTACCAGCGACGCGGTTGCCGGATGGATAGTGGCCCTTGCCGGCAAGGCGGGGGACGCTGCCGCGATTGCCTCCGTGCTGGTATATGTGATGGGCGTGCTTTGGATGGTTAACGGTTTCCTGCAGGGTATGGGAGTGCCTCCATGTACCAAGACCCTGACACAGTGGATTCATCCCAAGGAGCTGGCTACCAAGATGAGCATCTGGAACATGTCACACTCAATAGGTGCCGGCCTCGCCATGGCCCTTTGCGGCTGGCTGGTCATGCCTCACCTGGGAATAGACCTGAGCATGAATCCTGAGACCGTTGCTTCCATCACCGCCAATCTTAATCTGGACATGACGGATCCTGCCAACGTGCAGAAAGTCACCGCTTTTGCCGCTCACTTCGGGGCGTGGCGCTGGTGCTTCCTTATCCCTGCAGGCGTGGCGGTTCTTGGCTCTGTCTGGCTATTCTTCACTATGAAGGATTCCCCTTCAGATGTCGGTCTGCCCGAGGTTGTGGGTAAGAAAAAGGCGATAGTGACAACTCCTGAGGAGGCTGCCGAGCATAAAGCTTTCGTGAATAAGCATGTTTACGGCAACCGCATTATATGGACCCTTGCAGTCACCAACTTTTTCGTATATGTAGTGCGCTTTGCGGCTCTTGACTGGGGACCTACTCTGCTTACTGAATCAAAGGGTCTTTCCATGGCCAATGCCACCACTCTTTGCGTGGTGTTTGAGCTCATAGGCGGCAACCTGGGAATGATTTTCTGGGGCTGGGCCACGGATCATATTTTCAAGAGCAAGGCACATCATACATGTGTTGTGTGCATGGTAGGCGTAGCTTTGTGCATTGCCGCATTCTGGATGCTGCCGCTTACCGCGGCATGGTGGGTAATGCTCATTCCTTTCACCCTGCTGGGCTTCTGTATTTACGGCCCACAGGCTCTCCTGGGTATCTGTGCTGCGCAGCACGCCACCAACAGGGCCTCGGCTACGGCCAACGGCATTCTCGGTATCTTCGGCTACCTTAGCACAATTGTATCCGGTTTCGGCTTCGGTTACATTGCCCAGCACTATGGCTGGAATGCAGCATACGTAACCATATTCGTCTGCGCTATTATTGGCCTTGTTACCGTATCTACGATTTGGACGGCAAAGGCTACTGGCTATTCTGATGAGGATTTGCATAAAGAGGTATAAATGAAGAAGTTGTTCTTTGTTATCGGAAGTCTGGCATTAAGCATTGCGCTGTTTGCCGGAAAGCCCCTGCCCACGGAAGTAAAGGGCATGGTAAGCACCGTTGACGGCAAACCGCTGGCCGGAGTAGTCGTTTCCGACGGATATCAGGTAGTGCTTACAGACAAGGAAGGGAAATACTGTTTCCCCCGCATCCCGGAGGCCTACTACGTTTTTGTCAGTATCCCGTCGGACTGTGCTGTTCCTCTGCGCCAGGGGCTGCCATGTTTCTTCAAGAAACTGGAAGACAGACCGGAGTATAACTTCTGCTTCGAACCACTCAAGAACGGTCCGGAAAAAGAGTTCAATCTTTTCCTCGTGGCAGATCCCCAATGCCAGTGGGTATGGCATGTTCGCCGTCTGGCAGAAGAGGCAATTCCCGACATGAAAGCTTACGGCCGCAAGTGCAAAGGACCCGATTACGCCATCACCCTTGGCGACATAGCCTATAGCGAGGGGCATCGAAACACCAACTACCTCCTTTCTATCATACGGGATGAGTTCGCGGCGGAGAAAACTGGAATGCCTGTATTCCAGACCGTTGGCAATCATGACTTCGAATATCCGCTAACGGCGGTGGAGCCAGGCAGCCCAAACATCTCCGTGCGCCGCCACCGTTATTTCGAGGACGTTTTCGGCCCTGCGAACTATTCCTTCAACAGGGGAGACGCGCACATTGTTTCCATGCACGACGTCTGCTTCGAGGGCTTCGGAGCACCCGGCAAGTACCACGGGGACTTCACCGACGAGCAGGTAAGCTGGCTGGAGCAGGACCTGGCGGCGGTGCCCGATGACAAGCTGGTCATCCTTTGCGTCCACATTCCTTTCGAAGGTATTTATACAAAGGTGCCCAACGTGGGGCGGGTTATGGACATGCTTGCAGCCCGTAAGCACGCCCGTATCGTCAGTGGCCACACTCACACCATAAAGCATCTTAATTACCCCAACGGCGTGAGTGAATTCGTCGCCGGGGCCATGTCGGGCTGCTGGTGGTGGAGCAAGAACTGCGCAGACGGCGCGCCCAACGGCTATGCCGTATGGAAGATAAGGGGCAATGAGGTTGTGGGCGACATCTATAAGGGTCAGAACTTCAAAGATGACTACCAGATGCGCATCTATCGCGGCGACTCGGTATTCGGAGGTCCGTTCGAGGAGTTCCGTCTGGAGCATGGTGCCGGCACCCTTTTGGTGAACGTATGGAACTGGGACGAAGGCTGGCGCTCGGAGGTCTATGAGAACGGCAAGCTGGCCGGCAGCCTCGAGCCTATGCCCGCCACGGGCGAATATGAGGCTCCTTACAACGGCAGCAAGGACTGGTGGGCAATCGGCTATAACGTAGGCGTCGTGGGCCGCGGTCACAGTCAGGGCAGCACACGCAACAACTATTGTTCGAAGTGCTACCATATGTTCAAATACGTCCTCAAAGACCCTTCCTCAAAGGTGAAGGTCGTGGTTTACGACCGCAGCGGACGCAAGTACAGCTGCAGCAAGATAACAACTGCGGACGATTACGATGCACTGGCAAAGCGTCCGCAGTATCCCGTGCTTCCCGGCTGGGAAGAATGATCAGATAAGATTGATGCCGGCGCGTTTGCAGGCCTGGCGCTGGTCCTCCGGCCAGATGCTGGCCTGTATCTCGCCAATGTGCGCCTTCTGGAGGAAAAGCATGCACAGGCGTGACTGTCCTATACCGCCTCCGATGCTCAGCGGCAGCTCACCGGCAAGCAGGCGGCGGTGGAAGTAGAGCTGTTCGCGCTCTGTCTTGCCGGAGATTTCCAACTGACGTTTCATTGCGGCTGCATCTACCCTGATGCCCATGGACGAGAGCTCGAAAGCTCTTCCGAGTATGGGGTTCCAGACCAGCAGGTCGCCGTTCAAGCCTTTGTAGCCATCTTCGTTCGGTGTGCTCCAGTCGTCGTAGTCGGGGGCCCTCAAGTCGTGCGGCTTGCCGTCGCTCAGCTCTCCTCCGATACCTATGATGAATACGCTTCCGTACTTGCGGCAGATGGCATCCTCGCGGGCTTTGGCGTCCAGATTGGGGTACATCTGCAGCAGCTCTTCCGCATGGATGAAATGGATGGAAGGGGAGAGGAAGGGCTTCAGCTGGGGGTAGCAGGTGCGGATGAAGAGCTCCGTATCAAGCAGGCTTCCGTATATCTTGCGTACTATCTGCTTCAGGAACCGAAGGTTGCGCTGGCCGGTCGTCATGGTCCTTTCCCAGTCCCACTGGTCCACATAAAGAGAATGCAAGTTGCCCAGGTTTTCGTCGGCACGTATGGCATTCATATCGGTGTATATGCCGTGTCCCGGGCGTATTTTGTACTCGGCCAGGCTCAGCCTTTTCCATTTTGCGAGGGAATGAACGACTTCTGCGCGTGCGTCATCGAGGTCCTTCACGGGAAATGTAACGGCCCGTTCGACTCCGCTCAGGTCGTCGTTGATACCTTGTCCTTTAAGCACGAACAGAGGGGCTGTAACTCGGCGCAGGCTGAGGGACTTGGCCAGGCTCTGCTGGAAAAAGTCTTTCACCAGTTTGATTCCGCGCTCGGTCTCATCGGGTGTGAGGGCAGACTTGTAGCCCTTTGGCAGTATCAGATAACTCATTTCAGGCCTGTAAGTTCACTGTCGTTAAAATAATCGATGCGCATGGATTTGCGGACGTCCGCCAGGGTCGCGGAAGCCACCTTTACAGCCTCTTCCGTGCCTTTCCGGAGTATCCCCCATACGGCTGGAAGGTCCTTTTCAAGCTCTGCGCGCCGCTGCCGCATGGGTTCGAGGGTGTCGTTGAGTATGGCCGCGAGGAAGTTCTTGATCATCATATCGCCCAGGCCGCCTGCGCGGTACTGAGCCTTGACTTCATCCAGCGAATGGAACTCGAAGCTGGACTTCTTGCCCACGAAGCATGAACCGAACTTGTCGAAGTGCCCGGGCTTGCAGAAGGCGTCCAGATAGGTGAAGACGGGGTTGCCTTCGACCTTACCGGGATCACAGACCTGGAGATGCCCGGGGTCGGTGAACATGCCTTTTACCTTGCGGGTCACTTCCTCTTCGGAATCAGACAGATAGATACAGTTACCCAGAGACTTGCTCATTTTAGCCTTGCCGTCGGTGCCTGGAAGGCGCATGCATGCAGCATTGTCCGGGAGAAGTATGTCGGGTTCTACAAGGGTAGGGCCGTAAACGGAATTGAATTTACGCACTATCTCGCGACACTGCTCAAGCATGGGCTCCTGATCCTCGCCTACCGGTACGGTGGTAGCCTTGAATGCGGTAATGTCGGCTGCCTGGCTGATAGGGTAGCAGAAGAAGCCTACCGGAGTGCCGGCTTTGTTGTCGGATCCGTCGTCGGTCTCCGAGAAACCACGAAGCTTTATTTCCTGCTTTACGGTAGGATTGCGCTGCAGACGCTGAACAGTCACCAGATTCATATAATAGAAGGTGAGCTCCGTCAGCTGCGGAATCAGGGACTGTATACAGATATTGACCTTGGAAGGGTCCAGGCCCGCCGAAAGGTAATCCAAAGCCACCTGAATGATGTTCTGGCGCACTTTCTCGGGGTTGTCGGCATTGTCTGTAAGCGCCTGGGCGTCGGCAATCATTATAAAAATCTTATCGAATTCTCCGGAATTCTGAAGCTCCACACGTCTTCTGAGTGAGCCTACATAATGGCCCAGGTGGAGTCTGCCGGTAGGTCGGTCGCCAGTAAGTATTATCTTTTCCATATAGTTCGCTGTCTATTTTAGGAACCAGTCGCAGGATGCATCTTCTCCGGCTATCCATACGGTGTCGCCGGCATTGAAGAGGTAGTCTGCCCCCGGATTGGTATAAAAGTTATCGCCGTGAAGGACGCTTATTACCATGCATCCGCTCTTGCGCATATCGCTTTCTTTAAGTGTTTTACCTGTCAGGAACGATTGCGGCCCGAGCTGATACATCTTGACGGTGAAATTTGAATCGGCATCTGCGGGGGTATGTACGGTATTGTCTTCAACGATAGCTTTGAAGGACTCTATCTGTGCGTCTGTGCCTACAGCTATAAGCCTGTCGTGAGGATACACCGGCTCGTCTCCGGAAGGAATGTGTATGTTCTTGTTTCCCCTTTGAATCTTTATGATATTGATGCCGGAGTTCTTCCGGAAGGGCATCTCGCGAAGGGACTTGCCAATATAAGCGAAGTCTGGTGAGACTTCGACTATAGCAGTGTGGATGTTGTATCTGCCCATTTTCTCTTTAACGGAAGACGTAACCGGCGTCATCTTCTTCTCCATCTCTTCCTTCTCGTTGAAGTTTTCTATGAAACGCTTTTCCAGTCCGGAGAAACGCTTGAAGGTCAGTTTTGCAGTTGAAAAGACGACCATTCCTGCGCCGATAACCATTAGAACGCCCCAGGCGCCGAGTTGGAAGTAGCTGGTAATGGCAGCTATGATAAAAGCAATGGCGATCAGGATGCGCAGCACCAGAAGGGACAGGATGGGCCAGCGGTTTGACGCTTTTTCTTTCAACAATTTGGATGCATGCTTGCCTA
Source organism: uncultured Bacteroidales bacterium (assembly GCA_947305645.1). Classification (GTDB taxonomy): domain Bacteria; phylum Bacteroidota; class Bacteroidia; order Bacteroidales; family UBA932; genus Cryptobacteroides. The sequence continues at coordinate 20,525 of CAMZEC010000017.1, read as the reverse complement.
TGCTGCCGTTGGTTATGGCCAGGCCGTACAGGAACGGAGTCATTACAACAAGCTCAATCACCAGGCATATTGTATGGCGCAGCTTTTCGCTTATGTCGGGTATCAGCTTAAGGGATAGTCCGTCAAGCAGTTTAGGGAAGGACAGGAGTATGGCGAGCAAAATCACACCGTACAATACTACACGGATGAAATAGCTTTTGAGCAGTTGCGCCCAAGTATTGTATTCTGCTGCCGATGAACTGCCCGAGACTGTCTGGGAAGGATTGATTTTGGCCAGGAAATTTGCCGGCAACACCCTCTGAAGCCAGTTGCTGACTGGATTGGCCGCCTTTATCATATAAGGGGTGGTAAAGGCTGTTATTACTGATACCGTTATGATAACCGGATAGATAAAGTCCCTCATGACACCCAGACTGCACCCCAGGCTGGCAATGATGAAGCCGAATTCTCCGAGTTGCGCAAGGCTGAAGCCGGTATGCACCGCGGTATCAAGTCCCTTGCCGGCAAGCAGGGCGCCAGTGGTTGCGAAGGTGAGTATGCCTCCCATGGCCACAACGGCAAGTATCAGGATGGTTCCCCAGTGGGCCCCAATTATCGCCGGGTCAATCATCATGCCCACGGAAACGAAGAATATGGCGCCGAAGAGGTTCTTGATGCTCTTCAGCAAATTTTCTATCCGTTCTGCTTCTATGGTCTCCGCGAGTATGGAGCCCATTACGAAGGCTCCGAGTGCTGTCGAAAAGCCTGCGAGCGAGGCGAGTGTCACCATGCCGAAGCACAGGCCGATGGAGATAATAAGCAGTATCTCGTCATTAAGGTATTTCTTGGCCTTTTTCAGCAAGATAGGTATGACATAAATGCCTATCAGGAACCATAAAATCAGAAAAAATGCCAGTCGGGCCAGGCTGAGAATCATTTCGCCGCCGGCAAACTTGTTGGAGACGGCCATGGTGGAGAGCAGCACCATGAGCAACACTGCAACCAGGTCTTCTACCACAAGCACGCCGAACACGAGGCCCGCATAAGGTTTCTGCTTAAGGCCCAGGTCATCATAGGTCTTTATTATTATGGTTGTCGAGCTCATGGACAGCAGACCGCCCAGGAAGGTGCTCTCCATGGTGGTCCAGCCAAGGGCGTTGCCGACAATTATGCCGACTATAAACATCCCCAGGCAGTTGGTCCCGCAGGTAATCAGTGCGCTGCTGCCGACTTTAAGGAGACGTTTGAAGCTGAACTCCAGACCGAGAGCGAAGAGCAGGAATATGATTCCCAGTTCGGACCATTGCTTGACTGACTCGGTGCTGCTGATGTTAGGGAAAAAGTCCAGGTGGGGACTGATAAGGAAGCCCGCAATTATATATCCCAGGATAAGTGGCTGCTTGAGTGCACGGGAAATGACCGTGAACACTCCTGCTGCTATAAGGATAAGGGCAAGGTCCCTGACCAGGTTGATTTCTTCTGACATCTGTTATTTGTTATACTCGCTTAAAGCGTTTGCAAGCAGGTTCATTGCCCGTCGCAGCTGAGGCACTTCGAGTACATAAGCAATACGGGCGTGCTTAAGACCGGCGCCGGGAGTTTTGTAGAAAGATGCGGCCGGGGTTATCATCAGGGTCTCATTGTCCATACGGAAATCGGTGAGCAGCCATTTTGCGAAATTCTCGGCGCTGTCTACCGGCAGTTCGGCAACTGTGTAGAAGGCTCCGTAGGGCATGGGAGAAAACACACCAGGCATGGCGTTCAGAGCTTCGACTGCGCAGTCCCTGCGGCGAATGTACTCTTCCCGCACTTCCTGGAAATAGGAATCAGGCGTGTCCAGAGCGCCGATTGCGGCATACTGGCCAAGGACAGGGGGGCAGAGCCTTGCCTGAGCGTATTTAAGGGCGCAGGCCATGACTTCTTCGTTCCTTGATATTATGCATCCTATGCGTGCTCCGCAAAGGTTGTAACGCTTGGAAACGGAATCCACGATTATTACGTTCTGTTCGCAGCCGGGAATCTCGAGTGCGCTGAAGTAGGGCTCGTCAGTGTAGCAGAACTCCCTGTAGACTTCATCGCAAATCAGGAACAGGTCGTGACGGCGGCAAAAGTCTCCGATGGCAAGCATTTCATCTTTTGTAAAAAGCTTTCCGGAAGGATTGCAGGGGTTGCTGATCAGAACGGCCTTCGTCGCTGGAGTGAGTATCTTTTCGAATTCCGAAATGTCGGGTACTTTGAATCCTTCCCTTATATCTGAGTGCACAGCCTTCAAGGTTATTCCGTTCAGGAAGGCGTATGTCTGATAGTTGGTGTAAAAAGGCTCTACTACTATTATTTCATCGCCCTGGCCTGCAGCGATCTGCATCGCGGATGCAAAGGCCTCGCTTCCTCCGACAGTAATCAGCAGCTGGGAAATCCCGATGTCGAACCCGAGTTTGCGGTAGTACTTTTCGACCATGCCCTTGCGAAGCTCCATGAGGCCTGCGGAGTGGGTGTAGGACAGATGATGCATGCCGTTGCAGCGGGTGCTGACGGCCCTGGTTGCGCAGTCGGGGGATTTGATGTCGGGGGCGCCGACGTTCAGGTGGTACACCTTGACTCCTGAGGCTTCCGCGGCTTCCGAGAAGGGGACGAGCTTGCGGATTGCCGAAGCGGGCATTTCCTTTGCCCGGGGTGATACTTTCAACATATTATTTCCTGCTGATTAGATATTCTGCAATCTGTACCGCATTGAGGGCGGCTCCTTTCTTAATCTGGTCTCCTGAGAGCCAGAGGGTGATGCCGTTTTCGTCGGCAAGATCCTTGCGCACGCGCCCTACATAAACGTCGTCCTTGCCGCCGGTGAAAAGAGGCATGGGATAGGTCCTGGTGGCGGGGTCATCCTGGAGGGTGACTCCGGGAGCCACGGCCAAAGCCTCCTGCACCTGTTTGACGTCGAGAGGCTTCTCCGTTTCGATCCATACGGCTTCCGAGTGGGAGCGAAGGGCGGAGATACGTACGCACATTGCCGAACAGCGGACGTCGGAGTGGAGTATCTTACGTGTCTCGTTGAACATCTTCATTTCCTCCTTAGTGTAGCCGTTGTCCTGGAATACGTCTATCTGCGGGATGACGTTGTAGGCGAGCTGATATGCAAACTTGTTCACGGTTACCGGCTTGCCCTCCACCAGCTCCTTATATTGCTGCTCGAGCTCTGCCATAGCTTGGGCTCCAGCGCCGGAGGCGGACTGGTAACTTGCTACATGTATGCGCGTTATATGCGATAGCTGCTCAATTGGTTTAAGCACTACGACCATCATGATGGTGGTGCAGTTGGGGTTGGCGATTATGCCGCGGGGCCTGTTGAGAGCGTCTTCTGCATTGCACTCGGGGACAACGAGGGGAACGTCGGCATCCATCCTGAAAGCGGATGAATTGTCGATCATTACAGCTCCGTATTTAGTTATGGTTCCGGCAAATTCTTTGGACGTTGATGCCCCGGCGGAAGTAAAGGCGAAGTCTACTCCCTTGAAGTCATCGTTATGCTGCAGCAGGCGGACTTCGTATTCTTTACCTTTAAACTTATACTTTCGCCCGGCGCTGCGCTCAGAGCCGAACAATAAGAGTTCATCAATGGGGAAGTTTCTCTCTTCCAGCACTTTAAGGAATTCCTGGCCAACTGCTCCGCTGGCACCAACAATAGCTACTTTCATATTCTGCAAATATAACAATTCTTATGCTTATTTCCAACGGAATTGCGGCAGCTCCGTGTAGCCCGTTTGCGGGCGTTAGTCGGAACGACAAAGTCCCGCCCTCGAGGGGAGGGATTTAGGGAGGGGGTAACGTGTAGCCCGTTTGCGGGCGTTAGTCGGAACGACTAACGCCCGCTTCACAGCGGGCGTTAACGGTTAGTTAGTAGTGTATACCTTTAGAAGGTTAATTATTGTTGGTTAGAATAGTTGTTGATTTCCGACTGCAAATATAACTCACTTTTTTTATTCAGCAAGCGTTTTTTGAAAAATTTTTTGAAAAAATATATTTTTATTTTTAAAATATTTTATAAACTATCATCTAACAGTTGGGGTCTCAATAACTTAGTACGTTCGAGCGCTTGCTCGTCCTGCCATTCGCGAATTAGCTTCGGATTGCCGCTCAGCAACACATCCGGCACTTTCCAGCCGTTGAATTCGACAGGACGGGTGTAAACGGGAGGGGAGAGCAGGTTGTCCTGGAAGGAATCCGAGAGAGCGGAGGTCTCATCGGTAAGTGCTCCCGGGATGAGACGGACAAGCGCGTCGGCCAGAAGGGCGGCGGGAATTTCACCCCCGCTCACCACATAGTCGCCTACGGAGATCTCACGGGTGATGAGGTGCTCCCGGATGCGGTGGTCAATACCTTTATAATGGCCGCAGAGTATGATAATATTGCCTTTCAGCGAAAGTTCGTTGGCAATTCCCTGATCCAAAATCTCACCGTCGGGGGACATGTATATGATCTCGTCGTAATCGCGTTCTGCCTTGAGCTCTTCAATCATCCGGAAGACCGGTTCGACCATCATGACCATGCCGGCGTCGCCGCCGTAGCTGTAGTCATCTACATTGCGACGGGGGCCGATACCGTATTTCCTGAGGTTGTGTACGTGGATTTCCACCAATCCTTTTTTGATTGCCCGCCCTACTATGGAGTGGCTGAGGGGACTGTCGAGCAGCTCGGGTACGACACTTAATATATCGATTCTCATGATTTTCGTGTATGTCCTGCAAAATTAGCAACAATTTGTTAAATTTGCAGGGATGAAAAAGATTATTCTTTTTGCCGTTTCGTTGCTTCTGGGCCTGTCTGCTTGTTCCGCTTCCGGCCCTAAGCAATATGGAATCAAAGTTGTCAGGGACTACCCCCATGACAGGGGTGCTTATACCCAGGGACTTTTTTTTCAGGGCGGCATTCTTTACGAGAGTACCGGTCAGTGCGGTAAGACAAGCCTGCGGAAAATGGAACTGGAGAGCGGGAAGATTTTGCGCAAGCTTGAGTTCGACCGCAAGTATTTCGGCGAGGGCTCGGTTATCCTGAACGACAAATTGTACATGCTCACATGGACCAATAAGGTCGCCTTCGTGTACGATGCGGCCTCGCTCAGGTATCTCAAGACCTGCGCCTACCCTCGCGAGGGCTGGGGACTTACGACCGACGGCAAGCAGCTTATCGCGTCCGACGGCACTGCCTGCCTCTTTTTCATGGACGAAGATTTCCAAGTGAAACGTAAGCTCAAAGTGACCATGAACGACCGTCCGCTACGGCTTCTGAACGAGCTGGAGTGGATAAACGGTAAGATCTGGGCGAATGTATATACTACCGACATGATAGTCATCATCAACCCTGGTTCCGGCAAGGTGGAGGGGGTTGTTGACTGCAGCGGACTGCTTCCTGACAACTTGCGCCGCAGTGATACCGACGTGCTCAACGGCATTGCCATTAATGACGGGAAGATATACCTTACCGGCAAGAACTGGCCTAAGTTGTACGAAATTCGTCTTGTAGAAAAATAAATATTATATTTGCAAACTATAAATTATTAAATATCTCTGAACATGAGTGAAACAATTATTCCTGAAAAGACTGTAGAGGTCGTTTCAGACGTAGAAACCCAGAAGCCCGAAACTGTTGAAGAGCCCGCCGTGGAAGCTAAAGCCGAAGAGGTGAAAGCAGAGGAAGCCAAGGCGGAAGAAGCCACTGTTGAAGAAACAAAAGCCGAAGAGGTGAAGGAAAAGGTGGAAAATCTGGCGGACAAAAGTCTGGCGGAGCTTTCCGATATGTTCCGCAACCTGAAGGAAAGTGCAGACAGCATGCTTCGATCCAAAGAAGCCGAGAATATCAAATCGGCCTTCTACAAGCTACTGGGTAAATTGAAAGGCGAAAATCCGGAAGAACAGAATTCCCTTAACAATCCTTTCGAGGCCGTAGAAGAGAACTTCAAGGCCGTTTATGCGGATTACAAAAAGGAACGCGCGGAATTTAACCGCGAGCAGGATGCGCACAGGGAGGAGAATCTTGCCAAGAAGAAAGCAATCATAGAAGAGCTTAAGGCGATGGTCGAGAATAACGATGACGCAAGCGCATCTTTCCCCGCATTCCGCGAGTTGCAGAACCGCTGGCGCGAGGCCGGTCCGGTGCCCGTCACTGCATACAGGGATATTAACGATACCTACCAGTTCTATGTGGAGAAGTTCTACGACATGGTGAAGATCAGCCGTGACCTCCGCGACCTCGACTTCCAGAAGAATCTGGAGGCAAAGGAAAAGTTCTGCGAGGCTGCCGAGAAGCTCGCGGAGAACGAGAACGTCGTGAATGCTTTCCATGAACTGCAGAAACTGCATGAGCAATGGAAGGAATTCGGCCCTGTGGCCAAGGAGAAGCGAGAAGATATCTGGAACCGTTTCAAAGTTGCAACTGCCGTAATAAACAAGAAATACCAGGCCCACTTCGAGAACCAGAAGGAAGAGCAGATCGCCAACCTGGCTGCCAAGCAGGAGCTCTGCGAGCAGGTTGAAGCCATAGCCGCAAAGGAGGTCGTCTCCTCCAGCGAGTGGAACGAACTGTCCCGCCAGATCGAGGAGATTCAGGCCAAGTGGCGCACCATCGGTTTTGCCACCCGCAAGGACAACCAGAAGATTTACGATCGCTTCCGTGCCGCGTGCGACCAGTTCTACGGCCGCAAGCGTGACTATTACGCCGGATTCAAGGATTCAATGAACGCTAACCTGGACAAGAAGATGGCCATCATCGAGAAGGCTGAAGCCCTTAAGTCCAGCACCGAATGGAAGAAAGCCACCGACCAGTTCATCGAACTCCAGAAGGAGTGGAAAGAAATTGGCGCAGTGCCCCGCAAGAAGAGCGAGCAGATTTGGAAGCGTTTCCGTGCAGCCTGCGACGAATTTTTCGCTGAAAGGGACAAGAACGCCAAGCCGGAGAACGATTTTTACGGCAACCTGAAAGCAAAGAAGAAGATTATCGAGGAAGTTCATGCCTATGTTCCATCCGAAGATGAGACGGCTAACGCCGACGCACTGCGCGAGTTCAACGCCCGCTGGCAGGAAATCGGACACGTGCCCTTTAGAGAGAAAGATGCCGTGAACGGAGCTTATCGTGCGGCCATCAGGGAGAAGTTCCCCCTGTCTCAGGGCGCTCCCAGGCCCGCAGGCAAGCCCGGAAGGGCTCCCCGCACCGAGAAAGAGCAGCTTTTGGACAAATACCGCTCTCTCCAGCAGGATGTGACCACCTACGAAAACAATATAGGATTCTTCTCAGCATCCAAGAACTCGGAGCCGCTCATCAAGCAGATGCAGGAGCGAATAGCACAGGCAAAAGCAGAGCTCAAGCAGCTTGAGCAGAAGATTCGTGAGAGTGAGGAGGAAGCCTGATGGACAAGAATTCAATAATTGGTTTTATCATCATTGCGCTCATCCTCTTCGGATTCACGTTTTATGAGTCCGGGCAGGCGCGCAAACGCGCTGAGCAGCAACGACAGCTTGACTCAATAGCTTTGGCAAACATGCCCGTCGATACCCTTGCCGACGGAGTATATGCCGACGTTATTCCGGCCTCTGAAGAGAACCCGCAGGCCGCCGCACCCCAGGCGATCTATTCCGACAGCATGCTTGAGGCGGCACACGTAGCGGAAGGGGATCTGGTAACGCTGGAGAACGAGGTGCTTAAGCTTGACTTTACCACCAAAGGTGCACAGCCTTACAGCGCTCAGCTGAAGAAATACTCCAGCTATGGCGGCGAAGATCTCATGCTCTTTAAGGGCGGTGACGCCGAGTACGCGGTGAGCATCTATGCAGGCCAGTACATACGCACTGCCGACTTCAATTTTACCGTTGCCGAGCACAGCGACAGTTCCGTAGTTTTCCGTCTGCCTTTCGAGGGCGGCGGTTATATCGAACAAAAGTACACCCTTCAGCCCGACGGCTACAAGGTTGACAATCTCCTGTCTTTCGTGGGCATGCAGAATGTCATTCCCCGCAACGTCGGCTCCTACGACATAGACTTCAACGTCACCGTGCCGCGTATGGAGAAGGGCTACAAGAACGAATCGCAGTATTCTAAGCTCGATTATTATTTCGAGGGAGAGAAGAAGCCGGCCGAGATGGGCCGTAGCCGCAGCGCATCCAAGAGCATAGGCGCCCGCCTGAGCTGGGTGGCATTCCAGCAGCAGTTCTTCTCCGCCATCATGTGTGCGCCTCAGGAGTTTGCCAACGGAGAACTGGCCATCAGATTCGTGCCCGAGAGCGATCCTTCGCACAACCTTATGGAATGCAGCGCGAAGATGCGTGCAGACTTCCGTCCAGCTGCAAGCGTAAGTGTTCCGTACGAGTTCTACTTCGGCCCCAACCACTTCCAGACCCTTAAGTCTTACAACCGCAAATACGAAAAGATTATTCCGCTGGGCGGTTCCCTTGTCGGCTGGTTCACCCGCTATGCCATAATCCCGATGTTCAACTTCTTCAGCCGGTTCCTGAGCAACTTCGGACTTATCATCCTGCTCATGACTCTGGTTATCAAGACGGTTGTGTTCCCGCTCACGTACAAGTCATACTCATCTTCCGCCAAGATGCAGGTACTCAAGCCGGAAATCGAGAAGATTAACGCCAGATACCCCAAGCAGGAAGACGCCATGAAGAAGCAGCAGGCCACAATGGACCTGTATAAACGGGCCGGAGTGAATACTATGGGCGGCTGTCTGCCCACCTTGCTCACTTTCCCTATACTGTGGGCAATGTTCCGCTTCTTCCCGGCATCCATTGAACTGCGTCAGCAACCATTCCTGTGGTGCGACGACCTCAGCGCGTATGATTCCATACTCGACTTCGGCTTCCGCATCCCTCTTATCGGTGACCACCTTTCCCTGTTCGCCCTGCTGATGGCGGTAGTCATGTGGGTGTATTCCAAGATGACCACAGCCAACCAGGCGGCATCCAACGATCCTACGGCCTCGTCCATGAAGTTCATGACTTTGTGGATGATGCCGATAATGATGTTCTTCATCTGTAACAATCTGTCTGCCGCATTGAGTTACTACTATCTGCTTTCCCAGCTTATCGCTATTATGCAGACATGGGTTATCAGGAAGTGGTTCGTGCATCCCGAAAAGATATACGCCCGTCTGAAGGCTACCGAGGGAAAGCCTCTGCCCAAATCCAAATGGCAGCAGCGTCTGGAGGAAGCCCAGAAGATGCAGCAACAGCAGCAGAGAAACCGCAGATAATGAGTATTGCAGAAAGCATAAAAGCTATAAAAAAGGAACTGCCATCAGAGGTCAAACTGGTGGCAGTTTCCAAATTCCATCCGCTTGAGTCGATAGAGGAGGCCCTGGTCGCAGGGCAGAACGCGTTCGGTGAGAACAGGCCCCAGGAATTTGAGAAAAAGGCGCAGGCGCTTCAGGGGAAGGGGGTGGAATGGCATTTCATCGGCCACCTTCAGACCAACAAGCTCAAGATGGTCCTTCCATACGCCAACCTGGTCCAGTCCGTGGATTCCCGGCATCTGCTGGACGCCATAAACGACTGGGGCGCAAAGAACGGCCGGATAATCCCTGTTCTGCTTGAGCTTCACGTAGCAGCGGAAGAAACCAAGACAGGTTTCTACGAAGAGGAAATACTCGACATCATGTTCCGGGCCGCCAGCTATAAAAACATTCGTTTCTGCGGCCTTATGGGCATGGCGACTAACACTGACGCGGAAGAAGACATACGTGCCGATTTCGACCGCATAAAGGCCTGCTACGACTATTTGCGCGACCTCTTTCCGGAATACGAAGACTTCAAGGAGCTTTCTATAGGAATGTCGGGCGACTGGCGCATCGCCCTGGAATACGGCGCCACCATCGTCCGCATAGGTACGGCCATTTTCGGAGAAAGGCAGTACTGATTATTTCTTGGTGTAATATTTTGGCCAGCAGGAGAGGAGGTAGGCTTTGAGCTTGTCTTCCTGGGCGTTGGGCTGCGGCTCGTAGAAGGTGCGTCCTTTATACGTGTCCGGCATGAATTCCAGATCGGTGAAATGGCCGGGGAAGTCGTGGGCGTATTTGTACCCGTCGTGGTATCCCAGGTCTTTCATCAACGAAGTGGGAGCATTCCGCAGATATAGAGGCACAGGGGCGGTTTTGTCTTCATTGACTGCCGCCATGGCGCTGTCTATTGCCAGATAGGCGGAATTGCTCTTGGGCGATGAGGCCAGGTAGACGGCACATTCGCTCAACGGTATACGTGCCTCCGGCATGCCGATGGAATGGACGATACGGAAGGTTGCATCTGCCATCAGCAGGGCATTAGGATTGGCCAGACCTATATCTTCTGCCGCAAGAATGCAGAGGCGGCGGGCGATGAAAAGGGGATCTTCTCCTCCTGCCAGCATGCGCGCCATCCAATAGACGGCAGCGTTGGGGTCTGAGCCCCGGACAGACTTGATGAAGGCGGAAATTATGTCGTAATGCATCTCGCCCCCCTTGTCGTAGATGGCCATATTTTCCGACAGGCAGGAGGTCACGGCAGCATTGTCGATAACTATCGCTCCATAGCTGTCGGGAACGGTGGAATCTACAACTATCTCAAGTATATTCAGCAGCTTGCGGGCGTCGCCTCCGCTCTGGCGCATCAGGGCCTCAGTCTCGCGCAGCTCTATGTGTTTCTGCTTGAGCACAGGGTCGATGGCAAGAGCCCTGTCCAGCAGAATCTTAAGGTCATTCGCCTCGAGCGACTTGAGCACGAAGACCTGGCAGCGGGACAGAAGGGGAGTTATGACCTCGAAAGACGGGTTCTCGGTGGTCGCACCTATCAGCACGATGGTTCCGGATTCGACGGCACCCAGAAGTGCGTCCTGCTGGGCCTTGTTGAAGCGGTGGATCTCGTCGATGAAGAGTATCGGCGCCGCGGCGGAAGAGAAGAGCGACTTGTTCTTCGCCTTGTCAATCACGTCCCTCACATCCTTGACTCCGGAGCTGACGGCTGATATGGTGTAGAACTCCCGGTCGAGGGTGTGTGCGATTATGCTGGCCAGGGTGGTTTTGCCGACTCCGGGAGGCCCCCAGAGTATGAACGACGACAGGCTGCCGCTGTCTATCATCTTGCGGAGTATGCATCCGGGGCCCACCAGATGGCTCTGTCCAACGTATTCCGACAAATCCCTCGGCCGCATCCTTTCAGGAAGCGGTATATTGGGGAAGTTGGCGGAATCCTCCGGACTCATACGCTACTTCAGCTCTTTGATATAGGAACGGCGGCGCTTCTCGCATTCGTGATCGAAAAGCTTCCAGTGGCCCTGATTCTTCACGTTGTCTTCCAACACGGCGTTGGTTTCGGCCCACTTGACGCCCCATTTCTTGAATTTGACGAAGAGGTCGGCAAAGAGCAGGGAGTTGATGCCCGTATTCTGGTAGTCGGGCCGTACTCCGATAAGCAGCATTTCTACACCCTCTTCATGCTTCAGATACATGGATTTGAGCAGAGGCCACCAGCCGAAGGGGAAGAGCTTGCCGCGGTTCTTCTGGAGCGCACGGACGATGGACGGCATCGTGATGCCGAATGCAACCAGTTCGCCCTGCTCGTTTTCTACCATAGACAGGTATCTGAGGTCAAGGATGCTAAGGTAGAAATCCAGGTATTTCTTTGCCATATGGTCCGGCAGGACGGTGAAATTATACAGGTCCTTGTAGCATTCATTGATAAGGCGGAAAACCTTCTCCCCATATTTTTCTTCACGGATAATCTTACGCGTCAGGGGCCTGATATGCACGTTGGTACGCTGCTGCACTATCGCCGCTACGCGGGTAAGCTTGTCCGGCAGGACTTCCGGCATATATACCTTGTACTCGATCCAGTCTGTGTCCTTGCGGAAGCCCATCCTTTCCATGTGTTCGTTATAATAGGGATGGTTGTAAATCAGGGCCATGGTACACAGCTTGTCGTAACCCGCTATAAGCATACCCTCCGGATCAAAGTCAGTAAAACCCAGGGGGCCTACGACGGTGTCCATTTCGAAGCGGCGTCCGAATTCATACACCTTTTCCATCAGGGCGTCGGCAACTTCCTGGTCATCGATAAAATCGTACCATCCGAAACGGACCTGCTTGTGGTTCCACTGCTCATTGGCCTTGAAATTCACTATTGCAGCCACACGACCGGCCGGTTTTCCGTCTTTGTATGCAAGATACAGTTCAGATTTGCAGAATTCCTGCGCAGCGCCTTTCTTCTGGTCAAGGGTGTCGAGCTGGTCGAAAACCAGCGGCGGTACATAATAAGGATTGTTTCTATATAGAATTTCGGGGAAATCTACGAATTGCCTCAATTGCTTTTTCGTGAGGACTATCTTAATTTCGACAGACATAGGTTTATAACGGTTTTAGATTGCTAAGTTAGCTTTTTATTGGATATTTTCAAAGTTTTCTCTACCTTCGTGTTGTGCAACGCGTACTGAACAATCTGCTGTTTATATGGCTGCTTGTGGCATTCTGTCTGCCCGCAGGCGCCCAGGAGGCGGGTTTTTTCAATTCCCCAAAAGGATTCGGGGCCCAGTATTGTTTTGCAGAGAAAGATGGAGTGTTTCATACGGCAACGGCCCTGGTCGACATTTACGGCATTCCTACCAGCCGCTGCTCTTCTCCGGGATACAGAGTCAATTTCTCCCGTCAGTATATTTTCCGGCAAGTGGAAAATGCCGGTGTGAGTTATACTTTCTATGCAGGTCCCGGCATTTCGACCGGAATGGTCAGGGATCATGACAAGGGCAGGGGATTCGACCTTACTGCCCTCATCAGCGGGAACCCAGGCTTCATGTTGGCCCTGAGCGGAGATGTCGGATGCCGCTTCGACTTCGGGCGCAAAGTCGCCCTGGACCTCTCATTCATGGCCGATGCAGGAATACACGTACGTGTGAACGAGAAAGAAAAGAGTTATACGGCCACCAGCCTGAGTGTCTACAATAACGGTCTGATACAGTTTTTATATCCCCAGCTGACTATACTCTATAAATTGTAATGAAGAAACTGATCCCGCTTTTGCTGCTTGTCGTCCTTCCCTCTGCCGTGATGAGGGCGGGCATGCCGCGCATAAGCTGGGGATTGGAGTGGGGTTATAACGGTACTTTCCTGAAGTCCGCCCAGCGCAACTTCATTTGCAATGAGGGATATAGAATAGTGGAGAATCCCACTCAGCTGAGCTTCTTCAGCAACGGTTCGGTTCTGGCCAATGCAGGTGTGGATTTAACTGAGAAGCTGAACCTGTCACTGTATTCCGGCCTGCAGGGCGTTTATTCCAAACGCTGGATGGTGCCGCTTGAACTCAGAGCACGCTGGTGCCCTTGTGGTTTGTATTCCGACGGTTTGATTGTCACTGGAGGGGGAGGACTGGCGTTTCCTACGGCACCTCTCCGGGAGACTTGTTTCAGGGCCCGTGCCGGAGCCGGTTACAGGGTGACGCTCCACAAATGCACAAGCATCGATTTCATCTTCTCCTGGATGTTCACAACAGACAAGGAAATACTCACCGATCCGGATACGAATGCATATGTCCCTCCTGCAATGATAAGCAAAAATTTTGCTGAATATCAGGCGGTTACCTTGTCGGTAGCACTGAATTTCTAGAGTGCGGCCACTTTGGCGATTATCTCTTCTGCCGGCAGGTCGGGACTCAGGACCAGGTCGGGTTCCTTCAGCACGTAACCTTTGGCAAAAGATGCCAGCGTACCTCCGCCGGTGCAGTTGAGCATTATGAGATCATCTTTGCCTACGGTACCGGCCTTGACAGCCTGGGCGAGGGAAGAAACGGCCACGCATGCTGCGGGCAGCAGGTCGTATCCCTCCATGTTCCGGAACTGTAGCAGCCAGTACATGATGTCGTCGTTGCTGGCAAGGAAAACGTCGCCATGGCTCTTTAGCAGCACGTCGTAGAGGCCTCCGGCGATGCTGTACGGCGGTTTGCGGTTAGAGAGCACTTTGGCCAGAATGACTTCCGCCTGACGGCGTCCGAGTTCGGGGGTGATGTCCGCAAGCTGGCGTGAGCATGCCTTCCAGGAATCGTAGAGCAGGGTGAAAGGGGAGTTCTGCCCGACGAATACTCGCATGTTGTTTGGTCCGAAACGGCCGTCCGCTACAAGTCTTTCGGCATTCTCCCATGCAGCTATGGCGCCTGTTCCGGATCCTACAGCCTGGAAGTATGCATCCGGGATGCGTCCGGCTTTTTCTACGAAGCTCAGAATGGTCGTGCCCATTCCGTCGCGTCTGGCGATGTTCTTTGCACCCCCTTCAAGGAAGTACATGGGATCCTTGGCGAGCTTCTCTCCGAGGGTGATGGCGTCGTAGTAGTCGCAGCCGTGGGGGACGGCTACCACTTTAACGCATCTGTTCAGCTTTCTGTGGAACCAGAGATCGTGTACGTTGTCTTCCGGTATGCAGATGATTACGGGTATGTCGTTGTCCGAGCATACCTGGGCGAAAGCGCGAGCGGTGTTGCCGGCGGACTGTACGATAAGGGTACGTTTCTCTTTCCTGTCTATGCGGGCGCACACGGAAAAGGCCTCCGTCTCCTTGAAGGAGCAGGTCTGCATCTTGGCGCCTATCTTGGGGTTCCAGCCGGAAAAAGTGATATACAGGTTATTCAGCCCCAGATGTTTAGCGAGACCTTTGGATTTATAGGTAACCGGGGCGCACGAATGTTTGAGAATGCGTTTTACCGGCATCCATTCTGCGTAACGGTAAAGACCTTTAAGGTCGTTCCTGGGCTTGAACTCGTTCGATGAATATACGGCACGAATGAGGGATGGATCACCGCATTCCGGATCGTTCAGGGTCCAACCTTCGTCGTCGAAGACACGCCCTGTCTTAACATTCTCCAGCCTGTATTGTGTGGGCTTGAACTTAAGTAACCGCATATCAAAGTTTTATAAACAGCCAAACATAGTAGGCTATGAAAACCGCAAGGAAAATCACCCCTTCAAAACGGTCGATCTGATTCTTTTTGAAAGTGTAGGCGCTCATCATTACCAGCACCATGCTCAGCATGAGGGCAAGCATGTCAATTAAATCGATGCCTGAGAAGGAAATAGGCCTGATAGCGGCTGATACTCCCAGAATCAGAAGGATATTGAAGATATTGGATCCAAGGATGTTGCCGAGAGCGAGCTGACCTTTTTTCTTGGCGGCAGCGACCACGCAGGCTGCAAGCTCCGGCAGGGAAGTGCCGCCGGCCAGCAGCGTAATGGCGATGAATTTGTCGCTGACGCCCACTGCCTGGGCGATTGCAACGGCCGAATTGACAAACCAGCGCCCTCCGAACACCAGCCCGGCAAGACCGGCAAGAGTTAAAAGTACTGCTTTGAATGTGGATAATTCTTTAGCCGGCGCTTGTTCTTCTGCACTCTGCTCGTCGCTCTTGAAGCAATAGAATATGTAAGCGGCGAACAGCAGAAGGAAAACGATTCCTTCAACTCTGGACAGCCCATCTCCGTTTCCAATACCGAAGAGGCTGAAACTCATGCCGCAGACAATGAGCAGGAGAGTAACGATCATGGTCATGGGAATGTCCCTGCGCCTGTTGTTCCTGGTTACGTTTATTGGCAGAATAATAGCCGTAAGGCCAAGTATCAGCAGGGTATTGAATATGTTGGACCCTATGACATTGCCTATGGAAATGTCGGAGATGCCTTTGATGGCGCCGGTTACACTCACCACCAGTTCGGGGCATGAGGTGCCGAATCCAACTATAGTAAGACCTATGACAAACTCGCTGATCTTAAGCTTTCGGGCAATAGCGGAAGCTCCGTCTACCAGCCAGTCGGCACCAAAGACAATAAGGAGCAGGCCAGCTATGAGAATTGCAATGTTCGTCAGCATAATTCCAGTTTGCAAATATTTTCCACGTGCTGAGTATGGGGGAACATGTCCACGGGCTGCACGGCTGTTATCTTGTATTTCTTCGAAAGAAGTGCCAAATCCCTGGCCTGAGAGGCCGGGTTGCAACTCACGTACACAATGCGGGCAGGGGAGGCCCTGAGTATGGTTGCCACTACATCCGGATGCATGCCGGCGCGGGGCGGATCCACGATCATCACATCAGGCTTGCCGTTTTCTGCTATAAACCCGTCCGTGAGTATGTCTTTCATGTCGCCGGCAAAGAAACTGCAGTTGGTAATGCCGTTGGCTTCTGCGTTGATTTTGGCGTCCTCAATGGCTTCCGGCACATACTCGATGCCTATTACTTTAGCTGCCTGGGCACTGACGAACTGGGCTATCGTACCCGTGCCGGTATAGAGGTCATATACGGTCTCCTTGCCGCTCAGTCCTGCGAATTCGCGGGCTTTCCGGTAAAGGCGAAGGGTTTGGCCGTCATTGGTCTGGTAAAAGGATTTGGGGCCTATTCTAAACCTCAGGTTTTCCATTTCCCCGTAGATGGCGTCGGCACCGGAGAACAGTATGCATTCCTGGTCTGAAATACTGTCGTTAAGCTTGGTGTTGATTACGTAATACAAGGAAGTGATTTCCGGGAACCGGTCACGTATGGCTTCAAGCATGGGACGAATGGCAGGGGAGTCTTCGCCGAAGCATACTATAAGCATCACCTCGCCTTTTTCCGTAGTACGTACGAACATATTGCGAAAAAGCCCGCAATTATTACGTATGTCATAGAAATTCAAGCTGTTACGTATTGCATAATCCTTTATGAACAAGCGAATTGCATTAGACGGCTCCGGTTGTAGCCAGCAATGCTCGATGTCCAGGACTTTGTCGAAAAACTTGCCTACATGGAAGCCCAGTCCGCATTTTTCATCGTCATTCAGGGCGTCCGGATCTTCATCCGGAAGTATCCACCTTTTGTTTGAGGCGCTGAATTCCAATTTGTTACGATAAAGAATAGTCTTTTCAGAGCCAATAATCGGAGATATTTCAGGCAGTTCCAGATGTCCGATGCGTTTTAACTGGTCATAAACCTGTTGTTGCTTTGCTGCAAGTTGGATTTCATAGGGCAGAGGTTGCCAGCGGCAGCCGCCACATACACCGAAATGCTTACAGAAAGGCTTGAGACGGGAAGGTGACGGTTTTACCAGTTTTATTATACGACCTTCCAGAAAGCTGGATTTTTTCTTTGTGACCCTGACGTCCACAACATCGCCGGGAACAGCGAATTCTACAAAAATTATTCTGCCTGGAGTTTCCGGGTCGTCTTCAGGAAGATGTACGTGAGATATGGCTTTACCCTCGGCCGCAACATTTTCAATTGTGACGCAGGGGAGAATGATGTCTAATTTGCGTTTCCTCGTCATTATCAACGCAAGTTAACATAATATAAATTGTATAACAAACGAACTATTTCATGGCTACAGGGTTTCCGTAGATGTGCCAGAATATGTCTCTCAGCTCGTTACGGTCCAGCTTGCGTTCCAATTTTGCAAGTTTGTGCTCGGTATAAGCCTTGAACTCCTCGAGATCCTTGGGAAGATATTTATCGCCGAGGAATTCACTGGTACCGTTCATCAGGTCGTAGCCCATATAATTAGTTTTCCATAATTTGTATCCGTCATGAATGCGCTGGTCAAGAATACCGCGGAGCACCTGGTACTTGTCGTTGCCGTTATGTGTGGCAGCTTCTGCTATTTCTTCCACGGTAAGAGGATCACCGATGTTCAGGTGAATGTGGCCTTTTTTCTGTCCGATGCCTGTGAGGATACTGTGAAGGTCTTCGTTCTTTTTCTTCACATAAGGGCCTTCGCGCGTGAGCAAAAGTTCTCGAGCTTTGCGGCTGTCGCACGGCTCGTACTCGTAGGAAATGCTCATCGGGACAATATTCAGCTCCTTGAAATTCTCCACGAAATCCTTCTCTCCGCTCATGTCGAACATTTTCAGGAGGCCCTGCTCTGTCTTGTCGATGCCGTTCTTGGCCCTTCCCTCTTTCTGGGCAATCCAAATCGAGGCTTTTCCGGAAGTTATGGAAAGGCGTATGTATTTGGAAAGCGTCTGGGAATTAAGATACATCTGCCGTGCGCTGATTCCACGTATGACTTTAATCATACGATTGGACTTCATGAGGTCCTCTATCAGCTTGCTGGTAAGCAAGTTACTGCCGACGCAAAGTTCGGCCATCGGGTATCCGCCGGCATTCATGGAATGAAGGATAAGGGCGGGATCCAGCACAATGTCGCGGTGATTGGATACGGCCAGGAACTTGCCGTTCACTTTACCGAGATTCTCTATTCCGCTTACTGTAAAGCCCTCCGAAGATCGGGCCAGAACTGCGTCGATGACACCTATCATCACGACTTTCTGGAACTCATCTATGGTCTTTATTCTCCGTAGCAGCTCAGAGAGCATGCCCATTTTCTGCTTGGGGAAAAGGTACTTGGAAATTGTCGGTAACGCCGGGTGGCGCGACACCCTCTGAAGGGCTTCCATCGCCTCCTCGTCGCTATATGGACGAATGTCTTCGAATTCGGAAAGATCAACCATAACAACTACTATTGTATCGTACAAATATACAAATTATCTGCGGAAAAGCAAAGACGAATCTCCGTAACTGAGGAAGCGGAAGCCGTGCCCGAGAGCATAGTCGTAAATGGTCCGCCAGTCCCCTCCGACGAAAGCGCTGATAAGCAGAAGCAGCGTACTCTGCGGCTGATGGAAGTTGGTCACCATAATATCCACGAGGCGGAAACGGAATCCCGGAACGATAATGATGCGCGTGCCTAATTTGAGGCTGTCCTTTCCTGTCCGGTCCAGGTAGTCGACGAGTGCGTGCAAAGCCTCCTGCGTGCTGTAGGGCCACTCCCGGGTATAAGGATCCCATTGGCCAATGTCTTTGGGCGCACCATTTTCAATGCATATGGCGCCGGCATAATAAAGCGACTCCAGCGTTCGCACGGAAGTAGTCCCGACGGCTATCAGCGGACGGCTGTTTGCTGCCAGCCGGGCCAGAAGTTCGCGGCTGACCACGAACGGTTCCCTGTGCATGGGATGCTCGGAGACGTTCGAACTCTTGACGGGAAGGAAGGTGCCCGCGCCTACGTGCAGGCAGACTTTTTCTATATCGATACCGCGTGCAGCAATGTCAGACATGGTTTCCGGCGTGAAATGAAGGCCCGCGGTGGGCGCTGCAACCGACCCCCTCACGCGGGCATACGTCGTCTGATAACGTTCCAGGTCGATGCTTTCGGTCTCACGGTTAAGATACGGCGGGATGGGCACGCGGCCGCAGATGTCGAGCACCTCGGAGAAAGAGGCTCCGCCCTCCCAACTGAATTCCACGATTCCCGTCTGGCCATTACGTTCCAACAGTCTGGCCTGCAGGTTGATGGCGGCCAGTTCCGGGGCGTCGCTGTCGTACTGTATAAGATCGTCCTTCCAACGCTTGGCATTCCCTATTACACACTCCCAACTGCAGGAGGCGCTGCTGGCAAAGGCTTCATTATATTCGGCCGGATTGTGGGGCTGCAGGCAGAATATCTCTATATGCGCTCCGCTGCTTCGGCGGAAAAAAAGTCTTGCCGGCACAACTTTGGTGTCGTTAAACACCATCAGGGCGCCTTCCGGGAGCATTTTTGGCAGTTCATGGAATATTGTGTCGCTGCATTTTCCCTCTCTGTAGATTAATAATTTGGATGCATCCCTGCTGCTCAACGGATATTTTGCGATTCTCGCATCGGGAAGATCGTAATTGAAATCTTCTATTTTGAGTTGCGGTATCATTCGGTCGTTAAATTATTCGCAGTGCAAAGTTACAAATTATATGGTAAACAAAACGAAATGTTTCCCCTACCATGCGGTTGTTACATTTGTAAATTATCAACAAGTCGCCATGGAATCGCCACTCCCGGCTTAATAATACCCCATAAGAAATCCTAATAACGCAAAATAAGTATTTGCAACACGTTTAAAACCAATGCATTATAAGATTTATCTATTGTTGCGGATTATCCTAACCCCCGACTTTCCGGCCAACCTTGCGTGCAGAACATGGAAAATTGCGTTATTTATATAAACTAAATATATTACAATCAATAGTTTATACAATTTTATCTTAATAAAAATATCAATTTCAAAAACATCCTGTTTCTTAGTGTCACTCCCCTGCCCTTCCGGAATCGTATTTGCTTTTATCGAATACAATATTTACTTTTGTAAATCAAACGGGACAAAAATGAACGAAAGACTTTTGAAGTTTTTAGAGGCTGAAAATATCAGTCAGGCTCAGTTTGCGGACAGCATTGGAGTTGCCCGTGCGAGTATCTCTCACATCATTTCCGGGCGAAACAAGCCGGGCTTTGATTTCATAGAGCGTACGGCACGTCGCTACCCTGCCCTGAATATCGAGTGGCTGATAACCGGGAAAGGTAAAATGTTCTCTTCTCAGGAGGAAACAGAAAGCCTTTTCTCCCACGTTGATTACAATGAAGTTGGCAAATCCCGCAAAATAAGTCGCGTCATTGTCTTTTTCGAGGACGGTACATTTGAGGAATTCAAGTAAGATTTTCCTATCTTTCCTCTATAAATCAGGTATTCCAGACTGCCTGCTGTGAGCAGGAGCGGA
>CAMZEC010000016.1 GCA_947305645.1 uncultured Bacteroidales bacterium | reverse complement strand
CACTCGTGGATGACTGCCGAAATAGCAACTGCCGGAGGCCGCATTGACGGTATCTATGTTTGCACCGCCGTCTCGGATTCAGATCCCTGCCGCAAACCGAACCGCGGCCTCTTCGACCTTATCTTGAAAGACCATCCGGAGGTCACGCCCTCCCGTACCATAATGGTCGGCGACAGCCCCTCCGACCGGCAATTTGCTGCCAATTGCGGCATTGCGTACCGAATGATTGATTAATTTACTATATTTGTAGTATGCTGGAAGACATTAAATCAAGGATTGAGAAGCTGGTTTCCCTGTACGAGACAGAGAAGCAGCGCGCAGACGCTATGGCGGCCGAACTCGATGCCAGGAAAGCCGACATCGCCGCATACAAAGACAAGATTGCCGAACTGGATGCCCAGATAGATAACCTCAAGCTCCAATTCGCCTTCTCCGGCGCCGGCGACTCTGCACTCGCCAAAGAACGCATCACCAAGCTCGTCCGAGAGATAGACCGTTGCATCAAACTGCTCGAAAAGTAATTATGGCACAGAACATCAAACTCAAAATTGCCGGCATCGAGTACCCCATGGTAGCGGCTACTCCGGAAATGGAAGAGGCAATGCGCCTTGCGGCAGACGAAATCAATCGAAAATACAATACCTACGATGCCAAGTACCCGGACAAAACCCCGCTGGATAAACTTATCATCGTAACCCTTAACGAAACTGTTAACCGCATCGCCTGCCAAAAGAAGATGCAGCAGCTCGGTACGGAGGCAAAAGGGCTCCAGGACGACCTGGATGCTTATCTCGAGAAATTGAAATAGACGCTTAAGCCGTCAGGCCCAAGAGGAGAAAACATCAAGTTTTTCACTAACCGGGTTATCTCGGATCGCGGAAGGCAGGCCTGCCTTGCAGCAGGATTCCTGAACCGAACCGGAGCCCAAATCATTCGAGCCAGACAATTTTCTGACAGATTCGGCTGACGGCTTATTTAAAACAAGCAGGATGACTCGTGAGAGCCATCCTGCCTTGTTTTTATGTAACCGGGCCTATTTCACGACGATCTTGATGTTGTCCAGATACCAGCGGTTCTGGCCGCGGGTATTGCTCACGTAAGGATCGGAGTTTGTAGGACGAAGCGTGATGCGGGTTTCTGCAGTCGCTCCGTTGATGGTCACGGAGGCGTGCTGCCACTCGAGCTTGGTCAAGTCATCGGCAGTAGGCTGGGCGGAGCTCAACTCAGTGCTTTCGCCACCTGCCACCTCGGCAGTCAAGGTCATGATATCCGGCTTGCTCTTGCCTGTCATACACCAGCACCAGTCAAATGTGAGTTCCACATTTGCAGCGCTTATGAGGGCGCTGAGGGCCGGGAGGATAAGACCGGAGTTGTAATCTGACTTGCCGAACTTGAGGTAGTTCTTCTGCAGGTAGAGTGTGCGGCCGTTGCCGCTGTCGGGCTCTGCCGTTGACCACTCCAGGCCCTTGCCTCCCCAGATGAAGCCGTAGCCCCTGGTCTGGAGTTCAACGAGTATGGGCTGAAGGGCTTCTGTGGTGAAGATATTGGGAGAGCTTCCTACTGAGTTGTCCTTAACGTCATCCGGAGCGCTTGCACCGGTGGCGTAGGGCTCGAGCCACTCGAAGTCATCCTCAAACACTACCGTACCTGGTTTGGGAGCCGTTCCGCCGCTACCGCTGCCACCACCGGCAGGAGCGTCGGTCACCTCGAAGACGGGACCCTCATCTTCTCCGTCGTCGCCGTTATCGGCAATGCGGCAGGTGCCTCCGTTCGGTGCGGCAAGAGCACCCTTGCCGTTGGCCTGCCAGTTGGCGACGCAGCGCATACGGAACATGGGCTCGCGGCAAGGAGCTGCAAGCGTCCAGACGCACTCGACTGCGACGTTGGAGGTAGGCTCGACGAAGTTGTACTGAACAGTCTCTCCGGTCTCTGTTGTAGTCTGTACGGGGTATTCATCAGCGGGTTTCCAATCGTTGCCGTCGAAGTACTCGAGCATCCAGTACTTATGACCGGTAGCAGAAACGCGGGTGAGGTACTTGATGTGCAGGTTGGTGCCGGCAGGGTACTCGTAGTTGTCGGTTGCGGAGAACAGCCAGTAGTCGCCGGGCCATGCGCCGGTAACGTAAGGGTGTCCTGTGCCGCCGATGATACGGGAAGCCTTGTTATTGACGTCGAGTGCGCTCTTGTCGACTTGCCAGTATTCAATCTTGCCGTTGCCTTCTACGTTGGAAGGAACGTACAGGCCGCCGGTACCTTCAGCTGTATCAAGTTTTCCGGAAGTGCCGCCGAAGAGATCCTGGTATGCCGTCATTGTGGTTGCGGTAAAGCGCCATTTGGCATAGAGGAGCTTGTCAGGTCTGGGTACTATTGCCGGACCGTTGTCCTTCACTTCAGTAGTGAGGATGCCGAACATGTTGGCACCGAGCAGGCCGCACGAGTAGCCTGTCAGGACCACCTTGTTGCCGTTCAGGCCAGAGATGCTGAGCCCTGCAGGACAATCCACCTGCTTAATGGAATAATCGGTTTCATTTACGGTAACGATAAGGTTGCCGCCTGCAACTACTCCGGATGCTTTGACGTATTCGACTGCGCTTGCCTTGTAGCTGGCAATGACATCGTTGAGATCGATTGGCTCGGGGTATGTAACACTTCCGGAAGATACCACTTTGCATTCGTCAACCTGGCTGATTACGGGAACTCCGGAGGCACTGCCCTTGAGGCCCTTTACAGATACCTTGTTGCCGACAGTCACATCATCTTTGCTTTTGGCGTAGATGTTGGCAGCTCCGTCGGTAAGTACATAACCGGCGGAAGAAACGGCGGCAACGGTTGCGTCGTCGATAATGAAAGCTTTGCCGTCGGCAAGGGCAGCGGCTTTGGATACCGAGACCCGCTCTGCATTGCGGTAAGAATCACCTTCCTGGGTGACTATAATAATTAGACGGCTGGCAAGAGTGTTGCCGGAGATGATGACCGTGTCCCTGCGGGGCTCTAGCATACCTTGTGCGTCAACATTCTCACTGGCCTTCACGGTTACGGGAATAACGCCGTTTCCGGTGTCGGGTGTTACGGTAATCCATTCGGGGGCCGTCGTGTGCCAATCGCCGTCGGAATAAACCGTAACAACTTGTTCTGCAGGATTCTTGGCGGCGAATGTCATTATGGAGACATCGCCCAGAACTGCCTTGGCAACGGTATCCTGAGGTTCCTGCGTACAGGACGCCAGAACCGCGGCGCTTGCTATAGTCAGGGCTACCGCCTTGAATATGTTGTTAATTCTTTTCATGATCTGTTACCAGTTAGGGTTCTGTTTGAGATTCTCGTTAAGAAGCAGCTCATTCTCCGGAATAGGATAGAAGTAATGCTTGCTCTCATCGAATACATGTGAGACTGTCTTCAGGGCATCGCGTACGCCGGCGGTGGCATATTTCCCGGTGTTGGGGTCTACCAGGTAGAAGATGTCCGTCGAAGGAGCTTCGGAGCTGTCGGGATCGAATATCTTGACAGGAGTGCCCTTAGCGCCCGAATCAGGAGTTCCCACGTAGAAGGTGTACTTGCTGTCGTCGCCGAACTCGTAATAACCAGGACCGGGGATGTACATGCCGTACATGGGCTGGTTGATGCAGTAACCTGCCTTCCAGCGGATGAGGTCGAAATAACGTCCGTACCCCTCCTGGAAGAGCTCGATTGCACGCTCCCTGCGGATTTCCAGAATAACGCCCTTGTTGGATCCGGAGACATTGGTGAAACCTGTCTCGGCGGACATCATGTACGGGTCAGGGTTGGCGTTTGCCGCAGCCATGTCCAGATGGGGCATGCCCACGCGGTCGCGCAGCTTGTTGACGGAAATGTCAAGGTCGCCCTGGGTAAGGGTACCGAGCTCAGCCTTGGCTTCTGCATAAGTGAGCAGGACCTCGGCGTACCTGTATACCGGCATGTCGTTGAAACAGTTGTCGGTAGAATATGGCTTGGTATCGTACGAAGGAATGTACTTGATGGTCTGATAGCCGGTCTGGCAGTAAGCGAATTCGGGGCCGTCCTTGCTGGTACCGGGCTTCTTCCAGCTGTAGCCGGGAGTGCGTATGGTCTGGGCAAGACGGGGATCACGGTCGGCCACTTCCTCGGCGAAAGGCATTACGTTCCAACCGGGTTTGTCGGTGAAACGGCTGCCGTCGGCCATAAGGTACATATCGACCATCTTCTTGGTCATGCCGTAGCGGGCTGATGTCTGGTTGGTGATATCGCGGCCGCAGTCATGCTTGATCTTGAGCTCGCGGTCGTAGTTCACCGCCAGGATTATTTCGTCCGTGTTGGCATTGTCCGAATTGAAGAGTGTCAGATAGTCTTTTGCAGGCGCACCTGTACTGAAGAGCTTGTAAGCACCGGCATCCATGAGCTCCTTCGCTGCCGCCTGGGCCAGGTCAAGGTAGTAATTGGCGTCATGGGTGCTTCCGTCGGCTGCTGTGTATGACGTCTCGAACGGGGCGGGGGAGCTATGGTACTTCCTGAACGTGCCCTCGAAGAGACAGAACTGAGCCTTGAGCATCATGGCGGTGTACTTGTTGATACGGTATGCCGTCTGTGGCGCCTTGGCTTTGCCGGGAAGGTTGGCGATGGCTTCGTCAACATCCTCGATCATGTGCTGGAGAATGGTCTCCCTGCTGTCGCGGGCGTTATAGAGGGCCTCGTCGGCGGAGCCGAGTTCTTTGTCGTACCAAGGCACGTCGCCGAACTTGCGGACCATGTTGGCATAGAAGTATGCACGCCAGAACTTGACCAGTGCGGTATATTCCACGACGGCGTTCTTGTCGTCGCAGTTGTCGATATTGGCAAGAAGGGTGTTCATCTTGCGCAGGTCGCCCCAGGCCCCGGTTCCGGCTCCCCAGCCGCCGCCCGTTGCGGGCACGGTACGGTCGTTGCCGCCGCGGATGAGGTCGGAGGGATTCATCTTCACGAACACGTCGCTTTCCCTTGCAAACGGCTCTTTGTCGAGCAGGTTGTTGTAGAAGGAATTCGAGAAGAGCTGAAGGTCTTCCGCCGTCTTGAAGTAAGACTCAGGCGTAAGCTGAGACTCGGGTACGAGGGTCAGCAAATCCTCGAAGTTGCAGGAAACCGTCATTAATGATGCGATTGCCAGAAACAATATATGCTTTCTCATACTCATTTCATTTATTTAATAATACAGACAGCCACACGGTTGGACTCGGGACTTGCAGATGCATCCTTGTCGGAACCGACAGCGGAAACCTTGATGCGGTTCGCAGCAATGCCGGCGTTCTTAAGCATCTCGGCAAGGGCGTTGGCACGCTCCTCGGAGAGAACCTTGTTGATTTCTGCGGTACCGGTGCCGGAGTCAGCGTAACCAGTGATGGTAATAGTAGCCTCAGGATTGTCTTCCATAATCTGGCAGATACGGCCAAGCTTGAAGGCCTCCTCGGGACGAATCTCGGACTTGCCGATGAGGAAGAACAGATCGTCGGTGAACTCACCCTTGAGAGTCGATGCGGGAACGGGTTTCTCAACCTCCACGATCTTCTCGACTTCTACGATCTTCTCGACAGGAACTTCCACAACCTCTTTCACGACCTCGCGGATAACCTGCTTTGCCTCGGTTGCCAGGGCGGCTGCAGCCTTTCCGGTGCTGAGTGCCTTCGCGGCCCTGCCGCCGAAGGTGATGTCGAGACCGATCATGAAGGTCTTCTGCCAGGGATATGAGGTGTTGTTAAGGTCATCTACAGGGTCGCCGCTGCGGTTGAAGCAGCTTTCCGGATCGAGATGTGAGGTGTACTTGGTGATAGGTGACCAGAAAGCGATGTTCTCGCCGGAAGCGTAAACCCTGATCTGCTCAAAGCCTATCTTGTTGACTATCTTCTCGGGGATGGTATATCCTATGGTCATGTTCTTGAAGCGCAGGTAGCGTATATTCTGGATATACCTGTCGTTAACACGACCGAGCTCGCCGCCACCGTTGGACGCGACGTTGGAACGGGGCCTCGGGAAGTAAGCATCCTTATTGTCCTCCGCCCAGCAATTGTCAAGGAAATTCTTTGCAAGGAAGGTAGGATAACCGAGGGAGTAGGGACCCCAGAAGTCGAAGTTGTATCGGGCGGGATACCAATAGTGGTCGCCGGTACCTTCGAAGAACACGCTTACGTCGAAGCCGGCATAAGAGAAGCCGGTGGTGACGCCGTAGTGCAGACGGGGGAGAGAGTTGCCCAGGTAGATCTTGTCGCCGTGGTCGTCGAGAGTGTTGGCACCGATGCCGATTACGCCGTCCGGCTCATCGGAGATGACGTTCCCATTCTCGTCACGGGTGACTTTGCCACCGAGGTCGGCGAACATGAGGTCGCCGGCTTTCCAGCCTCCGTTCAAGTTGGCGTTGCAGTAGGACTGGTCAACTTTGCTGGTGTATTCTGCAGCCTCTGCATCGCTGTCGAACAGACCGATTACGTGGAAGCCCCAGATTTCACCGAGCTCCATGCCTTCGTAGTAGTTGGAGAGGAGCTTGGTCTCGTTATTGAACTTGGTGATGTTGGAGCGATATTCGCTCAGGGTGGGTTTGACGAAGTACTCGAAGTTCCGGCCGAAGAGCTTGAAGGAATCCCTCCAGCTGAGCGAGAGCTCGTAACCCTTGGTGCGCAGGTCGGCGGCGTTCATCTGGGGTGTACCTGCTCCGTACACTGACGGCAGGTCCATTCCGTCGGTAAGCATGCCGTCGGTGTCGCGGATATAGAGCTCCCCGGTGAATTCCAGCCTGTTGCCGAACATTGCGAGGTCGAGACCGAGGTTGGTCTGCTTGGAGACTTCCCAGGTCTTGTCGGAAGCGACTGGGGCGTCCAGATTGGTGTAACGGGCCATTGTGTTGTCTCCGAAGTTGAAAGCGCTGAAGGTCTTGAAGTTGACCAGGCGGATGTAGGAGAAGTTGGCCACGTTCTGGTTACCCAAGGTACCGTAGGATGCACGAAGCTTGAGGTTGTTCACAACGTGCTTGACGGGAGAGAAGAAAGGCTCCTCGCTGATACGCCAACCTAAGGAGACAGAGGGGAAGAAACCCCACTTGTGTCCGTTTGCGAAACGGGAAGAACCGTCGTAACGGGCAGATGTCTCAAAAAGGTAGCGTCCCTTGTAGTCGTAGTTGATACGGCCGAAGAAGCCTGCTGTCCTCCATGCGGACTGGTTACCTCCGACTTCCGGAGTACGGGTCTCAGTCGAAATCAGGGCAAGGTCGGAGAGCTCCGTGGTGATGAGGTCGTAACCCTTTGCCGCCACTCTCTTGTAATGGTAGTCGTCGTAGTTGTAACCGGCCATTACCTTGAGGTTGTGGGCATCTCCGAAGGTGTTCTCGTAGGTTGCGTAAACGTTCACTGTCTGGCGGACATACTCTTTGATTTCTTCCGTCATATAGTTGTCGAACGCACCGCCGTTATTGTAAACTACGACTTCGCCGGGATACTGGGAGTACTCAATCAGGTTGCGCCTGTGGGTGTCGTGGTTGTTGTAGGTGCGGTAACTGTAGTTGGCTTTGAGTGTGAGTCCTTTAACGGGAGTGAGTGTGAGCTCGGTCGTGTTGGCGAGGTCGGTCCTCTTCTCTATGTTAAGGTTGTCGCTGGCATAAGCCCAGTGACGTCCGTTACACACGCGGTAGCCGAGGGCGTCTACGAAGTAAAGCCATGTGCCGTCCGGGTTCTTCAGGGGGAAGCAGGCCGGAGCGTGCCGGTCGCCGTATGCGAAGGAATCCTGAATGTCGGCAAGGCCGGGAAAGTCGTACTGTCCGACGAAGAAGTTGGTGTTGTTGCTGATCCTGGCCCAGT
Source organism: uncultured Bacteroidales bacterium (assembly GCA_947305645.1). Classification (GTDB taxonomy): domain Bacteria; phylum Bacteroidota; class Bacteroidia; order Bacteroidales; family UBA932; genus Cryptobacteroides. The sequence goes on along the minus strand of CAMZEC010000016.1, from coordinate 32,889 downwards.
CGTTGATGCGGGCGTCGATCTTTGCGCGAAGGTTGTACTTTTCGTAAACGTCGGGACGGGCTTTCACCATACCGTCCTGGCGGTCATACTGGCCGGACAGGTAGTATTTGACGGCTTTGTTTCCGCCGCTAACGCTGAGGCTGTGGTTGGTGGTAGGATGTACGTCGTTGTAGAGCTCATGCCACCAGTCGGTGTTTGCGTAGTACTTGTACTTGCCGTCTTTGATTACCACCCAGGGGCGGGAAGGGTCTTCCGTCTTGTCATGTACGCGGGCGAGGAGCTCACGCATATCCTCGGCGGTATAGTTCACATAGTTGGAACCCTTGGTCTCATACCAGAATTTGTTGATGGTATAAACGGACCAGTAACCGGTAGTTTCCCATTCGGTGGAGGTAGTAGGCATTTCCACGCCCCATCGTCCGCTGTACCTTACCGTAGCTGCGTCCCTGTCGGCCGAGCCGTTCTTGGTGGTCACAAGGATTACGCCGTATGCGGCACGCGCTCCGTAGACAGCAGCGGAGGATGCGTCCTTGATAACGGAAATAGATTCTACGTCCTGGGGGTTGATGCGGTTGATGCTTCCTTCGATACCGTCTATAAGCACCAGAGGATCGCCGCCGTTTATGGAGGTATAACCTCGGATGTTCAGGGAGCCGGTGGATCCCGGATTGCCGCTGGAAGTGCTGACGTTGAGACCGGGGACCGATCCCTGCAGCATCGTCGTCAGGTTGTGGGCGCTGCGGTTTTCGAGCGCTTTGCTCTCTACCGCGGTGATGGCACCTGTAAGGTTGACCTTTTTCTGAGTGCCGTAGCCCACTACGATAGTTTCTTCCAATACCATGTTGTCTTCAGCCATGGTGACGCTGAGCGTGCTCTGGTTGGCACCGAGCTTGATGTTTTGCGTCAGATAACCCAGACTGGAGAAAACCAGGGTAACGTCACGTGCCGGTAGTTGGAGGGACCAGGATCCGTCCTCGTTCGTCATCGTGCCGTTTGTCGTTCCGTCAAGCACTACGGCCACGCCGGGGACGGGAAGTCCCGCGTCGTCGAGAACCTTTCCGGATACCGTCCGGTTCTGTGCTGACAAGCTGAAACCGGTCAGCAGCAGGAGAACCGAGGCGGTGAGAATTTTGAAAAATCTCATAACGTTTTTTTGGTTAGATTAATAGGTTAAATGAATTGTGTGTTATTATTGGTTTTTATAACTGTCGAGGCTGAAAGACTTGGGCCTGTTCATCGTTTCAGTGAACTTGTTGCCGTTCCGGTCCGTGACTGTTACGGTAACTGTACTGTTGGGACTTGAAGCCGTTGCCTTGAAGAAGTGAGGCCACTTTGCGGTGGCGAAACTCAAAGATGCGTTGGACTTGCAGCGGGGAGCGGTGTAGGACATGATGTGGACGGGGTCATAGGTATAATCCTTAGTCACATTCAGTTCTTTGCCGTCTTCGCTTATGCTTACCGTCCAGTTGTCGTCATAATCCCAGACATTCACAAGTATGGAGTTGTTCGGATATGCGGACATGGCCGAAACGTAAGTGTTGAAGTCGCTGCTGCTGCCGCCGGCCGCGGGAGTAACTACTTTCTTAACTTCGTTCATGTCGTACGCGCGGAACTGGTATTTCTCATCGTGTCCGGCGGACTGATAGGTAAATTTGAAATCTTTTCCGTTGAACTGCCATACGGCGAAACCTCCCGGAGATCCGTCTTCCGAAACGTGGATGCCCGGGGTCAGGTGAGCTGTCCACCACCAGCATGCGCATACCGCGCCTTCGTTATGCTCGGAGAACTTGTTGCTGTGCTTGCGGTGGAAGATGTTGTGGGTATGTCCGCTGAGGAAGTGTACATCGTATTCGGACAAGGACGCCAGGAACTCTGCCATGTTGGCCTCTCCTGCAGAATTGGCTCCGTTCATGTATTTGTCGTTGTAGCTCGATGCCCCGTTGGGCCTGGATACGGGAGCGTGGGAAGTGATGAAGACCGGGGCGCCCTTGTCTACGAAAGAAAGGTCTTTCTTCAACCATGCCATCTGTTCGGCAGTATAGTCCAACACGTATTTGCTTCTGAGGTCGCTGCCGGAGCCCACGTCGTTGTAGTCGATGTTGTCCAGCACGATGAAGTGTGCCTTGCCGATGTTGAAGGAGTAGAATGTCGGCGCAATGTCGCGGGTGTAGCGGAAGGCCTTGTTGAAGTCTCCCACGGAGTTCATGTCATTGTCATGGTTGCCCATGGTATGGAAGAACGCAACATTGCTGAAACAGCTGTTGGCGGTTGCCAGATAGTCGGGGAAGGTATAGCTGTTGCTGTACCAGTAGAGATCCCAGGTCATGTCGCCCAGGGTGAGGCAGTAGCTCTTTCCGGCTTTGGCAATGGAAGAATTCAGAGTCTTGGCAAAGTCGGCAAACTGGGCCAGGTCTCCGTTGCGCTTGGCCAGGTGCATGTCTCCCAGGACGAACATGGTAAATTTGTCGTTGTTTGTCTTGATGAGTTCAAAGTCCTTGCGCTCCGCCATATTGGCGCTCAGGCTCAGGGATGCGTGGAATTCGGGGAGCACTCCCTGGCAGGGGACATCATATCCGCTCGGTATGATTATGAAGACATATTGCCACTTTTTCTGGGATTTCAGCTGATAAATGCCGTCTGCATTGGTTTTTACAATGTCTTCTCCGTCCGATACAAGCACCCCGGGGACTCCGTTGCCGTCGCATGTAACAATACCATAGATGCTGGTACCGGCTTCAGGTTCGATTACAAGGGGCTTAAGGATGGTAAGATCGGTAGCACCTATGTAGTAGTTGAGTTTGTTTCGCTGGGCGTAAATCTTGTAATTGCCGCTAACTACGCCGTCCGCCAAGGCAAATTCCAGGCTCTTCCCGTCGTTGATGGATATGATGGGGCAGACGTAGTCCTGGTTTGCGGCCGACCGAAGGATGATGAGATCGCTGCTCTTGATATTGGTTCTGTTGGAGAGTGTCAGAGTGATATGCGCCCCTTCTTCAATCTCTAAACTGGAGGGTACGGAAATATAGGTCGTAATGATCTTTTCGGCGTCCCCGCCTTCATTGTTTTTCTCCCCGCATGCGATGAGTGAAATGCTAAGTATCGCAAGCAAAGCGAGTTTAAGTGCGTGGCTAGTTTTCATCGGTTATATTTATCCAATTAAATATGTAAAAGTAATATTTTTTTACGATATGTTGTACACTTTATAATATAATTAGAGTTTTTGCTTTCGCGTTATTGCGGATTTCGCAGAAAAGTGATATTTTTGTAGGTTATTAAACCTAAATATATATGTTTTTGTACTACATTTTGGCAGCTATAGCCGGTGCAATCATCGCTTTAGCCATTTATATAGCGGCAAGCCGGGCCGCATCGAAAGGCCGGGCGGCAGCAATCATAGAAAAGGCGGAAATCGAAGGGGAGAACATCAAGCAGCAGAAGATACTCCAGGCAAAGGAGAAATTCATCCAGCTCAAAAGCGAACACGACCAGAAGGTCAATCAGCGTAACAACGAACTCCGCGACCGCGAAAACAATATCAAGAACCGTGAGAACCAGCTTTCCCAGCAGGCGGCGGAACTGAACAAGCGCCAGCACGACCTGGATTCCCAGCGCGGTCAGGTTAATGCCCAGAAGGCTGTTCTGGAGGCTAAGATGGAGGAAACCGAGCAGTTGCGTGCCCAGGCGAACCGCCAGCTGGAAACCATAGCCGGTATGAGCGCCCAGGACGCCAAGAACATGCTGGTGGAGAACATGAAGGCGGAGGCACGCACGGAAGCCCAGGCATACATAAACGAGACTATGGATGAGGCACGCCTGAATGCTGCCAAGGAAGCCAAACGTATCGTTATCAATACCATACAGCGTACGGCCACGGAAACCGCCATCGAGAATGCGGTAACCACTTTCCCTATAGACAACGACGAGGTGAAAGGCCGCATCATCGGTCGTGAAGGCCGTAACATACGTGCTCTCGAAGCCGCTACCGGAGTCGAAATAGTAGTGGACGATACCCCTGATGCCATTTTGATCAGCGCCTTCGATCCGGTGCGCCGCGAGGTCGCCCGTCTCTCCCTGCACCAGCTGGTAATCGACGGCCGTATCCATCCAGCACGTATCGAGGAGGTCGTGGCCAAGGTAAGCAAGCAGCTGGAAGAGGAAATCCTCGAGACTGGCAAGCGTACCTGCATCGACCTGGGCATCCATGGCATGAACCTGGAGCTCGTGCGCATGATAGGCCGAATGAAGTACCGCAGCTCCTATGGTCAGAACCTTCTGCAGCACTCCCGCGAAGTAGCAAACATTTGCGCCATCATGGCATCGGAGTTGGGTCTCAATCCCAAGCTCGCCAAGCGTGCCGGTCTGCTTCACGATATCGGTAAGGTCTCCGAAGAGGAGCCGGAGTTGCCTCATGCTCTGCTCGGAGCCAAGTTGGCGGAGCAGTACAAGGAGCGTCCGGAGATATGCAACTGTATCGGCGCCCACCACGAGGAAATGGAGATGAATACCATCTACGCCCCGCTGGTGCTTGTAGGTGATGCCATTTCAGGAGCCCGTCCCGGTGCCCGCCGTGAGGTTATCGAATCCTACATCAAGCGTCTCAAGGGCATGGAAGACCTGGCCGCCTCTTATCCCGGCGTGACCAAGTCCTACGCCATCCAGGCAGGCCGTGAACTCCGCGTGATCGTAGGTGCCGACGAAGTCTCCGACGAGCAGGCAGCCCGTCTTTCTACGGACATCGCCCAGCGTATCCAGGATGAGATGACCTACCCCGGACAGGTAAAGATCACCGTTATCCGCGAAACCCGCAGCGTCGCTATAGCGAAGTAAATGTTTCTAAGCTTGTTATATGTTCTGCTCTCCGGCATTGCTCTTCCGGTGGGCGGTATACAGATGCAGTATCTGTGGCGTAACCAACTCGGCGACGTATACAGCCTGGGTCTTGGCAGCGCTGCATGCCTAGGTGCAGCAGCTGCTACCATGACCGGGTGGTGCTCACTTACCGTAGGCAGTTTCGTGTGCACACTTATCTGCACTATGGTATGCTTCTTCGTGACTTTGAGGGTTAATACGCAGAGCTTGATTACCTTCGGCATATTGTTCGGAACCTTTATAGGCTCATTGGGAACCATTGTGGTCACCAACGCTCCTACCGGAGACCTTCTCAAACAGTATTACCTCTGGGGGGCAGCGAACTTCAGGCTGGAAGGAGTGACGACTTGGGACATAGTTTTCTCCCTGTGCCTGTTCGCCATAGGATTAACTGCTGCCCTGCTTGACAGCGGCAAACTCACGAGGCATTTCAAGGGTGAAATTGAACTGAGCAGTATCCACAAGGCGCTCAGCCTTCTGGCTATCATGTTCCTGGTAACCAGCGCAGTGAGCATCTGCGGCCCCATAGGATTCATATCCCTGGGCGTGCCTAACTTAAGCCGCATAATGTGCAAGAATGTCGATATCCGAGTGCATTACCTCATCAGCGCCGGGATGGGCACCGCCTTGCTGCTGATCACTTTTTTAGTGGTTCAGTACGCCAACTTCGGCATCTACCTGCCCATTAGCGCAACTATGGCCCTGATTGCCCTCCCTCTGATGGTAATACTTTTTGTGAAGAAATGACGGTTCCCGTTATTTCTGCCGGGGAGAACTGAGGTTCTTCATGCCGGGATAAAGGTAGAGGTCCTGCTCGATGCGGCCGCCGGAGAGGCGCACCCAGGTGCGGAAACCGTCATCGCCCCTGGTGAATTCGAAAACGCGTGAGCCGTTGGGCCTGAGGTCGTTGTAAACGGTGTCGCAACCGCTGAAACGACCGTAAACCAGGAAGAAGTTCTGCCACAGCATTACGAAGTCGCTGTTATGGTCATGCCCCGTCACAATGCCTTGAATATCACCTTGTTCTCGTATCGCCAGATACAAGCCCGAGTTGAAGATTGGTGAGCCCGGTTCCTCGCCGATGTTGCCCATCATCACGCGGGACTTGTCGCGAATTGCCTCTTTGTATTCAGGTACCGGAATATGGAAAAATGCCAGGGAAGGAACTGGCTTTCCTCCGTTGAGCGATGTGAAATGGCGGCTAGCCGCTCTGTACCAATCAATCTGGTCCGTGTGTACGTACCCCCAACTCTTCATGCCGGCTATTTCCGCGCGGTTGCCGCTGTCGAATAGATAGAGAACGCGATCAACCCCATCAGGTCCCGACAATGTAAGAATGTCGTTGGAGCAGCCGTTTATTCCCAAGTCATCCGGAGTGTTAACATTACCAGGAATGGAACGCAACACTTTGTACATCTCCGTGCGGCTGAGATCGAAGTCGCTGTCGTGGTTGCCCATGGCTACTGCAAAAGGTATATTCCTGTCGACTAGCGGCTGCAAGATTGCCCGCGCAGAATCCTCCGCCGGCTTTCCGTAGACAATATCTCCTGTATGGATAACAAAATCCGGCTTCTCGGCATCCAGCATCTCGCATACGTTTCGGAGGGCACGCTCGGAACGTTCGTCTCCTTTAATATAGTGCGTATCTGTAAGTTGCAGTATCTTGAACTTGCCGTCGCTGCGGTACTTAAGGTCTTTGGCAACTCGTACGCCGGCATCCCCGTTGGCCGCAGCCGAAGCCCTGGCCTCAGAATTGATCCCGAGCAGGCCGCCAGCAAGTGCCACGGCCGCTGAATCCTTCAAGAAACGTCTCCTGTCCATTACACTACTTTTATTCCATTCTCTTTGCAAAACCCGAGAATGGCGTCGTAATTATCGAATTTGGCGGTGGCTTCGAGCCAGACTCGAACCTTGAACCCGACTTCTTTTGAAATGGCATAGATGTTCTTGAGTGTCTCGAACACACAGTATTCGGACGCTATGCCGCAAACCGTGACTTCGTCGCCCGGAACAAAATAGTCCTGTGTATTTGGATTGACATCTGCAAACATGCCATATTGCTCTACTCGCTGCCCTTTGATCACGAAACGCATACAGCCTTCGTCCATGCCTTCCAACAGACAATCAGGCAGGGCTGCGCCGTGAGTATAGTGTACGCAGTGCGCAGGCCACGGTCCGCCGTTGGTGTTAAAAGAACAATGGTTTGCGCAATGCCAGTCAAGAGTGAAATAAACCAAGTCGTAATCATGCTTGGCAGCATTAATAACCGGTATTACATCTGCAGATCCCGGTACAGTCAGGGAACCGTTAATAAAGTCGTTCTGAAGGTCAACTGCGACAAGTATCTTTCTCATAGCGAATTGAAGATTTATCCAAGGAATACTTTCTGCTCCAGAAGAGCGGGTTTGAGATCTGCATAATCCAGGGTTGCCGGGGTAGCTCCACTCTCCAGGCACAGGGCGGCGGCGATGCCTGCGGCCTGACCGATTGCCATCGCCGGAGGCATCACGCGGATGGCACCGGCGGCAGGGGAGTCGGCGGAGATGCAGCGGCCGGCCAGCAGCAGGCCTTCCACGTCACGGGGAACAAGGCAGCGGTAAGGCACGCCGTACATTTCCTTCTGTATTTGCATATAAAGACCTCCGGCAGGCCCGCCCATGGCTCCGTGGACGTCTATCGAATTGGCCGCCAGCACAATGATGTCTTCCGGTATCACGCCGTCGATCAGGTCCTTAACGGGCAGCACGAAGTCTCCGTGAACGTGGCGGGACTCCCGTACGCCCATGGTGGAACCGGTGCCCATCAGTGTGGCGACTTCGCAGCCGGGTACGTACTTGTGGAAGAAGTTCATCAGTTCCTCCACCTGCCGGCGGCCTTCGACCTCCGCGTCAGTGAGGCTCTCGCAATTGGTGGCGTCAACCCCGTGGATGCGGGTGCAATTCACGACCCACTGGTCCTTTTCTACTGAACGCCAGATGTTTACCGACTTGCGGGAGAGGTCCCATTCGCCGGCGGCTTCAGCCTCCGCCACCCTCCAGTGCAGGCATCGGTAGCTCACGCTGTTGATGCGACGGAACTCCGGCAGATGCGGCTCCACCTCGGCAATCAGCCTGTAGGTGTCTACGTTGTTGATGCGGAAGAAGAGGGATGCCGGCTGCACGCGTCCGCTTTCAGGGTCTCCGAAGACGCACGGAGCTCCTGCCCGGTATGCCACGGTACCGTCGCCGGTGGAGTCTATGACCATCTTGGCACGGGCGGCTTCCAGTCCGGACGGCGTCAGCAGAATGGCTCCCTGTATCTTGCGCCCCTTCATGATGGGGGAGACAAAGCTTGCGTGGAACAGAACCTTCACGCCGGCCTCGGCACACATACGGTCGTACACTTTCTTGAGTATCTCCGGGTCGAAGGGCGTCACATGGTCGTGCCCTTCCTTGATCCAAGCGGTAAATTCCGTTCCCGCACGCACCTTGGACGGATGTATGGCGCCTCCTTCGGCAACCAGCCGGTCGACTGTTTCTTCGAACAGGCCGCGGATTATCATATTCTCTCCGGAGGCGTCGTAGCATGTCATGAACGGGCCGACGAGTCCCTTGGTGCCCATGCCTCCGAGGCAGTTGCCGTTGTCCACTAGCAGCACCTTCACCCCTCTACGGGCGGCAGCAACGGCGGCACAGACGCCCGACGGGCCTCCGCCTACTACCAGAAGGTCGGCCTGATAAGATTCCTTTACATCTCCGAGCTTGCTGCCGGAGCATGAATTGACCAGCGGAAGGGTGGCTCCGGCGGCTGCCGCAAGCCCTACTGTTCCCAGAAAATGTCTCCTGTCCATTGCAACGGTATTGAATTACCCTGCAATTTAGGCATTTTTTAGATTATTTTACGCTGACTTTGGGAATATCGCTCCAGAGAGTGGTGTAATGAGGCGACTGGTGCTCCCTGGACATCTTTATATGGCCGTCGCCTTGAATTCCGAAGAGTACATAGCCGGGGCCGAAACTTCGGTTGATTTTGTCTATCGAACGGGAGAGGCGGGAGTCCTTTGCCAGCTCATTGCTGTCGGAGAAAAGGGAACCGACGTGTCCCTCCTCCGGTATGAGTTTGGTAATCACTACCCCCGCTTTCTTGTAGGCGTACCCCTGGCGGAAGAGCTCCCGCGTGGCAGCAACGGCGGTGCTTACCAGAATCCGGTGGTCGGAAGTGCCGTCCGGAAAGACCGAAAGCTGAGAGCCGAAGGTCTGCGGCGCGTTCTCCTTGAAACGGTTTGTGAATGCGAAGGCGGCCATCTCCAGGGCGAGCGAATGCTGGCCGCGGAGCTTGGCGGCGGCGCTTTCTGCAAAATTCGCCACTTGTTCGCACAGGAGCCCGCAGTCGGTGATTTCATGGGCGAAGCTGCGCGATACGCAGATGCTCTGGCGCGGCTCCAGCTGATTCTCGAATTCTATGCACGGGATGCCGCGCAGTTCCATCCAGGTACGCCAGCCAGGAAGGGCGAAAAGCTTGCGTACGGAGGTCTCGGGCAGGCGTGTGAATTCCCATGCCGTACGTATCTGCATTCCATCCAGCTTCTTCGCGCTGCGGCGACCTATGCCCCAGACGTCCCCGACGGGGAAGCGCCGGAGTACCTTCTCAATATCCTCCGGCCTGTGCATGTAGCAGCCGCCGCGGAGCCGGGGATACTGCTTGCAGAGCTTGGAGGCTATCTTTGCCAGAGTCTTGGTTGGGGCGATGCCGACCGATACCGGGATGGCCGTCAGCCTGCGGCATTCCGCCGAAATCTGCTTTGCAAAGGCGTCGGGGTCGGGAATGTTCATGCCGCGGAGGTCCAGAAAAGCCTCGTCGATGGAATACTGTTCCACGGACGGAGCGAACTGCCGCAGCACCTGATGTACCCGGCCCGACATGTCACCGTAAAGGGCGAAGTTGGAGCTGAAGACGCTTACGTTGTAGCGCTCAATGATACTGCGTATCTTGAAATAAGGGTCGCCCATCTTGATGCCGAGAGCTTTGGCTTCGTTGCTGCGGGCAACCGCACAGCCGTCGTTGTTGCTGAGCACGATGACGGGGCGGCCGTTGAGTTCGGGATGGAATACCCGCTCGCAGGACACGAAGAAGTTGTTGCAGTCGGCCAGGGCGAACATGCCTATGTCTTTTTGATTATGTAGGTCACTACGCCCCAGACGAGGAATTCGTCGTCCGGGCCAACGGGGATCGGCTTGAAACGCGTATTGTGCTCGTTGCAAGGTACCAGCACCGCGCCGCCATCGTTCAGCTGAACTTTCTTGACGGTGTACTCTCCGTCTATGAAGCACACCGCCTTGCAGCCGTCGTACGGCTCCACGGCACGGTCGACTATGATGATGTCGCCCTCGTCCATGTCGGCGTCGACCATGGACACTCCGTCTATGCGGAAGAAAAAAGTGGATGCGTTATGGCGTACCAGCAGTTTTACCAGGTCCAGCTTTTCCCTTACATCTTCGGCGGGGGAGGGAAAACCTGCTTTAATGTCACCCATCAACAGGCTCTCTGCGGCACTGCTTTCGTCTATCTTGTTCGGTTGCATCGGTTTGGCTTTACAGGTTCAAATATACGAATTAATTACTATATTTGCTACGTGTCAGCGGATAGTAAAAAAATGAATGGCTGGCTCGCGGTGAGCCCCTTGTTCGTATTCCTTGCGGTTTACCTCGTTTCCTCTATTCTCGCACGCGATTTCTATAAAGTTCCGGTAACGGCGGCATTTCTGGTCGCGTCGGTTTACGCCCTGCTCATCACCCGCTGCCCGGAATCGGAAGGCGGTCACATAAGCTCCCGTTTTGATGTGGACGGCCGTCTGTCGATATTCTCCCGCGGCGCGGGCGACAGCAACGTGATGCTGATGATATGGATATTCGTGTTCGCAGGAGCGTTCGCCGTGACTGCAAAGGATATAGGAGCCATCGACGCCACCGTTCATTTTACGTTGAAGATTTTGCCGCCGCGCTTCCTGTATGCCGGCCTCTTCCTGGCAGCCTGCCTGGTGTCTATGGCGATAGGTACGTCGGTAGGAACCATTGTAGCCCTTGTGCCCGTGGCGTCCGGGCTGGCCCAGCAGATAGGCGCCGGGGTTCCCCTTATGACGGCAATTATCGTCGGAGGCGCCTTCTTCGGCGACAACCTCTCGTTCATTTCCGATACCACGGTGGCCGCAACACGTACGCAGGGCGTGCGGATGAGGGATAAGTTCCGGTCGAACATAAAGATTGCTGCACCGGCAGCCTTGATCGTGACTGCCATCTATGTGTTTATGGGTGCAGGAGTTTCAGCCGTTCCGGATGCTGTACCCGTGGATTGGGTGAAGATGCTGCCGTATTTCCTGGTCATCGGACTTGCCCTCATGGGCATGAATGTCATTACGGTGCTGGTAATCGGCCTCGTGGCCAACGGCGTCATCGGTTTTGCATACGGCTGCTTCGACTGGGTAGGCTGGCTGGAATCGGCAGGCGGCGGAATAGAGGGCATGGGGGAACTCATCATCGTTACCCTCCTGGCGGGCGGCATGCTTTCGCTGATACGTTACAACGGGGGTATGGACTTCATTATCAACGGCTTGACAAGGAGTATCAATGGACCTCGCGGGGCCTCTCTGAGCATTGCGGCCCTGGTGTGCCTGGTGAATTTCTGTACCGCAAACAATACTATCGCTATCCTTACAGCCGGCCCTCTGGCCAAGGATATTTCCGACAGATTCAATTTGAAGCCCAGCCGTACGGCCAGTATTTTGGATACCTTCTCCTGTCTTGTCCAGGGAATCATTCCTTACGGAGCCCAGATGCTTATGGCATCCGGACTGGCAGGCGTTGCAGCTACCTCCATATTGGGATATCTTTATTACCCTTTTGCACTAGGAATTATTGCTTTGTTTTTTATACTTTTCAGAAAATATTAAATCGAAATGAAAATTGCAATTATCGGAGCGGGAATGATGGGCTCTGCTCTTGCTTTCCCGGCACGTGAAAATGGAAACGAAGTAGCACTGGTAGGTACGCCGCTCGACCGCGACATAATTGAAACCAGCCGCAAGACCGGCCGCCATCCCAAATTCGAAAGGGACTTCCCGGCAGGCGTGAAGTACTATCAGTTCGAGGAGTGGCGTGAGGCGATAGAGGGAGCCGGTTTTGTAATCGGCGGCGTGTCGTCATTCGGTGTCGACTGGTTCCTCGAGGAGGTCCTTGCCAAGATGGATCCCGCTCTGCCCGTACTCTCCGTCACAAAGGGCTTGATAAATCTGGAAGACGGCACCCTCATCTCTTATCCCGACTACTGGCAGAGAGAGCTTGCAAAGAAGGGCATTAAACGCACAATCAATGCTATTGGCGGCCCTTGCACCTCTTACGAGCTGGTCTATCACGACCATTCCGAGGTGGCTTTCTGCGGCGAGAATACCGCCGAAATCCGCATGATGAAAGAGGCTATGAAGACTTCTTATTATCACATCTCCCTTACCAATGATGTTGTCGGGCTCGAGAGTGCAGTAGCCCTTAAGAACGGTTATGCTCTGGGTATTGCTCTTACCATAGGTCTTGTGAACCGTGCCAACGGCCCTGAATCCGGCCTGCATTACAATTCCCAGGCGGGCGCTTTCTATCAGGCGACCAAGGAGATGCGCAAGCTTCTTGCCGTACAGGGCGCCGATGAGGACAGCACCAATATAGGAATAGGGGACCTGTACGTTACCGTCTATGGCGGCCGCACCAGGAAGATTGGTATCCTGCTGGGAGAAGGGAAGACCTATGAGGAGGCCCTTGATATTCTTGCAGGCGTTACCCTTGAGAGCCTTGTGGTTTCCCGCCGCGTTTACAAGGCCGTAGTAAAGAAAGCCGAGCTCGGCCAGCTGAACCTTTCGGATTTCCCTCTCCTTTGTCATGTCGCCGACGTGCTGGATAACGGCAAGGACGCGGAGCTGCCTTGGGATGCGTTTACTTTTGACAGGACGGCATCCAGGATACAAGGAGAATGAAAAAGATATCTGTTGTTTTGGTGACTGCACTGCTTGCTGTTTCTTGCACAGACAGCAACCGGCAGTATGTACGCAAGGCCATCCGCATCATGGATGGGCAAGGACTTTTTGCGGAAGGGCCGGACTGGGAATCGGCCAGGGCTGATGCTTTATCTGCACAACCGATATCAATGGAAGAGGCACAGGAAATTGTACGCGCTGCCGCAAAGGTGGCTGGAGGGAAACATTCCTTCCTTGAACCTGCCGGGAGTGTGGTTTCCGACGCCACTTCCGAATGGCCTTCGCCAAAGGTTACTCTATCAGAAGGCGTGATACCTGTAATTGCCCTGTCGGCTTTCTCCGGAAATCAGGCAGAAGGTGTCAAATATGCATCGGTCGTATTGGAGGCTGTTCCGGAGGATATTCACGGCGTGGTAATAGATCTCCGCGGCAACACTGGTGGCAATATGTACCCCATGATTGCGGCCGTACACCGTTTCCTCCCGGATGATGACGAGATGCTCCGGTTCCGTACCCGAAAGCGCACGCAGTGGATTCCGTTGTCCTATGCCGTCCGGGTGGCCGGCGTGCAGCAGAAATCCCGCATTGAATGCGCTGTGGCTATTCTGACAGACGACCATACGGCCAGTTCCGGTGAAGCCACGCTCATCTGTTTCCGGGGACTGGATTACGTACGGGTATTCGGTGCTCCTACAGCTGGATATGCATCGGCCAACCAACCATTCCCGCTTCCCGGCGGCGACAACCTTGTGCTTACTACAGGATGTGATGTGGCGCGTACTGGGGAGGTATTTTGCGATGATCCCATTGAACCGGATGTAGTGACTGAAACACCTCTGGAGGATGCCATTGGGTGGATAATGAATCAGTAGAACCTTTACAAATCAAAGGTATTGCGGTACGCGCTGCCGAAGCAAATGCCCCTACAGACAGCTGTAGGGGCATTTTTGGAGGTGCGTAGCGGAATCGAACCACTGTGACAGGTTTTGCAGACCTGCGCCTAGCCACTCGGCCAACGCACCGGAGGGATTGCAAAGATACATCAATTATTTGAAATTACAAATTCTGCAATCATATTCTGTCGGGAAGCCTCCCGGCGAGATCCGATACGGTGCAAGACAATACCCTTATTGAAAATTTTACTAAATCGTAACACACTGAAACACAAAGTGACAAATAATTCTTAAATTTTTTTCAAAAATATTTGCAATTCAAAAAATAAGTATTACCTTTGCATTGGGTTGAATGATGAGGGTTCTCCTCACAGCCTATTGGTTATTAGTTTTAGTGTTATTAATTATGTGGTTAGTATGAGTTGTTGTCGTGAGACACCAACTCATTTCTTTTATACCCTTTCCCCAAACTTCATCAGTTCATTGCTGACGGGATGCCTGAACTGCAGGCCGCAGGCGCGAAGCCAGAGACGTTCTCCCGGGTGGCCGCTGCCATAGAGCCTGTCACCACGCACGGGGTGTCCCAAGCCGCGTACGTGTGCTGCATGCACGCGGATCTGGTGTGAGCGGCCGGTGAGGGGGCGGAAAAGCACGTCTGCGCTGCCGTCGGGCAGTATTTCCAGAACTTCGTATTCCGTAACAGCCAGTTTGCCGTGCTCATGGTCCACCATCTGCCGCGGGCGGTCGTAATAGTCGAGAATGAGTGGCAGGGCGATGGTGCCTTTCGTTCCGTGATTCCATGGGCCTCCGTCCAGGCGGGCGCGGTAGGCCTTCCGCACTTCTCTCGAGGCGAACTGGCGTTCAAGTTCAGCCTTGCATTCTACCGAACGGGCGAATACCATGATGCCGGAGGTATCCATATCCAGGCGGTGGCAGCTCTCTACGGTGGCTCCGTAGCGGTCCCGGAGCCATTCCAGCAGGGAAGCGGCTCCTGTGCGGCCGGGGACGGACAGCATGCCGGATGGTTTGTCGGCGACAATTATTGAGTCGTCAACGTACAGCACCTGCGGCTCTTCCGGAGAACCGAGGGCGGAATCCAGGGGATTTGGCTCAACATCGAGGCCCCTCATCATCCAGGTCAGGAGCGGTCCGCACTTGCCGGTGCAGGAAGGGTAGAACCGCCCCTGCTCACGTACTTCGCGATACGGGCTGCGGCCATACCAAAATTCACCCATAGCAATGGGTTTCAATCCGTTACGATATGCGAACTCAAGTAACTTTGGAGCTGCGCAGTCACCAGTTCCTCCGGGAGGTACCAGACCCTTCTGCTCGAAGATTTCAGCTACCGAAAGCTCCTCTCCAATGGCATTGTGAACCTTGTATTGCCGGAATATCCAGTCCTGCAGTTCTGCAGAAGCAGCCGCTTTTTCCGGGCCGTCCGGCATTGCGGAAATCTCTGCCTCGCGCTCCTTGAAGTAGCCCTTGGTAAGGTCGTATATCGGTGGCACGAAGCCTGGCAGCACCGAGTGCCCGCCGACCAGCCCGCTGAAGGCGTAGCGCGGCCCCTTGTCTGTTATCAGCACTCCGAGCATCTTGCCCTCGCGGAGATCTTCGGCCGGCGGCATGCCGTAGTCCAGCTTCCGTATCAACGCACGCGCCGCATCTGCGACAAGAGGATGCGGCACGTAGCAGAAAGGATAGGTAAAGCGGGAGGGGAGTTCCATCAGGCGAACTCCTGAAGCAGCTCCCAAACCCGGTGAACAGGGAAGCCCATCACATTATAGAACGATCCTTCTATATGGCCCATGGAGGCATACCCCAGCCATTCCTGGATACCGTAGCCCCCCGCCTTGTCGAAGGGCTTGTAAGTGTCTATGTAATAGTTGATATCGTCATCATCCAGCGGGCTTACGTAAACGGTTGTAACATCGGTTACGCTGCGCTCTTTGGCTGCGGTGCGGAAAACCAGGCCGGAGATAACCTTGTGTGGTTTGCCGGAGAGTTCACGCAACATGGCTACGGCTTCCTCGCGGCTGTGGGGTTTGCCAAGTACCCGGTTGTCCACTACTACCACGGTATCTGCCGTAATCAGCAGCTCATCTGCCTCCAGAGGCCTGTGGAAGCCGTGGGATTTGCCAAGGGCCATCAGCAGGGCGACATCCTCCGGTACGCTCCCCTTCGGAACGGACTCCTCAAATGTGTTGCCTGTATCTACAGTGAATTCAACATCAAGCCCGGCAAGCAGCTCGCGTCTTCTGGGGGAGCCGCTGCCAAGGATTATCCGTTTAGAACATTTTTTCATATTTGCCTACGTCGAATACCCATTTGTCCTGGGCTTTCATTACTTTCTCCAGCGTCCATCGCACGAAGCCGCGGCCGCCGCCCATAGGGGCTACGATGTCTGCAGCCTGGCGTGCTTCTTCGGCTGCGTCGGCAGGTGCAACGCCAACGCCCGCAAACTTGATCGCACCTACATCAGGGATGTCGTCACCCATATAAAGAACTTCTTCAGGTGCCAGGCCGAAACGCTCACATACTCCTTGAATTATCTTCAGCTTGTTACGGGCTTTCAGATATACATTTTCATAGGGGACGCCATAGTCTGTCATACGCTTGCGCACGGCTTCCGTATGCCCGCCCGTGATGACTACCAGAATGTAGCCGTTCAGGGCGGCCATGCGCAGACCGTGGCCGTCTTTTTCGTTATAGATACGCAGTGGCTCGGCATTGGCGTCGCACAGTACGCTGCCGTCAGTCATCACGCCGTCTATGTCGAAGACGATTGCTCTAACCGCCTTAAGATTTGGCTCCATTAGGATTGAAGTCGGAGAGGTTGAAAGTGGCTTTGGGGGAGCCGGGAAGCTCTATCGGGCCAAACTGGGATTCATATTTGCCGATATTGTCGGCCAGAGCGTTGAGAAGCCTCTTGGCATGCTCCGGAGTCATAAGGATGCGGCTCCCGATTTCCGGCTTGGGGAGGCCGGGAAGCATGGTTGCGAAGTCTATGATAAACTCGCTGTGTGAATGACTTATGATGGCCAGGTTGGAATAGTTACCTTTTGCTACCTCGGGCTTGAGGTCAAGCTGTATCTGTTTATTCTCTTCCATACAATAAAAAATATAAGTGTCAGACCCACAAATTTAGTGTAAAAATGTTATCTTTGCAAGATATGGAACTGAATACGAAATACAATCCCGCCGAGGTCGAGGACAAGTGGTATGCCTATTGGCTGAAGAACAGATGTTTTCATTCGGAACCCGATTCCAGGGAACCTTATACCATAGTCATACCGCCGCCCAACGTTACCGGCATACTGCATATGGGCCATGTGCTCAACAACACACTTAACGACGTTCTTATCCGCAAAGCCCGCATGGACGGCAAAAACGCCTGCTGGGTACCCGGAACCGACCATGCCAGCATAGCCACCGAGAGCAAGGTGGTGGCGCGCCTCAAGGAGCAGGGGATACGCAAGGAAGACCTGACCCGCGAGGAGTTCATGAAGCATGCCTGGGCATGGAAGGAAGAACACGGCGGCATAATCCTGCAGCAACTTCGCAAGCTCGGCGCCTCCTGTGACTGGGACCGCACCAAGTTTACCATGGAGCCTGCCCTCAGCGACGCCGTCATCGCCACCTTCGTGTATTTCTACAAAAAGGGGCTGATTTACCACGGCTACCGTATGGTCAACTGGGATCCCGTGGCCCACACCGCCATCTCCGATGACGAGGTGATCCACCGCGATACCAAGAGCCATTTCTACCATCTGCGCTATTTCATCTCAGACGGCAAGGGAAATCCTACCAAGGAGTTCCTTACTATAGCCACTACGCGCCCGGAGACCATTATGGCAGATGCCGCCATCTGCGTGAATCCTGCAGACGAGCGTTATCACTGGCTGCGTGGCAAGAAGGTGCTCATTCCTCTGATCAACAAGGAGATACCTGTTATCGAGGATGACTACGTTGAGATGGATTTCGGTACCGGTTGCCTTAAGGTGACCCCCGCACATGACGTTAACGACTACGCTATCGGTCAGCGTCACGACCTTCCTATCCTGGAAATTCTGGACGACGACGGAAAATTGAACGAGAACGCTCAGATCCTGGTTGGCGAAGACCGATTCGTGGCCCGCAAGAAGATATGCAAGATGCTAGAAGAGGCCGGCAACCTGGTGAAGGTGGAGGAGTACATCTCTCCCGTCGGCTACAGCGAACGTACGGACGCTGTTATCGAGCCCAAGCTCAGCAAGCAGTGGTTCCTCAAACTGGAGGAGCTGGCAAAGTCTGCCCTCGAGTCCGTGGAGTCCGGTAAGATTAAGCTCATTCCCGACAAATACCGCAACGTGTACCGCCACTGGATGGAGAACGCCCACGACTGGTGCATCTCCCGCCAGCTCTGGTGGGGCCAGCGCATACCCGCATGGTATCTGCCCGATGGCGGCGTGGTGGTGGAGGAAACGGCAGAAAAGGCTCTGGAGGCTGCCAAGGCCATCAATCCGGCAGTCTCTGCATCCGACCTGAAGCAGGACGAGGACGTGCTGGACACCTGGTTCAGCAGCTGGCTCTGGCCTATCAGCGTCTTCGATTCGGAGCGTCCCGGTCATCCTGACCACAAGCCCAACCGTGACCTCAGTTACTACTATCCCACCAGCGATCTGGTGACCGGCCCGGATATCATTTTCTTCTGGGTGGCCAGGATGGTTATGGCAGGCGGCGAATTCATGAACGACGTGCCTTTCCGCAACGTCTATTTCACCGGTATCGTGCGCGATAAGCTCGGCCGCAAGATGAGCAAGACCCTCGGCAACAGCCCCGACCCTCTGGTGCTTTTCGAGAAGTATGGCGCCGACTCGGTGCGTCTGGGCATGCTGCTTTGCGCCTCCGCCGGCAACGACATCCTCTACGACGAGTCGCAGGTCGAGCAGGGACGCAACTTCTGCGGCAAGATCTGGAACTCCTGGCGCCTTGTAAACGGCTGGAGGGTAGAGGAGAACGGACGTCAGCCCGAATCCGCCCGCGTGGCCGTCAAATGGTTCGACAACCTGCTGTCCCGCACCATCACCACGGTGGAGGACCACTACCGTAAGTTCCGCATCAACGACGCCCTCATGGCGATATACAAGCTATTCTGGGACGACTACTGCAGCACCTACCTGGAGCTCATCAAGCCCGCCTTCGGAGAGGGCATAGACGGCTACACGTACGATGCTACCGTTGGCTTCTTCGACAAGCTGCTCAAACTCATCCATCCCGTGATGCCTTTCATTACGGAGGAGATTTGGCATTCGATGGCGGAGAGGCGTCCCGGCGAAACCATTATGTTCGAACGCACCCCGGTTGCAGGACCGTGCGACGAGGCTTTCCTGGCCGCTTTCGATCAGGCACGGCAGATAGTTGCCGGCGTTCGTGCCGTTCGTGCCCAGAAACAGATTGCCCCGAAGGAAGCGCTTAAGCTGCAGCTGGAAGGGGAGTTGCCGGCAGAGTTGCTGCCTGTGATCGCCAAGGCCGCCAATATCTCCGAGTTCGTTAAACAGAGCTCCGGCGCATCAGTCGGTTTCATAGTTGGAACTATCAAGTGCAACGTACCTTTGGAGGGCCTTGTAGACGCTGGACAGGAGCGTGCCAAACTGGAGGCGGAGCTTGAGCACCAGCGCAAGTTCCTGGCAGGCGTTCGCGCCAAGCTGGGTAACGAAAACTTCATGGCACACGCACCCCAGGCGGTAGTGGATAACGAGCGTAAGAAAGAGTCCGACGCTCTGGCTCGTATTGAAGCGCTTGAGGCATCCCTTAAATCCCTTTGACAATCTTAAACAACACTGAATATGGTAGTTTATCCACTCGGCGTAGTAGGCCCCTGGCAGATAATAATTATCGCCCTTGTGATCCTTCTCCTCTTCGGAGGAAAGAAAATTCCCGAACTCATGAAGGGACTCGGCAAAGGCGTAAAGAGCTTCAAGGAAGGTATAAACGAGGTCGAAGACCAGATCAACAGCGCGGATACTCCTTCCAAGCCTGCTGAAGCACCCAAGGCCAAGGAAGAGCCCAAGGAGCCGGAGGCCTAGACGTGGCTGACGGCGGCAAAGAGCGCGAGATGTCCTTCTGGGACCATCTCGAGGAATTGAGGGGAACGTTGTTCCGCTCGATAATCGCTCTGTGCATCTTTGCCGTCCTTGGCTTCATTTTCAAGAAGCAGCTGTTCTGGCTTATCTTTTTGCCGGCGTCGCCTGAATTCTTCATATACCGCATCCTGGGCTGGTCTTTCTCACTCGACATGATAAACGTGGAGATGGCCGCCCAGTTCTTCGTACACCTTCAGGCGGCATTCGGGGCGGCCCTTATCCTGGCTTTCCCATACCTAATTTGGGAAATATGGCGCTTTATTGCACCTGCCCTGTATGAAAAGGAAAAGAAAGCCGTAGGCGGAGCCTTTCTTATGGCCACTGGCTTTTTCTACCTGGGCGTCGTTGTAGGTTATGTTCTTGTACTGCCCGCCTGCGTGCAGTTCTTTATGAACTACAGTGTCAGTTCCCATGTTACCAATGCCATCACCATCGGTTCCTACATGTCCATGTTTACTTCCACCGTACTGCTGGTGGGAGTGGCGTTCGAGTTTCCGACGGTGATCTGGGCTCTTTCGCGCCTTGGAATCCTGGACCGCAAGCAGTTGCGCAGCGGCCGGCGTTACGCTCTGGTGGCGGTGCTGGTGCTCGCCGCCCTGGTTACGCCGGCGGATCCGCTGTCCATGCTTATAGTGGCCGCGCCCCTTTATCTGATGTATGAGATTTCCATCCTGATGTGTCCCCGTTCCAATGGTATCGATTGATAACGTAACCGTTGCCTACGGCGGCTTTGTCTTGCTGGACGGCATCAATTTCCACATTAGCGAAACCGACAAGATTGGTCTTGTGGGACGCAACGGGGCGGGGAAATCTACCGTCATGAAGTTGATAATGGGCCTCCAGAGCCCGAGCTCAGGCCGAATCGACAAACCTTCCGGTATGACGATTGGTTACCTGCCGCAGCTGATGGAGCATCATAAGGGACGCAGCGTGCTGGAGGAGACCATGACCGTGTTCAGCGAGTCCAACGGCCTGGAAGAAGAGATTCGCCAGGTAACTGCGGAGCTGGGAGAACGGGATGATTACGAGTCTACGGAGTATTCCGCACTGATAGAGCGACTCGGCGAGCTGAACGACCGCCTGGCGACCACCCAGAGCGAGACTCCCGAAGTTCGGGCACGCAAGACCCTGCGCGGCCTTGGCTTCCGCGACGACGAACTCGCCCGCAAGACCGAGACCTTCAGCCAGGGGTGGAACATGCGCATAGAATTGGCCAAGATACTTCTCCGCCAGCCCGATCTGCTGATGCTGGATGAGCCTACCAATCACCTTGACATAGAGTCTATAGAGTGGCTTGAGTCTTACCTTAAGGCCCGCCGCTGCAGCCTGCTGCTGGTGTCACATGACCGCAAGTTCCTGGACAACGTAACCAACCGCACCGTGGAAATAATGCTCGGGCATATCCCTGACTACAAGGTACCATATTCAAAATACCTGGTACTTAGGGAGGAACGCATCGCCCAGCAGACCGCCGCATACGAGAATCAGCAACGCATGATTCAGAAAACCGAGGAGTTTATCCAGGCCTTCCGCTACAAGCCCACAAAGAGCAATCAGGTTCAGAGCCGCATAAAGGCCCTGGAAAAGCTCGACAGGGTAGAGATAGATGAGACCGATAAAGTTAAGCTGACGGTAAAGTTCCCGCCTGCACCTCGTTCCGGAGACCTGGTTTACAAGGCTGCCGGTCTGAGTGCCGGCTACCCTCAGAAAGTGGTGTTCACAGACGCTGATATAGAAATCAAGAGAGGCGAGAAGGTGGCGTTTGTAGGCCGCAACGGCGAAGGTAAGACAACCCTTATGAGAGTAATAGCTGGAGAGCTGCAGCCGCTGGCCGGCGAGAGCCGTTTGGGACATAACGTCGACCTTGGTTATTTCGCTCAGAACCAGGAGGAAATACTGGACAAAACAGAAACTGTCTTCAGTACCCTGGACCGCATTGCGGTAGGGGATATACGTACTAAGCTTCGTGATTTGCTGGCTCAGTTCCTCTTTCGTGGAGAAGATATAGACAAGCGGGTTTCCGTGCTTTCCGGTGGAGAAAGAGCAAGGCTCGGAATGGCCAAACTAATGCTTCAGAACCACAACCTGCTGGCCTTGGACGAGCCTACTAACCACATGGATATCAAGTCCAAAGACATACTCAAGCAGGCCCTCAAGTCTTATGATGGCACGCTGATTGTTGTAAGCCACGACAGAGATTTTCTGGATGGGCTTGTAGACAAGTTGTATGAGTTCAGGGACGGAAAGGTGCGAGAGCATTTGGGAGGAGTTAACGAGTTCCTCGCCAGACGCAGGCTGGAAAACCTGCAGGAACTTGAACGTAATGCCGTTGTGGCCAAGGAACAGCCTGTGAAATACGACAGCGCGTACAAAGAACAGAAAGAAAAAAATAAGCTGGACCGCAAGAAAAAGAACAGAATTTCTTATCTTGAGTGCGAAATTGAGAAACTGGAGTCCAGGATGGCGGAAATAGAGAAGATTCTCTCCACCCCCGGACCGGAAGATGATATAATGGAGCTTACCCGTTCTTATCTGGAGTGCAAGAGGGATTTGGATGCAAAGACGGATGAATGGGGCTCGCTAATAGAATAGAGTTATGAAAAAGTGGATACTTTCTGCTATGCTGCTTTCCCTGCTCTCCGGCTTTTCTGCCGGGGCGGCCATCAAGCAGTCCAGCATTAACCTGACTCCTTTCAATCATTTGAAAGTGGCCGGTACTTTTTCTGTCAGCCTTGTCAGAGGGTCAGACTACAGGGCCCTGATTACCGTAGAGGAATCCTACATGGACTACATTGTATGCAGGGTTAGCGACAACGTGCTGACTATAGACATTGACGAGCGCCGCGTTCCCTCGGAGGTCAAACGCCAGTTCAGGGGCAAAGGTACCCCCGATCCGGTTTTCTCCGCAGTCATATATGTGCCGGAGCTGATCCGCTCCGTAGAACTTGACGACAAGGCGGTACTCTGCGACTCCGAAGATGTGTTTGATAAAGCCAGGGTTTCCTTCGACCTGGATGACAATTCCAATATGAACAATCTGGAAGTCAGTTCCCAGCAGGTGGAAATATCTTTGCAGAACAAGAGTACTGCAGATGTGAAGGTGTCTTGCACCAAACTTGAGGTCGATACTTCCAATTCTTCGAATCTCACTATTGTCGAAACATCGGAAGATTCAGCATATTCCCTTCAGGGGTCTTCGAAAGTAGTAGCCAAGAGCCGTACCGTTCATATGGAGATAAAAACCAAGTCTAATTCCACTATGACACTTTACGGCACTGGAGACAGCATTACATACAGTCTCAGCGGCACATCGGAGGTCAACGCCATGGGATTCGAAGTTCCTGACGCCAGGATCAACATGACCAGCGTATGCGCACTTTACCAGGCCGCTTACCGCAGTCTTACCCTCAATCTTAACGGTGGCTCGGCATTGTATTTCAAGAATGAGCCTCAGGTGAGTATAGAGAATATCAAGTCATCAACCGTTTCCCGTGTTGCTGACGCTTCAGGCGCAAAGAGATTATGAGGCTGTTCAGTGAGGATGCGGTGGCCGCCGCCTGCGCCGCCAACAACGTGACGGACCTGGCCTCCGCATCTATTGGGGAGGTGCTTCTTGTCGCCCAATACCTGGAA
Organism: uncultured Bacteroidales bacterium; assembly: GCA_947305645.1. GTDB lineage: Bacteria > Bacteroidota > Bacteroidia > Bacteroidales > UBA932 > Cryptobacteroides. Next base: position 9,376 of record CAMZEC010000016.1, on the reverse strand, counting down.
CGCAAGACTGGAATACCTTTCATACGTATGGACCAGGGGTCCCCGGGACTGCCGGCCAACCGCTTCGGCATAGAGGCCGAAAAGCGTGCCCTGGATGCCGGAGTCGGTGCCAAATATCCTCCTGCCGACGGTGTGCCAGAGCTCAAGGAGGCCGCATCCCGCTTCGTGAAAGCCTTTATAGACGTGGATGTGAGTCCACGGTCCATCGTGCCCACTACAGGCTCCGTTGCCGCTTCTTTCGGCGCTTTTGCCGCTTGCACGCAGCGTATTCCCGGCAAGGACAAGGTGCTTTTTATCGATCCCGGCTTCCCGATTCAGAAGGCTCAGCTTCGTATTCTGGGGATAGAGTGGAAAGCGTTCGACATCTACCCGTACCGCGGTGCAGCCAAACTCAGGCCCAAGCTGGAGGAGTTGCTGTCCGGCGGAGACGTGGCCGCCATAATCTATTCCAACCCCAACAATCCCGCCTGGATATGTCTGGAAGAGGAAGAGCTGCAGGTAATAGGGGAGCTCGCCACCCGCTACGACGCAGTCGTGCTGGAAGACCTGGCATATTTCTGCATGGATTACAGGAAGGACCTGGGACATCCCTTCGTACCTCCTTTCCTCCCCACCGTGGCCCGCTATACGGATAATTACATACTTCTGCTTTCGTCATCCAAGATTTACAGCTATGCCGGCCAGCGTATGGCTTTGGCCTGCATCAGCGATAAGCTCTTCGTCAGGCAGTATCCCGCTTTGGCCGAACGTTATCACGATGCCGGTGTATTCGGCCAGACCCTGATAGCCTCCATCCTGTATATGATTACCAGCGGCTGTACTACTTCCACACAGTACGGTTATGCAGAGATGATGCGCCTCTCCTGCGACGGAACCATTGATTTTATCGAGGATACCCGTGACTATGAGCGCAGGGCTGCAAAAGTAAAGGAAATATTCCTCCGGCACGGCTTCCATATAGTTTACGACATGGACGTAACCCAGAGAGTGGGCGACGGATTCTTCTTCTCCCTCGGATACGGAAACTGGAGTTCGGCCCGTCTGCTTCCTGCCCTGATCGCTTACGGCGTGAGCTGTATCAGCCTTGCTACTACAGGGAGCAGGCAGGAAGGCGTTCGCGCATGCGTGAGCCTTATGCACGAAGATATATATCCGCTCCTGGACGAGCGTATGGCAATGTTTGAACAAGATAACCTTAAATAACCAATGGATAGTTCTGTATTCGAATTGCTGGACAGTATTAACGTGACGATGAATGCCGGTGGTATGAACACCATCAACATCGTTCTTGCATTTGTAATGTTCGGCGTGGCTTTGGGAATAAAGCCCAGAATGTTCGTGGAGGTATTCCGCAAGCCTAAATCAGTGATACTCGGAATGTGCTCGCAGCTGGTGCTGCTTCCGCTTCTCACATTCGGCCTTACACTTCTGTTCGGAAAGTGGATCAACTGGTCGATGGCACTGGGTATGATACTGGTGGCATCCTGTCCGGGAGGCAACATCTCCAACTTCATGTCTTCTCTCAGCAAGGCGAATGTCGAGCTTTCCGTCAGCCTTACGGCAATCAGTACGGCGCTCTGCGTGCTGATGACCCCGTTCAACTTTTGGCTTTACGGCAACCTGTATCTGGACATAGCCAGCGTACGCGCAGACGTGCCTCAGCTTGTAATTCCTCTTTGGGACGTTTTCAAGACTATTTTCATCTTGTTGGGCATTCCTCTGACACTTGGTATCCTTACGTCGCAGTATCTGCCCAAGTTAGCCGGGAAGCTCAAGAAGCCAATGCAGTGGTTCAGCATCATCTTTTTCGTAGCTATGGTGGTGCTCTCTTTCTGGAGCAATCGCGTGGCCTTCCTGCAGTGCATCGAATACATATTCCTAATAGTTCTGGTTCATAACCTGCTGGCTCTGCTTACCGGCTTCAGCGTCGGTACTCTGTTCAAGGTGCCCAAGGCAGATCGCAGGACCCTTACCATAGAAACCGGAATCCAGAACAGCGGTCTGGGGCTTGCCCTGCTGCTTGGTACGAGCATTTTTGCCGGCCTGCCTCCTCACGGAGGAATGCTGGTCATTACTGCCTGGTGGGGTGTATGGCATATTATAAGCGGTCTGTCTGTCAGCGGTTTGTTCCTGCTGAGCGACCGGAAAAAGAAGTAATGCTATGAAAGTGAAACTGTTGCTCCTCGCATTTCTGCCTTTGTATCTGCTGTCATGCGAGCCGGCGCCTGTAGAGGAGCCCGACGATCCGGCTCCCGGTCCGGATGAACCGGAGGTAGTGGATCCTCCGGCACCTGAGCCCAGGCATGTGGAACCGGTGAGTCTTTCATTTGTAGAAAAAGGCAAGTATGATATCACTATGTCTTATGACGAGTCGGCCGGAGAGTGGCAGTTGACGACTACAGGCACCGATCCTTATATCTATGTAGCCGGCCTTAGCCAGGATCTGGAAGATGAGCACAGGATTCTCAGCTTTGACTATAAGTGCTCTGCCGGAGTGGACGACCTGCAGGTTTTTTACGGCAAAGCTATAGCTGAGAACCGCTCGAGGCACTTCGGCCCTGTTCCGGCAAGCACGGGAGATGAGTGGAAGATTTGCAGTTGCAACATTGCTGAAGACCGCGCCAGCTATTCCTGGGGCGCGAAAGGAGAGAATTTGCGCCTTGACTTCGGCAATAAGAAAGGCATAAAGATTCTGATCAGGAACTTCCAGATCCGGGAGATGAACGAAGACGAGCAGAAGGCTTACGAAGAGGCGCTCAAAAAGGCTGAAGGGAAGGGCGCTGAAGCAGCGCGTATAGGGGATTATCTGGGTAAGTCGTTCCCCTGTTCCGTTACAAAAGTGACAGTGGGCGCTTCTGAAGTGACCGTAAGCGGCCGCACAGATGGCGCGGGCTCTTATTACGTAGCCGACATTGCTCCGTGGGAGAACGTGACGGAAATGAGCTCTTTCCCGAACAAAGTGGAAATCAGCGACGGTTCTTTCAGCGTAAAGTTCAGCCGTATTGTATCCAGGGACGGATTAAGTGCCTACGACAGACTATTGTCCCGCTTTGCCGTGGTCAAGAGCGACGGAACATTGTGCTCGCATGCGCGTTATGCAGACGAGATTAATGCGGAAAGCGACCCTGCGGAGCTTCGCCCCAAGACCAAGAAGGGACTTGGAGGCTTCATCCGCAACAACAATGTCTCCGACCTTGATGACCTTGGCATTACAAGCGTTACTATCAATATATTGCTGAATTCGATAGTCAATACGGTACAGTCCGGCAACTATACTCTGGAACACAAGTATGGCGGCGTGACTTATTATATGGATAAAGGTAACGTAGCGTCGTTCGATAAGGTGATGGCTGAATGCAGCAGAAGGGGGATAGTGGTTTCTGCAATCTTGCTGAACAGGCAGTCGGATACTAACTCCAAGGCAACTGCGTTGATGAAGCATCCCGAGAATGACGGCGGCAACTACAGTATGCCCAACCTAACCGCGGCGAATGCCGTGAACGTATATGCTGCCGTTCTGGATTTTCTCGCCAAGCGGTATTCATCCAGTACTTATGGCCGTATCCACCATTGGATTATGCATAACGAGGTGGATGCCCAGAAGGAGTGGACCAATATGGGCGACCAGCCTGAATGGCGCTATATGGACTCATACGTGAAGTCCATGCGTATATGCCACAACATTGTGCATAAATACGACCCGCATGCTTCCGTGTTGATTTCGCTGACCCACAGCTGGTCCAAGAAGGAGTATCAGTATGCTTCCAGGAGCCTGCTGGAGGACCTTTGCAAGTTCAGTGCGGCAGAAGGGGATTTCTTGTGGGGTGTTGCATATCATCCTTATCCGCAGAATCTTAATAAGCCTGAGTTTTGGAAGGATGATACGTCGGCTACTTATGCTGCGGATTCGCCTTATTGTACGTTCAAGAATCTGGAAGTGGTGAGCGACTGGATGCTGGACAAGGCCCATTATTTCAAGGGCTCGCAGAAGCGTATTCTCTTCCTGTCTGAGAACGGTACCAATTCGCCTTCGTACAGCGCAGAGGATCTGGCCCGTCAGGCTGCAGGTGCGGCGTGGGCCTGGAAGAAGGTCGCTGCCCTGGACGGCATAGACGGCATTCAGTGGCATAACTGGCAAGACAACAGGGCCGAAGGCGGTCTGCGAATCGGTTTGCGCCGCTTCCCGGACGATTCTGAAGATCCCAACGGCAAGAAGCCGGCATGGTATGTCTGGCAAGCCGCCGGCACCGCCAATGAGGCCGCAGTCTTCGACCCTTACCTCAGCGTTATCGGCATCAGCAGCTGGAACGACATTTTCGGCAAGTAGCTATTTGCTTCCGCTTGCAGGGGGCTCTCGCGACATACCTTCGCTTCGCTCATCCCTCCCACTGCGCTGCGCTTGCGGGCCCCTCCCGTTCACGTGGCCACGGGCGGCCACGGGTTGTCGCGAGAGCCTCCTGTCTCGCTACGCAATAGCTGCTACTGCAGTTCGCTGAGTTCCAGCCAGCGGGTCTCTTTTACGTCGATTTCCGATTTGACGGCCTGGTAGCGGGCGGAGGCGGCGGTGATGCGCTGATAGTCGTCGGTGCCGCCGGCAAGCAGGACTTCCAGTTCCTTCTGCTCGGCGTTGAGGGCTTCCAGATCGGCCTCCAGCTGCTCCAGCTCGCGCTTTTCCTTCCAGCTTAGCTTGCGGGGTGCATCCGCCCTGGGTTTCTCCCGGACGGGCTTCGGCTCTGCGGCCTGCAGGCGAGCGCGCTCCTCTTTGCGGAGGTCCTCAATGTAGCTGCGGTACTCGCTGTAGCCGCCAATGAAGTCCTTGATGACGCCACCTCCGCAGAATACGAAGAGGTGGTCGACGAGGCGGTCGAGGAAATGGCGGTCGTGGGTCACAATCAGCAGGGTTCCTTTGAAGTCGAGAAGATGCTCTTCAAGTATGTTAAGGGTTACGATGTCGAGGTCGTTCGTAGGCTCGTCAAGTATGAGTACGTTGGGCTCCTGCATCAGAACGGTAAGCAGGTAAAGCCGCCTCTTTTCGCCACCGGACAAGCGGTCGATGCGGTTGTTCCACATTTCGTGAGGGAAAAGGAAACGCTCCAGCAGGCGGGTGTCGGGGACTACTTCCATGACTGTGTCGTCCGGCCTGAATTCCATTCCGGTCTGACGGTAGTATCCGATGCGCACCGATTCGCCGCGCTTTACGGCAGGGACGCTGCTATCAGCCAGCAGATTCAGGAAGGTACTTTTGCCAATGCCGTTGCCGCCTACAATTCCTACCCGCTCGCCGCGCTGGAAGTTATAAGTGAAGTGGTCGATCAGGGGCTTGCCTTGCCATTCGAAGCAGAGGTCTTTACAGTCAATCACCTGTTTGCCGAGGTATCCGGAGCCGGAAAGGCCATCCATGGAAATGCGCTTTACCGTGTAAGTGTCTTCCGCCCTTGCCTTTATCTCCTTGAATGCCTCCTTACGGTATTTGGCCTTGCCGGTTCGGGCGCAAGGCGTTGCGTGTATCCACTCCAGCTCGCGCCTCAGGATATTGCGCACGCGCTCGGTCTCGGCGTTGTAGTTGCTGATACGTTCGTCGCGCTTCTGCAGGAAGTTCTCATAGTCGCCGCGGTAGATGTAGATAGAGCCACGGTCCATTTCCATGATGGTGTTGCATACCCTGTCCAGAAAATAGCGGTCGTGGGAAACCATGAAGAGGGTGCAGCGGGAGCGTTTGAGGGCGTTTTCCAGGTACTCTATGGCGTCCAGGTCCAGATGGTTGGTGGGCTCGTCCATAATCAGAAAATCGGCGTCTGCAGCCAGCATTTCAGTAATGGCAACGCGCTTGACCTCGCCTCCGGAGAGCTCGCACATCCTTTTATCCGGACTCAGGCCCAGTTCGTCCAGGATACGGCGTATGCGTAATTCATGTTCGAAATCATCAGTGGCGAGCTGCTGCCCGACAGTAAGCTGAGAATTATAGTTGTATTCCTGCTCCAGGAAGGCTATGCGCACGTCGCGGAGGAACTTTATGCTGCCGCCGGAGTCGGACTTGTCCTTACCCGCAAGAATGCGCAGGAGGGAGGTTTTGCCCGTGCCGTTAGGAGCGACCAGGGCGATTTTGTCACCCTCGTTGATGTTGAATCCTATATGGTCGAACAGAACCTTGGTCCCGTAAGACTTGGAGATGTTCTCAATTTGCAGGTATGATGGCATTGCAACGCTTGATTACCTCTATCTCGGCGGGATCGTATGGAGTATGGTCGGTGCGGAAGATGTCGTGGAACCAGACCTCCGGCTCGGTCACGTCGGGCAGGGGAGTGTCCCATGCAAAGATGGTATTGGTCTTTCCGGATACGAAGCCCCAGTTTATGGCAGCGACGTTGCGCTCCTTGAGTATGGGCATCACGGTGGAGAACAAGCTGCCGCGGGTTCGGGCCATATATTCGGTACAGATCAGCGGACGGCCCCGGACCGCCAGGGTGTCGATGGTTTCGTTCATCTTATCGGGCGTGCCGTACTCGTGGAAGGAAATAATGTCCGAGTTCTCAAGCTGGAAAGCATTGTAATCGGGTAATCCGGCAGTCCAAACACCAGCCGTAACAGGTTGGGTAGGAGCTGCTTCTCGTGCCCACTTAAAGCTGTTCTTTAATAGAGGGAAACTGCTGTATCCGTATCCGCTGTTACCGGGCTCGTTGTAAAGATCCCAGCCCAGGATACGGTTGTCCCGGCCGAAGGATACGAGTATGTCCTTCATGTACTTTTCCAGCTCGGGATATGTGGTGAGCGTGTCTTTGCGGCGGGCTTTGGAAGGGTCCTGTACCCATCCCGAGTTATGAATTCCCGGCTTGGGATCCCGTTGTTTGCCGTATGCTGATTCAGGGTCCCAGCAATCGTCGAAGAAGACGAAAAGGGGAAGTATGTCGTAGCGGTCGCAGATCCTGAGGAATTCGTTCATGCGGGTTTTGAGGCCTTCGGGGTCGTTCTGATAGACGACGCTGCTGAGGAAAACGCGCATGGTGTTGAAGCCGAGTTCATCGGCCCAGCTCAGTTCGGTGTCTATGAGTTCAGGACTCCATGTGTCCGCACTCCACATTTCGATCTGGTTGATGGCGTTGGACGGGATGAAATTGCAGCCGGAGAGCCAGGGTTGCTGGGCGTACCATTGGTTGGCCTTTTCGGCGGACCAGCGGCCTTCCTGTGCAGTGCAGGCACACAACATAATGGCCAGGACAAAAGCGAACTTTCTCATAATACTAACAATAAGATGAAACCTATTATAAGCGCTACTACACAGTTGATAGCTTTAGCGCGAATGAACGCTCCTTTAGATTCTGCCAGCAGCGGCAGGGAAGCGTGTCCGTCCTGGCTTATGCAATTGGCAATCAGAACGGGGGCGGGAATAATTCCTGCGGCAAACAGCGTTACGAAAATAAGGTGTGGGCCGGACTCCGGAATAATGCCTATAAGCGTAGCCAGCAGTATCATAAGCGGTATATTGGCACTTATCCAGCTCTTAACGTCGAACACCTCCGTGACGAAGCCTAACAGGACCAGAACGCCGAAAGTCCAAGCGAATACCTTGGGTACATGCCTGGCCACGACGTGGCTCCAGAGGTGCCCTTCGACGAAGTGGTCGGAGCCGAAGGCTGCAACCGCCAGCATCAATACGCTTAAGCCTGCAAAGAGCATGTTCATCCAGTCTTCGCTCAGAAGGTTGAATCCGTGCTCGTCGTGCCCTGCGGCACCCTCATGCTCATGTTCGAGCATGCCGGATGCAAGGGCGGCGATATAAAGGGCGATGCCGGCGAACAGCAGCGCACGTTTCCAGCTGAAACTGCGCTTAGGCTTGTGATCGTGCTCGTGGTGTTCGTCCTCCTCGTGCAGCTCCATATGGCCGCAGGCTTTAAGCGTAAGCGGCTTGAGGCCCACTTTCGGCCCCAGGTAGTCGATAATGACGCCGGTAGCTATGCCAACAGCCAGGCAAAGGATCGATATCAATAGCGCCTTGCCGGGGAAGATGGTCAGCATCACGAACGATTCGTCGCCTGCTGTGGCTATGAGCATGGCCACAAGGGCTCCGAAACTTATCATTCCGTGCGAGAAAAGGGATACGGAAGCAAAGCCGCCCATACAACCGGGTATCCACCCCAAAAGCGCCGAGAGCACTATCTGGCCGAATTTCGAGCCCTGCAGACGCTGGAAAAAACGGCCGCTGGAGCTGATGTTCAGGCTCTCGATCATCATCATCATGATCACCACCATGCCGGTGATGAGGATGGACGCGCGCAGGGCGTCCAGCAGAATGTCAGCAATGTCCATTTAACGCTTGTAGATGTAGTCGAGGGTTATGCTTTTCCAGACGGGGATAGAGGGGTCTGTGATGGATGCGTCCACGATTCGTCTCTGTCCGCGTATGACATTGGCCTCCAGGAAGCGCTTCTGCTCTGGCCAGGTGGATTCCATAGCGGCTGCAATGTCGTGATTGTGACCGGGATAGCGGCAGATGTTGTATACGTATCCTTTCTTGGTGAATATGTCGCTTACCAGCGAACTGCTGCCGTAATAGCCAAGCTTGCCGAATGCCAGTTTCTTGTATGTTACCGCTTCGTCTGCATCACCATGGAACAGCAGCTGGGGCGCAGGCTCGGAGATGTACCTGGGCAAGCCGGAATCGGACATTATCGCGCCGGCGAAAGAAATGACGCCTTTGAAGCGGAAGCCCTCCGGAAGGATGGCGGTACGTTCCGTAGGGGAGCAGGTCTCCAATTCTGAGGAGAGGGAAATCATAGCCCCTGCGGAACTGCCGGAAATGACTATGTTATCCGGGTCAATGCCAAGGGCTTCGCTGTTGTCGGCGATGAAACGCACTGCGGAGAAGACATCCTCCACTCCCATGTCTACAGCCCTTTTGACCTTCTTTGCGCTTTCTGCTATACCGAAGAGACCGAAATCGAGCTTTTCGCCCTTGAGCCCCAGGCGGTAGTCGATCGCCACGAAGGTGTAACCGTCATCAAGCAGATGCTTTACCCAGGGAAGTATAAACGGGTCGTTGCGGCGGCCGGTGATGAATCCGCCTCCGAAGACGTAAAGTATAGTCGGTTTGGCTATACCGTCCAGGGTTGTGGGAGCTCCGACCTCTGGATAATAGACGTCCAGCGACAGGGCTTTGCCATCGCGTTCCGCAAATACATAGGTGCTGTCCGGCTTTTGAGCCATGGCTGCGCCGGATATGAAGAGCAAAAGAATCAACAATTTGTAACGCATATGCAAAGGTATATAAAATAATAGTCCAGCCAAAGCGGCCGGACTATTATTTTGTGGAGTATAGGGGGATCGAACCCCTGACCTTTAGATTGCGAACCTAACGCTCTACCAACTGAGCTAATACCCC
>CAMZEC010000015.1 GCA_947305645.1 uncultured Bacteroidales bacterium | reverse complement strand
AGTTTCGAGGGAAGTGCCGGTGTGGCTCTTGGAAGAGCCGGTGGCGCCGCCAATGCCATCACGTCCGGTACGGCCGCCGAGCAGCAGCACCACGTCTCCGGGGGCGGGCTCCTCGCGGCGTACGTCTGCAGCGCGTACCGCGCCCACTACGGCACCCACCTCCAGTCGCTTGGCGGTATAGCCGTCGTGGAAGATTTCGCGCACGTGGGTGGTTGCGAGGCCTATCTGGTTGCCGTAGCTGGAGTAGCCTGCGGCCGCTTTCCTGGTGATGACGCGCTGGGGAAGCTTGCCCGGCAGGGTGTCTTTCACGGCAGCGTTAATGTCGCCGGCGCCGGTCACGCGCATGGCCTGGTAGACGTAAGCACGGCCGCTCAAAGGGTCGCGGATTGCGCCGCCGAGGCAGGTGGACGCGCCGCCGAAGGGTTCTATTTCGGTAGGATGGTTATGCGTCTCGTTTTTGAACTGGAGGAGCCACTTCTCGGTGCCGCCTTCGGGGGTGTCAACGTCCACGAAGATGCTGCAGGCGTTGTTCTCGCCGCTGACCTCTAGGTTTTCCAGCTTACCTATGCTTCGCAGGTAGCGGGCTCCGATGGTCGCCAGCTCCATGAGGCAGAACGGCTTACGCTCGCGGCCAAGCTCGGCGCGAATGTGCTCCGCCTGCTTTAATGACGCCTCCAGGGCCGGCTTGAGGAAGGAGTCCTCAACCTTGATTTCCTGCAGCTCGCTGTTGAAGGTGGTGTGGCGGCAGTGGTCGCTCCAATATGTATCGAGGATACGGAGTTCGGTCTCGGTAGGGTTGCGGCCTTCGTCTTTGAAGTAGCGCACCACCTCGCGGAGGTCGTCGGCATTCATCGCCAGGCCGTGGGACTTGCAGAAGACTTCGAGATCTTGTTCTTTGAGTTCGGTGAAGCCGTCCAGGTTCTCCATGGGCTTCACGTCGGCCTTGCCGGGGGCCTTCAGGACGCTGAGGTCCTTTTCGCGAGACTCGACGGCGTTGATGAAATAGTGCCTGACGGCGGCCAGGCCGGCCTCGGAGAAATCATCGTCGAAGATGAGCAGGCGGGAGCTGCGGATCTCAACGTCAGCGTCCGGATCTATAAGGTGCACGCAGTCCACGGCCGAAGAGGCCCTCTGGTCGAATTGCCCCGGAATGTATTCCACGGCAAGGTATCTCTTGCCTTCGAGGTTCAGGGAGTCGCTGACCGTATCGGTAACTATCTCGCCGAACACGCTGTATCGGCATTTGTCGATAAGATCATCGCTGAATCCGAAGAGGTCGTAAACATTAACGAGCCTGAGGCTCTTGAGATTCAGCGACAGATTCTCGTTGAATTCTGAAAGCAGGCTCCTGGCTTCCACCTGGAACCTTTCCTTTTTTTCTACAAACAGTCTATGGTTCATATCAAAAAAATCCCACCGGCGCAGTGGCGGCGGTGGGTATCTCGTTATATTACAGTCTGGAGGACCTTTTCGCTCTGCTGCTGGCGGAACTCCTTCAGTTTTGCAGCCAAGCGGTCGTCCTTGAGGGCCAGGATGGAGACCGCATAAAGGGCTGCGTTCTTTGCTCCGTCGATGGCCATTGTAGCCACAGGGATACCGGAAGGCATTTGCACGATGGAGAGCAGGGAGTCCAGGCCATTGAGCGCTTTGGATTTTACGGGGATGCCGATGACGGGCAAAGTGGTAAGGGCGGCGATTACACCGGGAAGGTGAGCGGCCCCGCCGGCGCCAGCGATGATGATTTCGCAACCTTTTTCCGGAGCAGCCTTGACATAATCCGCTAGAGGGCCCGGATTACGGTGGGCGCTAAGCACTTTTTTCTCGTAAGGGATTCCGAATTCTTCGAGGGTGGCGCAGCACGGAGACATCACGTCCCAATCACTGGCACTGCCCATAATAACCGCTACTTTCATTGTGACTATTCCACTAACAACAAGGCACAAAGTTACAACGAATCCCCGAACCTTGCAAACGGTTTTTGCCGATTTTTCAACGAAGTTTTCAACAGGCTGCGGCTGATTGTTTCCTTTTCAATGTTATTCCGGGCAAGGTACCCGTTTATGTGGAGGACCTTGCCCGGGCTTGCCTTTTCTACAGCTGCCGGAGCCAAGTTGGCGTGCAAGGTCCCAAAGCCAAAATGGGACTTTGCCCGGAAAACAGGAATTTGGCACTCAATTTCAGAACAGGTGCTATATCACCCTCACACTGATTTGGCGCCCAAGGCCATTGAAAAGCTTTACAAGAGTGGATAGCTGGATATCCGCGCGACCTTTTTCCACTCTTGAAATGAAACTCTTTTTTGTGCCAATCCTGTCTGCCAATTGCTCCTGGGTAAGGCCCGCACGGCGGCGCTCTGCCTTCAACTGCTCCCCTATCACAAAGGCGTCACATTCCATATCAAACTGATTGCGCTCCGGTGTATTCACTTCTCCGAAGTCTTCGGCAATCAAATCTTCTATAGGTGTCAGATTCAACCGTCTAAGTTCTTTATTGTCCATTTTAGTGTTTTCCAACCTTTAATATGTAATTACCATAGACAACCGCCCGCCACAAAGTTAACTAATTAGTAAACAAATTCAAAATTGAATACGGCATGTATTATAAATGCGGAAAAGGAGAGCCGAAGCTCTCCCCGGGACCTGTGGTCGATGCAGAAATACGTTGTCGTTATGGTTCTAAAACTATTATCGGGCGTCCCCAAACGCGACGATAATGAGACTTTACCTTGACAACTTTACCATTGCGAATGCGCTTGTGCGCGTTCACTTTTATGGTTCTGTAAGTTCTGAACTCATAGTACAGACTCACCGTCAAAACTGGATGTCTTTTCATAATTATGATTGCGTTGATGCTCGTAAAAGATCCGTTGGAGGGTGTAGAAGTACCCCATAGGTCCCTATTAGATTTCTGGATGAAATAAGGCATTTCAGTTGGGGCTGAAATGCCTTAAAGTAAGCATCTTTACCGCTTGCGCGGACAATCATAATTACTGCTGCAAAGGTATATATAATACTGAAATCTCCAAATAGTAATCCGAAGTTCATATTCAGATTTTTACGATTCTTTCGAATTTATTTACGATTCTTTCTATTCCTACCTGCTTCTATGGCATTCCTCTTCTTGGGCAAGGTCCCATTTCACAAGGCAGACCTTGCCCAGCAATATCCATTCTACAACTACAGGAGCCAGATTGGCGGGCAAGGTCTCAGGGCTAAAACGGGACCTTGCCCAAAAACCGTATTTCAGGGATGAGCGAAGCGAAGGTTCTGCCGCGGCAGTCCCCCGGCAAGCAGAGCCGGAGGCGCGAAGGGAAAAGCGTTTTCCACACGCAAATGTTTATAAAAAAATTTTCCTGTTTAAAGATTTCGTTTTACCTTTGCAAAACGATACGAAAGTGATGAACAAAGTAGTCAAATACTATATGTAATTTAACAAAGGCAGCCTCCCGGGGTTGTCTTTTTTTTGTAGTAACGGTTAGAATAAAGATGATTACCCTCACCGCATTCGCAGACCTTCACGTACACCTGCGCGAACCAGGCCAGACCTGGAAGGAAACCATACGCACAGGCAGCATGGCAGCTGCACGCGGGGGCTATACGCTGGTCTGCGCAATGCCGAACCTGAATCCGGTGCCGGACTCGACAGAAACGCTGGCGATAGAGCAGGCGGCCATCAATAAAGACGCGGTCATCAAAGTCCTCCCCTACTGCTCCATCACCAAGGGCCGCCAGGGCAAAGAACTGGTAGACTTCCAAAGCCTAAAAAACAGCTGCGTAGCCTTCTCCGACGACGGCAGCGGAGTGCAGAGCCAAGACATAATGCGCGAGGCCATGCGCGCTGCAGCTCAAGCGGACGTCATACTGGCCGCCCACTGCGAAGACAACTCCCTGCTCAAAAACGGCTACATCCACGACGGCCAGTACTGCAAAACCCACGGCCACAAAGGAATATGCTCCGAGAGCGAATGGGGCCAGATAGCACGCGACCTTGAGCTCGCCGCAGAGACCGGCTGCCGCTACCACGTGTGCCATATCTCCACCAAAGAGAGCGTTGAAATAATCCGCCAGGCAAAAGCCAGCGGCGTAAAAGTCACCTGCGAGACCGGCCCCCATTACCTCACCCTCTGCGACGAAGACCTGCAGGAAGACGGCCGCTGGAAGATGAATCCCCCGCTGCGCAGCGCAGAGGACCGCGAGGCCCTGATCGATGGCCTGAAAGACGGAACGATAGACGTAATCGCCACCGACCACGCCCCCCATTCGGCAGAAGAAAAGGCTAAAGGCCTGCAAGGAAGCGCATTCGGCATTGTCGGCCTGGAGACTGCATTCCCGGTACTATTTACAAAACTGGTGCGTCCCGGCCGCATAAGCATGGAGCGGCTGGTCGAGGTGTTGAGCACAGCCCCGCGCCGCATCTTCCGCCTCCCGGACGCCCCGCAAGACAGAGTAGAAATAGACACGGACACCCCTTATACAATAGACAGCAGAACCTTCCTCTCGATGGGCCACTCCACCCCCTTCGACGGAATGCAAGTATACGGAAGAATAGTCAAGACTTATTATAACGGTTATTTAGTGTATGATTCGACCCAAGAAGAAACTGGTGCTTGAAAACGGATCCGAATTCTACGGAACTCTGTTCGGCGCAGACTGCGACAGAGTCAGCGAAATCCTTTTCAACACCTCGGTCGTGGGATACCAGGAGATAATCTCCGACCCCTCCTATGCCGGGCAGATAGTGGTTCTCACCTATCCTCTGGCAGGCAACTACGGCATTACGGACGAAGACTACGAGTCCAAGCAGTCCTACATCGACGGCATCATAGTCCGCGAATGCTGCGACACCCCAAGCAACTTCCGCCTCACCAAGACTCTCGAAGAAGAGCTGGAAGAGCACGGCATCCCCTGCGTCAGCGGAGTGGACACCAGGGAGATCACCAAGCAGATACGCGACCTGGGACGCCCCAAGGCCGCCATCGTAGATGTTGACATGCCTGTAGAAGAGGCTCTGAAACTGATAAAGCAGACCCCGGAAGGCAGCCGCGCCGTCAAGCAGGTCAGCTGCCGCAAGCGCTGGCTCACCCGCACCCCCAACCACCGTTTCCACGTGGTGGCGGTCGACTGCGGCATCAAGCATTCGATTTTGCGTCTCCTGGGAACCAAGGGATGCAACGTAACCATCGTCCCCTTCGACACCCCTGCCAAAGACATACTGGCATACAATCCCGACGGCATACTGCTGTCCAACGGCCCCGACAACGTGCCCGAGGTACCTGAGGTCAATGCCCTCTTCAAAGAGCTGAAGGGCAGGCTGCCGGTATGCGGAATAGGCCTGGGCGCCGAAATAATAGCCTGCAGCTATGGCGCACGGCCCGAATGGATGGGTTGCGGCATACATGGCGACCACCCCGTTCGCGAGCTGGAGAGCGGCCGCATAGGCATAGCGGTGCTCAACCAGAGCTACTTCTTCCGCAGCCTGGAAGGCACGGGCCTGAAGCCCACACACGTCACGGTACCCGAAGGCTACATAGCCGGCTTCGAGAACAGCGAAGAAAAGGTATTCGGAGTCCAGTTCCAGCTGGAGGCCGCCCCCGGCCCGAGGGACTTTATCCACCTGATAGACAAATTCATTAGCATGATGGAGGAACAGAAAGATGCCAAGAAGGACTGACATAAAGAAGGTTATGGTGATAGGCTCCGGCCCTATCGTCATAGGACAGGCGGCGGAGTTCGACTACGCCGGCACCCAGGCCTGCCTGGCCCTCAAGGAAGAAGGCTATCAGGTCATCCTGGTAAACTCCAACCCCGCCACCATCATGACGGACACCCAGATGGCCGACAAAGTCTATATGGAGCCGCTCAAACTGGAATACGTAGCCAAAATAATCCGCTACGAGCGCCCGGACGCCATAGTCCCCGGCCTCGGCGGCCAGACCGGCCTCAACATGGCCGTACAGCTGGCCCGCAAAGGCATACTCGAAGAGTGCGGAGTGGAGATACTCGGTACCTCCTTCGAAGGCATAGAGAAGGCTGAGGACCGCGAGAAATTCAAGGAGCTCTGCCTCAGCATAGGCGAGCCCGTCATCCCTTCGGAAATCTGCTACAGCGTTGAAGAAGGAGCCAAGGTGGCCGCAGAAATCGGTTATCCGGTAATCCTCCGTCCCGCCTTCACCCTCGGCGGCACTGGCGGCGGCTTCGCAGACAACGAAGAAGAGCTCCGCGACCTCATGCGCAACGCCCTCGCCCTCTCCCCCGTACACCAGGTGCTGGTGGAGAAGAGCATCAAGGGCTTCAAGGAGATTGAATTCGAGGTCATGCGCGACTCCGCCGACACCGCGATTGCCGTGTGCTCCATGGAGAATATCGACCCCGTAGGCGTGCATACCGGCGACTCCATGGTGGTGGCGCCCGCCCAGACGCTGACCGACAAGGAGTACCAGCTGCTGCGCGACTCGGCCCTCAAGCTCATACGCGCCCTGGGCATCGAAGGCGGCTGCAACGTGCAGTTCGCCCTCGACCCGCTGTCGTTCAAGTACTACCTCATCGAGGTCAATCCCCGCGTCTCCCGCTCCTCCGCTCTGGCATCCAAGGCCAGCGGCTTCCCCATAGCACGCGTGACCGCGAAAATCGCCGTAGGCCTCACCCTGGACGAGATTATGATAGCCGGAGCGCCCGCCTGCTGCGAGCCCGCCATCGACTACGTGGTGGCCAAGGTGGCACGCTTCCCCTTCGACAAGTTCACGGAAGCGTCCAACGAGCTCGGCACGCAGATGAAGGCCACCGGAGAGGTGATGTCCATCGGCCGCACGCTGGAGGAAGGCATCCTGAAGGCCATGCGCTCGCTGGAGAACGGCTGCTGCCACATCTGGAAGAAGAAGTTCGACGACTGGAGCATGGAGCAGCTGCTGGATTACATCAGCAAGCCCACGGACGACCGCATCTACGCCATCGCCCAGCTGCTGCGGCTCCGCATCGACCTCGCCCGCATCTACGACCGCACCAAGATAGACCTGCTCTTCCTGGAGAAGATCTACAACATCGTGCGCCTGGAGAGGGAAATCCAGTCCGCCCCCGAGCTTACGGCGGAGCTGCTGCTGAAGGCCAAACGCATGGGCTTCGGCGACAAGTTCCTGGGCCAGCTGCGCGGCATGAGCGAGATAGAGATGATACACTATCGCGAGAGCCTCGGCATACGGCCCGTGTACAAGATGATAGACTCCTGCGCCGGCGAGCGCGACGTTTACGTTCCCTACCTCTACTCCACTTACGAAGGCGAGAACGAATCCAGGCGCAGCGACCGCAAGAAAATACTGGTGCTAGGTTCCGGCCCTATCCGAATCGGCCAGGGAGTTGAGTTCGACTACTCCACCGTACATGCCATCTGGGCCATTCGGGAAGCCGGCTACGAGGCTATAATCATAAACAACAACCCGGAGACAGTATCCACCGACTACACCATCTCCGACAAGCTCTACTTCGAGCCGCTCACCACGGAAGACGTGATGAACGTAATCAACCTTGAGAAGCCGGACGGCGTAATAGTCACCCTCGGCGGACAAACGGCCATCAACCTTGCTGCGCCGCTGGAGGAATTCAACGTGCCGCTTATCGGAACCGACCTGCAGGCGATAGACAATGCGGAAGACCGCAAGCTCTTCGAAGCCATCATGCGCAAGACCGGCATACCCCAGCCTGAGGCGCGTGCAGTCACCAACGTGGAAGACGGCGTGCGGGCCGCTGCCGAAATCGGCTACCCGGTGCTGGTACGCCCGAGCTTCGTGCTCGGCGGCCGTGCCATGATGATAGTGGGCAACGAGGAGATGCTCCGCCACTACCTTCACAACGCCGTGGAGATCAACGAGGACTCCCCTGTTCTCGTAGACCGCTACATCATGGGGCGCGAAACCGAGGTTGACGCCATCTGCGACGGCACCGACGTCTTCATCCCCGCAATCATGGAGCATGTGGAGCGCACCGGCATTCACTCCGGCGACAGCATCAGCGTATATCCTTCCTTCAGCCTCAGCGAGAAGGTGAAGAAGCAGATTATAGACGACACGGTCCAGCTGGGCCGCGCCATAGGCATCAAGGGACTCTTCAACATACAGTTCATAGTGGACGAAAACGACGACGTGTATGTGATAGAGGTGAACCCCCGTTCGTCCCGTACCGTGCCTTTCATCTCCAAGTCTACCGGCATCCCCATCGCCAAGATAGCCACACGCGTAATGCTTGGGCACTCTCTTAAGGAGCAGGGTATCAACGAGGTTTACTTCCCGGAGCGCAAGCGCCACTTCGTAAAGACTCCGGCCTTCTCCTTCGGCAAGATTAAGGGCATAGACTCCTACCTCTCGCCCGAAATGAAATCCACCGGCGAGGCCATAGGTTACGACAAGACGCTCACCCGCGCCCTCTACAAGTCGCTTCAGGCTTCCGGCATGCTGGTAAGGCCTTACGGCACCGTGCTGGTGACAATTGCAGACAAGGACAAGGAGGCCGCCCTGCCGCTGATTCGCCGCTTCTACCAGCTGGGCTTCAACCTGGAGGCCACCAGCGGCACCGCACGCTTCCTCAAGGAGCATGGCCTGCGTACGCGCACGCTGCACAAGATAAGCGAGGGCAGCGACGACATCCTGAACGAGATACGCAAGGGACACGTCAGCTACATCATCAACACCATAGACCTCAACCAGAAGTCTTCCCATCTGGACGGCTACGACATCCGCCGCATTGCGGTAGAGAACAACGTAACCACATTTACGGCACTGGAGACCGTGAGGGTGCTGCTTGACGTACTGGAAGAAATCAGTTTCACCGTTTCCACCATAGATGCCGAGTATAACTAAAATACGGCTGGAAATAATCTCCAACCTGCCGGTAACTCACAACTGCTTCCGGCTGGAACTGGCCGGGGAAGGCTTGCCTGCCGTTGCCCCAGGGCAGTTCGTGCAGCTGGAGGTGCCCGGCAAATTCCTCCGCCGCCCCATATCGGTACACGACGCTTCCTCTGAGCGCATCGTACTGATTTACAAGACTGTTGGCGAGGGCACCAAAATCCTTTCCCAGATGACTCCCAGGCAGTCGCTGGAAGTGCTGGCTCCCCTGGGACGCGGCTTCGACCCCGGAATGTCCGGCAAACGCGCCCTGCTTATAGGAGGCGGCCTCGGTTCCGCCCCGCTATACAGCCTGGCCAAGACGCTGCTTGCCGCCGGCAAGCAAGTAGAGGTGATACTCGGCTTCAACACTGCGGCGGACTTGGTGCTTCTGGATGAATACCGGGCGCTTGGGATAGAGCCGGCCGTAGTTACCCTGGACGGCTCTTACGGCATCAAGGGTGTGGTTACCGACGCCCCCATCCCGGAGCACGACTGCTTCTACACCTGCGGTCCCCTGCCGATGATGCGTGCCGTCTGCCGCCAGCTGGAGGGACCGGGCGAGCTCAGCATGGAGGAGAGGATGGGCTGCGGAGCCGGATTCTGCTACGGCTGCACCATTCAGACTGCAGGCGGCCCCGCCCGCGTATGTGCCGACGGCCCTGTATTCAAGAAGGAGGACATACTATGGTAAGAGACTTGAGCACAGAGTTTTGCGGCATCGGCCTCAAGAACCCGGTGATACCCGCCAGCGGCACCTTCGGCTTCGGCCTGGAGCTTGCCGATAGCTTCGACCTCAACATACTCGGAGGCATCTCCCTGAAGGGCACGACGCTCGAGCCCCGCTTCGGCAACCCCACCCCGAGGATAGCAGAGTGCGAGGCCGGACTGCTTAACTCCGTGGGCCTGCAGAACCCCGGAGTGCTTGCCCTCGTGAACGAAAAAGTGCCGGCGCTGCGCAAGCTGTACGGAGGCTGCATCATAGCGAATGTCAGCGGCTTTGCCGTGGATGAGTACCGCGAGTGCTGCCGCATAGCCGACGGCTGCGAAGGGATAGACATAATTGAGCTGAACATCTCCTGCCCCAACGTGCACGGAGGCGGAATGGCCTTCGGGACCGACGCCCGTGCCGCTGCTGAAGTGACCGCCGCCGTACGTTCGGTAACACATAAGCCACTGGTGGTCAAGCTAAGCCCCAATGTAAGCGACATAGTGGCCATAGCCCGCGCGTGCGAGGATGCCGGAGCCGACGGACTCTGCCTGGTAAATACCTTCCTGGGCATGCGCATAGATATCAAGACACGCAAGCCCATCCTGGCAAACCGCACCGGTGGCCTCTCGGGTCCCGCCATCTTCCCGGTAGCCGTAAGGATGGTGAACCAGGTGGCCCACGCCTGCAAGGTGCCGGTCATGGGCTGCGGCGGCGTTGCAACGGCAGAGAATGTGATCGAGATGATGATGGCCGGGGCGAGCGCCGTTCAGGTGGGTTCGGAGAACCTCCGCAACCCCTTCGCCTGCAAGGAAATAGTAGAGGCGCTGCCGGGCGTTATGGAACAACTTGGAATAGAGAAACTAAGCGATATAATAGGATGCGTATGAACAGGGACGTCATCATAGCCTGCGACTTCAGCAGTGCGACAGAGGTCTTCAAATTCCTGGACCTCTTCGAAGGGCAGCGCAAGCCCTTTGTCAAGATAGGCATGGAGCTTTTCTATGCCGAAGGGCCCGCAATCGTGCGTGAAATCAAACGCCGCGGACACCCCATTTTCCTGGATCTAAAGCTGCACGACATTCCCAACACCGTGCGCAAGGCCATGAAAGTGCTTTCCGCCCTCGACGTGGATATGGTGAACGTGCACGCCGCCGGCACCATAGAGATGATGAAGGCGGCACTCGAGGGTCTTACCCGTCTCGACGGCAGCCGCCCGCTGCTCATTGCCGTCACACAGCTTACTTCGACTTCCGAGGAGCGTATGCAGAAGGAGCTTCTAATCGGCGCATCCATGGAAAGAACCATTTCCCAGTATGCCCTGAACGCATGTGAAGCGGGTCTTGACGGTGTGGTCTGCTCCCCCCGCGAGGCCGGCCTGGTCAAGGGAGCCTGCGGCCTCGGCTTTCTTACCGTCACCCCCGGAATACGTTTCGCGGGTGCTACGGCGGACGACCAGGTACGCATCACCACCCCCGCCCAGGCGAAGGATCTCGGTTCCGACTACATTGTCGTAGGACGCCCCATCACGGCTGCCGAAGATCCCGTTGCGGCCTACCAACGTTGTATAAATGATTTTATTTAGATGTTTCGCTTCGCTCAACATGACAGCACTGTCATTCTGAACCTACTACTGTCATTCTGAACGTACTACTGTCATTCTGAACGAAGTGAAGAATCTTTCATAATATGGAAAAAGAAATAGCAAAAGAGTTACTGTCAATCGGCGCCGTATTCCTGCGGCCCGACGACCCCTTTACATGGGCCAGTGGCATCAAGAGCCCCATTTATTGCGACAACCGCCTCACCCTTTCAGCACCCGCAGTACGGGAGAAAGTGGAGGCCGGCCTGGCATCGCTCGTAAAGGAGCATTTTCCTGAGTGCCAGATGCTTATGGGCACTTCCACCGCTGGCATAGCGCACGCCGCCATAACCGCCACACTGCTCGGCCTGCCCATGGGATACGTGCGCGGGGAGGCCAAGAGCCACGGCCGCACCAACCGCATCGAGGGCAAGTTGGAACCGGGAGCCAAGGTGGTCGTGATAGAAGACCTCATCTCCACCGCCGGCAGCGCCATCGAGGTGGTGAACGCCCTGCGCGAGGAGGGGGCGGAGGTACTGGGAATCGTCAGCATCTTCACCTACGGCATCAAGAAAGGCCTCGACAGGCTTGCCGCAGCAAGCACCGTTAATTATTCTCTGAGCAACCTCGACGCACTCGTAGAAGTCGCCGCCGAGGAAGGCTACATTGCAGCAGAACAGAAAGAAAGCATAATCGAATTCCGTAACAGTCTATGAAGCACCTGATTGACCCTACCGACCTGAGCAAGGCCGAAACCGACGAAATAGTCGCCCTCGGAGAGGACATCATCCGCAACCGCGAGAAGTATTACGACCGCTGCGCCCACCGCAAGCTGGCCACCCTTTTCTACGAGCCCAGCACCCGTACCCGCCTGAGCTTCACCTCCGCCATGATGGAGCTGGGCGGCAATGTCCTCGGTTTCTCGGACGCCCGCAACTCCTCCGTCAGCAAAGGAGAGACGGTGCAGGACACCGTACGCGTCGTGGGCTGCTTTGCCGACGTTATCGCCATGCGCCACTACATCGAAGGTGCGCCTCTGGCGGCGGCCCAGGTGTCTCCGGTCCCCATCATCAACGCAGGCGACGGCAGCCACAGCCACCCGACGCAGACGCTTACGGACCTGCTGACCATCAAGCGGGAACTCGGCCACATCGACGGCATCACCATCGGCTTCTGCGGCGACCTCCGCTTCGGCCGCACGGTGCATTCGCTCATCAAGGCACTCGCCCGCTACAACGACATAAAGGTGATACTGATCGCCCCCGACGAGCTGCGCCTGCCGGACTACATCAAGCAGGACGTATGCGACCGCGTAGGCATCAGCTACCGTGAGGTGCATACGATTGAAGAGGTGATGCCGGAGCTCGACGTGCTCTACATGACCCGCGTGCAGAAGGAGCGTTTCCTGGACGAGGACGAATTCGACAGGGTGAAGGACGCCTTCGTGCTCGACGCCGCCAAGATGGCGCTGGCAAAGCCTAAAATGGCCGTGCTGCACCCCCTCCCCCGCGTGAACGAAATCCTGCCCGAGGTCGACGCCGACCCGCGTGCCGCCTACTTCCGCCAGGTAGAAAACGGCAAGTTCGTGCGTATGGCCCTCATCAGCAAGCTGCTGGAGTGGAAAGACGACCCCGCCCACGACTGGGCCCCCGGACCTTCGTCCGAAGTCGCCGGCCGCTGCCCCAACCCCAAGTGCATATGCAATTGCGAAAATGTAGAGAAGCGCATCAGGGTCAGCGAAGACGGCACTGCACGCTGTGCGTACTGCGATGCGAAAATTTCGCTATCTTTGTAGCGATATGCTTAAAAAGGTCTCAATAACTGCGGCCCTGCTATGCATGGCCGCTTCTTTTAGCGCCCGCGCCCAGATTGTTGACGTGATAGGCGGATATAATTTTGCCGGAGAATCCAGCGGTGTGGCCGCAACCATCCAGGCGTACGGCCAGGACAGATTTGGAGACACCTATGCCCGCTGCGACTTCGCTTTCAAGAAAGAGCCGTTCAGCCTGGGTGCAGGTTATCTGGAAGTCGCACGTACCCTGGTCTTCTGGAAGGATACTCCCTTCAAGGACATAGGGCTCCATGCCGAGTTCAACGGCCTTATGAACATGGATAACTGCAACTGGCTTTTCGGTCTGGATTACACTTTGCCGCTGAAAGACCTGGTCAAGGTAAGTCTTATGTACAAGACCTTCAACGGAAGTGCATTTGCAACGGTGCCCGTGCAACTCACCGTGATGTGGGACATGAAGAACCTTCTGAACGTTAAAGGGCTTGAGTTCAAGGGTTTGGCAAAGATCTGGGGAGAGGATACCAAATACTGGTATTACGATGCGGATCCCCTGGCACATGCACCGGCCTACTTCATAATAACGGCTACCCCGCAGCTTTGGTATTCTGTGGGGCAGTTCATAGGATGGGACGGTCTGAGCATCGGTGGCGAAGTAGACCTCAATTACAATTATTTAGGCACGAGCGGGCTGTTCGTGTATCCTTTCGCCGGAGTGAGAATCAGCTTCTAAATCCTGAAATCCACATAAACGGGATAGTGGTCGGAGGCAAACTGACCGCCATACAGGGCCGTATCGCAGACATAGCGCAGCGGCTCTATTCCTTTGCCCCGGAAATAGATGTAATCTATGCGGCGGGACTGGTCCAGAATCATGTCGTGCTTCCACCCGTTGAAAGTACCGGCAGGGCCTTCGCGCAACAGGGGCTTGTCATCGAAGAAATGATAAGAATCCGTCCAGTAGGTCCTGTATTCCTCTGAGCAAGGGTCCGTTTCCTTCGCGTTCATGTCGCCAAGAAAGAAGGACGGCAAGCCTTCGGGATTGTATTTCTTCTCCATGTCTATATAGACGTGGGCATTCAGGGCATGTTCTTCCCGGCCGAGCGGAGCGTGAGTGACCATCACGAAATAGCGGGCACCTTTGTTCTTGAGGTCTGTAAGGATCATGCAGAAGCCCCCGCGCACGAATTCGTGCTTAATAGCTCCGTTGCCATGGTCGTTTACCTGCTTGAACTCCGGCGGGTCTGAAATCCAGAAGTAGTGCGGCTCGCCGGCCTGGAAGCGGTCTTTCTTCCACAGCAGGCCGTGGGCCTTGGTCCCCACGCCGTCATCGGCATAAGGGCCGAAGAAATAACTTCCGTATTCCATTCCTGCCGCCTCCAGCATGCGCGGCAAGCTCTCCTGCTCCGCCGAATCCACCTCCTGCACGCCGCAGAGGTCGAAATCCTCTTTCAAGAAAGACTCCACAAGCCTGGGTGCACGGGCCTCCCAATTGTTGACGGGACTGTCCTTGTCCAGCTTTGCCCGCCTAAGGTTGTATGTGCCTATTCTCACATCTGTTCTTTTGAAAACCAACACCGCCATATCATATTGCCCGAGGCTGACCTTGTCTCCCTTCCGAGATACTTCTGCGCTGCCGGTCACGGAGGACTCGACAAATTCGTATCCGGGAACTTTTATGCTAGCTTTCAAACGGTCCCCGGAAGTCTGGTTGGCCACCACTATGGCCATCCTGTCCCTCCCGACGAATGCCCTGGCGTCCAACTCTGAGTTTGAGCACCCGAAGCCTAGACAGTCGTTGTAACGGCCGTAGAGCAGGCAGTCTTTATAGCGTTCCTTGATATCGTTCACCTGGGCCAGGTATGCCTGGTATGCGGGAGCGTCGGAGATCAATCCCCGGCAGCGGAAGATTTCTATGTCGTTACGCTGGCCGTCCAGGACGGTGTAGTTTACATGGCGGGGAACATCCACATCATCCCTCAGGCCGCGGTCTGTGAACACCAGTTCGGGGAAGGTGTAGCGGAAGAACCGCATCCACCGTTCGGGCCCGTCGTTGGCCGGGTAGCCGTGCGTGTAATCGCAATACTGCGCCAGGGCGTCTACGGTTCCCTCGGCACCCAGGGCGAAATCGGGGGCCTTTTCGGCATAGCGGTCACGCAGGAGCTTTAGGCACTCTGCACGCTTGAGTATGCCGTACACGTCGGGGACCGGATATTCCCGGGAGGTGTCCCAATTTGTGCTCTCCCGCTCGGTGTAGCCCAGCTGATCGAAGAAGACACTATGTGCTCCAAGCTCGTAGGCGCGGTCCTGGAGGTCGAAGAGAACCTTGTTCCACCTGGGATCCATCATGGTGGCAATGGCGAAGGTGCGCTGGTCGTACTCTCCCAGCCATGTGCCCTGGCCGGTGAACTTGTAGCGCTCGAGTATCTCCGAGCCTGTGTTGTCGTGACGGCACACCTTCGGGCCCGCTCCGCTCTTGTAGAAACGGCTCTCGCGGTCGATGAGCTTGCCGTTGTAGTAAAGTAGCAGGTGGTTGCCGGCGGCCTGATATTCAGCGATTTGCGCCTTCAGGGCCGCATCGCCGCCCTGAGTCTCGTCAGGGGAATAGTCCGGGTTGCCGTGATCCATGCCTTCGGCCCACCAGCCGAAGAGGAAGAGGGAGTTGCATCCTACGCTCTGCCCTGCTTCGTCCACCTTCCCGTTCATGTCGGGATACTTGAAAAAGTATTCACCGTACTGGTGCTTGAAGATGACGCGCTGCCAGCTCTTCATGCCCTTCACCCATTCGGGCGTCTTCCGGTGGTCCCACCATGTATCCACCCAGCGGCGGTAGATTCGGGAGGCCACGTGCCAACTGCCGCTGTAAGGGGCTATCACGTTGGCGTCGCAGCTCCAGCTCTCACCGCAGAAGCAGTGGGGATATTTGAAGAAGCCGAACTCAAGGATGTCGTGCTTGCCGGTTTCCGGGTTACGGTAGGCACGCAGGCCATGCCAGGTGTCCTGAAAACTGGGGTCGTGCGAGCCGAAGTACAGGCCCTGTCCCTCTCCGAACAAGTCGAAGCAGTTCATGAAGCATTTGGCTCCGTACTTAACGTCGCGCTGCCGGAAAATCTGTTCCGGACGCTTGTAGGGCGACTCGGAAATCTTATTGATAGTCTCCAGGGGGCTGTCGAAGAGCTTACCTCCGGCCTCGGCGGTGAACAGTTTGTGGTCTGCAGGAAGCTGAGCTCCGTGCACCAGGGGGTAATGGAACTCTCGCAGGACCGTATGGGGTTCGTTGTTCACTAAAGTTGAGCCGAAGCGCACCATGTCTTCTTCAAGAGAGACGGTGAGTATGACCTGAACGTTCAGCTCACCGTCCCGGCAGAAGAGCTTTTCATAGCTGATTGATATGACATTCCCCTCTCGTGACACGATTGGCTTTTGGTCAGCACCGCAAATTTGGATTTCCTTCTCACAGGGAGCGTCGTAATACAGCCTCCATAGGTATTCACCGCCAGCGTAATCCTGCCCTGTCTGAACGTTGCGCAGGCTCAGCAGGGAGCCATCCCGGCCCACTGCAACGGCAATTTTGTCATTCTCCAACATCACGGCATCTTCAGGCATGACGACAGGGGCCGGAGATGACTCCTTACGCGCACACGCGCTCAGAAGTACAGCGGTGAGTAATATGATTAACTTTCTCATTTTATTGCAAATTCTACCCATACGGGGAAATGGTCGGACGCGTACAATCCGTCGTACAGCTTGTTGTCGCATCGATACTGAACCGGTGTCACGCCGGTGCCACGGAAGAATATGTAATCTATACGGTACTTCCCGGAGGGGCTGGAATAGCCGTTGAAAGTACCTGAACAACCGCTCTTCCTGGAAGCATCCAATGCCATGTACGCATCTTTCCACCACGAAGTGTAGGTCATGTATACTGAGCCTTCTTCGGAAGACTCGCGGGCGTTCATATCGCCAACGAAGAAAGAAGGAAGGCCCTCGGGATTGTAGCGTTTCTCCTGTTCTATATAGACGGGGGCTCCGGCCATATTGGGGGCGCTGTTAAGGCAGCCGTGGTTGTTCATGAAGAAAATTTTAATCCCGGTCCCTTTGTGTGTAAGCACGCAGCAGCATCCTCCCCTGCTGTATGTACCCTGGCTGCCGGTGTCGTTTTCACTCATGACATCCGGTTCAGCGGACGCCCAGAAGTAATGCCAGTCGGACAAGGTAAAAGCATCCTTCCGGTAGCCTATGCCCTGGGCCCGGTCGCCCTTCCCATACTGGTTGTAGGGGCTGAAATACTTGAATGTGTATTGTGACGCCAGCTCCTTGTCCAGCCATGCCTGTGTGGTCGTACTCACCTCCTGAATACCGAGGATGTCGAAAGCGCACTCAGTTATCGACTGCTTAAGCCTCTCTTTCCTCACATCCCATACGTAAGCGGCTTCTTTGTCCAGCCCGCTCATCCTGAGGTTGTATGTACCTATCCGGAACACCCTCCCGTCCGGGGCATCATCGCCACCGGCGTTACCCTCTTGATGAAGGGCGACGGCAGCGCTTGCTCCGCCTGCCGTTTTGAATACAATTCCGGCATCTCTGGCATCTTTGTACTTATTCTCGCTGACCCTTATGCCCACCTTGGCATTCTCATGGCCGGAAGTACGGGTGAGTGTGAGCCAGGAGGGGTCTCCTTCCACGGAAACCTCCCATGCGGCATTGGAGCTCACCTGCACTTCATAGCTCCCGAGGGCAGAGACCGCTTGAATGGTATCCGGACTCACGGAGATTGTTTCTTGCACAGGCGGTTTCTCCTGGCAGGAGCCGGCTAAGGCACCCGCCAGAAGAAAGAGCCATTTAAATCGTCCCGGACGCATTTCTACTTGACAGGAAGATATGTAAGTTCGAGGAGGGCAATGGCGCCCTTGGCGTATGCGTAAATGTAGTAACGGGTATTAGCCGCGGTGCCGCTGAGGATATAGGTATAAGTCTCACCTCCGTCAGGATTCCAGGTCTGCAGCTGACCTCCGGTCACATACGCGCTTTCTGCAGGGTGGGCGGCTGTTTCGTTGATCAGAGTGGTAATACCTACCTTCGG
The DNA here is from genome assembly GCA_947305645.1 of uncultured Bacteroidales bacterium. Lineage (GTDB taxonomy): Bacteria > Bacteroidota > Bacteroidia > Bacteroidales > UBA932 > Cryptobacteroides. The sequence goes on along the minus strand of CAMZEC010000015.1, from coordinate 24,189 downwards.
AACAGTAGTTGTGAGCTTAACGTTATGGCAGACCACCTTTGCAAGAGCATAACCCTCAAGGGTCGGGAGTCCGAGATAGCGATACTGGGCGTTTAAAGCAAAGTACCCTGCGGCGCCTTCCACAGGAGGCTGCCAGAAGGCCTGTCCGGCAGATGCGGTACCGCAATCGGCAGGAACAAAGATATAGTCTTTGCCGTCCAGAGGATATTTGCACTCTATTCCACCTTCCACATGAGTATACTTGGCAGCTGTAGGCCATCCTTCGAAAGGCTCTCCGGTGAAGGGGAAGCTGAGATTGACGGCATTAGGGTCCGTTGCAGGGTCGGTTCCGGGCTCAGTTCCGGGGTCGGGATCGGTACCGGGATCAGGATCTGCCGGTTTGGGGTCTGCCGGCTCCGCGCCAAGGGGCTCCTCTGAGCCGTCGGCATCTGCATAATACAACTTGAGCGACCTGATGATGCTGGCATTAATGGTTGCGTTAATCCAATAAACGGTATTGGGGGCCGTTCCGGAAAGCTCATAAGTATATACTACTCCGTCGGTCGCAGCCTGGTTCTGCGGTTCGCCACCATCTACATACTGGAACTGCTCCACAGGAACATCCTTATGGAAAACCCATTTAGCCACACCTACCAGACGGGTAAATGTCTCGGGATTCTTGTTGCTGGCACTGTTCATCATCTCCACCTTGACAATTTTCTTGCCTGCTATTGCAGGAATACCGAAGAAGCGCAGGGTTCCAAGATACACGCCCTTGGCAGGGTCGAGATAGATATTGTGCTTCTCTGCGCCATTGGGATCGGCGAGCGTAAAGTCATAGCCGGTTCCTTCCAGGGTATACGTTACCTGGGCCCTTCTGTGGGAGTTTTCAGTAGCCGTCCCCCCGTTGTCGGTGGCACATCCCGAATCGCAGTTTTTGAGGGATGACCAGTCAAACTCTTTGGTGGTCGGCCAGCTGTCCAGGCCGCCGGCTGCAAATTCGAAGGCAAGTTCCAGGAACTTGGGCTTGCTGGCGTTGGGATTGGCGCCCTGGGTAATGTCTATGAAAGCCTTCACACCCTCGCTGAAAAGGGTTACGGTTGCCGTACGCTCAACATCGAAGTCGTTTTTGCTGACTTTGATCTGAAGAGCCATGTCTCCGGATCCTGATGTAACATTGCATTTTACCCAATCCACGGCAACTCCGTCCGCATCGGTCTTGGAAATGTTCCATTTGCAATTAGAATGGACATTGATTTCGTTCACCGTCTCTTCCCAAGTTGCGGAAATCTTGTCCTGGGACACCTCGATATACGGGTCCTCCGGTTTGGGCTGGGGTTTCTCCTCGCAGGCCACGAGCATGGCTCCGACTGCGGCCAATGTAAATAAATACTTGATATTCATAGGATTATTAATTATGTATTTTAATACCACTGCCAGCCCTCGTTCTGTCCAAGGGCAGGATTAACGTTAAGGGCGCTCTGAGGAATAGGATGAGTGTACATGGTGTCATCCCAAACCAGTGCGTAATTGTAAATAAGATAGCCATAGTTGCCTTCGGAAAGGCTCCAGGCGCCATCTGCGTAGCCAGTTATCTTGTAGTTGGTCTCGCTGCTCTTTTTAGTCTTGGACACGGTGTAAGTCGTGCCGCCCCAGACAAAGCCCTGAGTGGCCTCTTCCTGGGTGATGTAGATGCCGCGCCAGCCCTTATGCTCATAGCGGCGTTCTATCAGGTCGCCCATGCACCAGCGCATGAGGTCGTCATAGCGGCTCTGGCCCTCAAGCATCAGTTCCGTTACCCTTTCGCGTCTGATTTCCAGCATGTTATCCGACAGGCTGACGGGGTGCTTGACATCCTTGGTGTAGTAGTTGCGGAGCCATTTGTCGGCAACGTATCCGGCCTCTCCCGGATAGATGCTCTTGACTCCGGCCCTTCTGCGCAAGGCGCCTATGGTCTTATCCCAAAGGGCCTGGTCCATATGTCCCAGCTCCTCTGCGGCCTCGGCGTAATTCAGCAGCACTTCTGCGTACCTGATTATAGGCACAGAGTTGTAGGACTTGTTGTCGCCGCTCATCGGCACGTCCTCGAGCTGGACCCACTTGATCCATTCGTATCCGCCGCAGGTCCAGGTCCAGTTGGGCAGCATCTCAGGCTGCGAACCGTCGCTCTTTTTCATAGTCCTGCCAGGCGACAGCACGCTGTCCGAGAGACGCTTATCCCTGCCGTCGAATTCCTTGGTGACGCTTACCGCCTCTTCCGCCGGGGTGCCGTCGGTCTTGAGGAACATCCTTACGTAATCCTTGGTCGGAGAGTACAGGAGCGACGATGTGGTGGAGCAGTACTTGTAGGTGACGCCGTGCTTGTCGCTCAATTCTTCCGAATATTTACGTCCCCAGATGACCTCGCAGGTGAGCTTGGCATCGGACACCTTCAGTTTGTCCTGTACGAACAGGGATCTGTAGTCCGGTGCGAGGGAGAAGACGCCCATGTCCACCAACTCCTTTGCGTACTTTTCTGCCAGAAGGAGCAGCTCCTGTGAGCTCTCGTATTCCCCAGTCCAAGGTTTCCCGGTCGAAGGGTTGGTCTTGTGATACTTGCGGTACGTGCCTTCATAGAGGAAGAAACGGGACGCATAAGCAAGGGCGACATAGCGGTTTACATATACCCTGCCGTCGGAGTTGATGCCGAAACCGTCGTTCAGGCAGTTCTCGCAAGCGAAAATCAGATCTTCGGTTATACGGTGGAACATATACTCCCTGTCCTGACGGGGAGAGTACAGGAGCACAGAATCGCCGGGCTGAATAACCTTGTCAATGTAATAGCAGTCGCCGAATACCTTGATTCTCTTTACCGTAATCCATGCACGCCAAAAACGTGCTACGCCTTCGTAATGGTTGTATATTTCTTCCGGTACATCCTCCTTGCAACGCGGCATGTTTTCCAGCATATACGCCACCCGGCGAGGGAAGCTCCAGGTGCTTGTGGTCCAGTTGTCTGCCTTGGAGGCCGAATAACTGCCCCAGTAGAACTCCTTGGAAGCCTTGGTCATGCAAAGGTCGGTGTACCTGTCCTCTCCCAGGGCCATATCCGTAGCTCCGGGAAGGGCGGCATCTATGAGTCCGTTGGCGTAAAGCCTGAGGTCCGTCTCGCTTTTGAAGAAAGTATCGGCCGCAAATTTGTTGGCCGGGGTCTTCTCAAGAAAATCGGAACATGAACATGCAGCGAGAAGAGCTATAATTAATACTACTTTTTTCATGGCCTTAGAAAGTGAGGTTGATACCGAAAGTATAGGACTTGAGCATAGGGTAGCTGGCTCCGTCGCCCATGGTAGTGGAAGTGCCGCCACCGAAGTCGGAGTCGCCCTTGCTTATGACCTCGGGGTCGAACATGGAGGTGTGCTTGTAAATAGGCGAGAAGGTCAGGAGATTCTCGCCGGAGAAATAGATGCGCAGCTTCTCAATCCCCAGCTTTCCCGTGAGTTTTGCAGGGAATGTATAATCCAGGGTGACATTCTTAAGTCTGAGATATGCGGCGTTCTGGAGGAAGTAGTCATTGTAGGAATTCATGGTTCCAAGGCCCTTGCCGGCCATGGCGGGACCGTACATCCTGCGGGGCCAGTAAGGCTTTTCGTCCGCATTTGCAAGGACCCAGTTTTCTGTGCTCTTGTCGAGTATGGCCCTGTTCGTCTGCTGGTCAATGAGTGCAAAATTGTAGGCCCTTTCATAGCCGCCCCAGAACAGGGACGAGCCCTCTGAAGGATACCAGTCTCTGTGACCTATTCCCTGAAGGAAGAGGCTGAGGCCTATTCCGTTCCACTTTGTATCGAAGTTCACGCCATACTGATAGCGGGGCATGATATTGCCGATTATATCCAGATCGCCGTGATCTTCCAGGGTTCCGGCCCCGGCGGTAATTTCTTTGTTGTCGTCTATGTCCAGGAACTTCATGTCTCCGGCATACGGGCCTCCGGGATTCTGGAGGTCATGGAAACGGTCTGGATACCATGACGCCGCCTCTTCGTTCGACACGAAGAGCCCGTCTGTGCGGAAGCCCCACAGCTCTCCTATTTCCTTGCCTTCGTAGAAGCCGAAAATGTTGTGGCTCTCATTATAGAATTTGGTAACCCAGGTACGGTTGTCCCAGAGGCTGCCCTTTACGGAATAGACCAGGTCCTTGCCGGCAATCTTGAAGCTGTCGCGCCAGGAGAGGGTAAGCTCCCATCCTTTGGTAGTAAGCTGTCCGTAATTGCCCTTGGGTGTAGATGCACCGAGTACTGCGGGCAATTCGGGGCCCGTGGAGTACATGTCATCGGTTAGCTTCACATAGTAGTCTCCGGAGAACGAAAGCCGGTTCTTTAATATATCCAGGTCCAGGCCGACGTCCCAGGTAGTAATCTTCTCCCAGGTAAGGCTGTCCGGCACAATGGACGGCATGCCTGCGGTGTTGGCATAACCGTCGTCGAATATTACCGAGCTCTTGCCTACGCCCATGGTTTCAAGGAAGGAGTACGGGGAAATGGCACCGTTGCCAAGGGAGCCCCAGTTCCCACGAATCTTGAGGTTATCTACAATGCCCTTAAGGCCCTGCATCCAGGGTTCCTCCGAGACTCGCCATCCGGCAGAGGCCGACGGGAACCAACCTCCCCTCTGGTTGCTCGGGAAACGGGAATTGAGGTCATAGCGGATCGATCCTTCCAAGATGTATCTGCCCAGCAAGGTGTAGTTTGCCCTGGCGAACGTTCCTATGGTGCTCCAGTCGCTGTCGTACTGTTTGATTTCAATTTCCGAGCCCTCGAACATTTCGAAGCTGGTAAGGCCCGGGTACATCATGCCAAGCCGGAGTATTGTCTCGACGTCGTACTTATGATCCTCCATGTTCCATCCGGCGACCACGTTCAATTTGTGGGAAGGGCCGAGGTTCGGTGTGAAGGTACCGACGATGTTGGCACTCAGGTGGTTGGTTATGTAGTTGTACTCACGCTTATAAGAATCGGCCTCGCTGACATAATATGTAATTACGCCCGGGGAGTTGCTCTGAGGCGTCGGTGCCACGTAGCGCTCGACCTGCCTGTGGGTGAATTTGTATGACAAATCACCGCGGAACGAAAGCACATCCTTAATTGCCTCAATGTTGATTCCCGTCGTGGTGGTTACGGAAGTAGTAATGGATTCCTGGGCTGAATTCCCTTCTACGAAGGCCGCATAACCGGAGGCGGCCCCTCCCAGGGTATAAGTACCGTCCTCGTTGACAGGAGGCAGGACGGGGAGGCCTATGACGGCTATCTGCTGAACCTGGCTTCCTACCTTCTCGTTGTTTTTGGAGAAAATCGGCTGGATGTACCCTGTCCTGTAAAAATAAGTATTATTGTCAACGGTAAGCCATTTGCGGATTTTCAGGGCAACCTTGGAACGCAGGTTGAACTGGTTGTAGTCTTCGTGGCCAATTTTATATATACCGTCCTGGGAGTAATATCTTCCAGACAGGGAATAGGAAATTTTGTCCGAAGATCCGTTCAGGCTGAGCGAATGTGTATGAGTGGTATTCAACTTCTTGTAAAACAGGTCGAAATAATTGACCGAACCGAAATACAGGTAGTCGGAGCCATACATGTCGTAAACGTCCATGTTACCCTCGGCTCTCCTGGCCTCGAACAGATCAAGATAGTCGGAAGGAATGTTGTAGGTATTCATTTTCGACGGTGCTGAGCCTGCTGCTTTGGGAGTCTCTGTCTTCCCCAGCCAGAAATCATAGAAATTGCGGGTAAATTCAAGACCGTCGGATATAATATGGTCTTCCCACATTACGGTTCTTTGGTTAATGGCGAAAGAACCGCTGTAGTTAACAGTAAGGCGGTCGGAAGTGGATTTCTTCGTAGAAATAAGGATCACGCCATACGCAGCGCGCGAACCATAAATAGCCGCAGAAGAAGCATCCTTGAGCACTGATACCGACTCTATGTCTTCAGGGTTGACGGACGACAGTTCCCCCTCTACTCCATCTATGAGCACCAGGGCGCTGCCGCCTTGTCCAATTGAATACTCCGTAAGATCCTTGGAACTCAGGTTCTTCTTCATAACATAGCTGGTAGCACCGCCGCGGATGTAAACCGAGCCACCGTGAGTAGGCTTACCGTCTGCAACGAAGATACTGAGGCCGGGGACCTGTCCCTGAAGTGTTCTGGTGACGTTAGCATTAGTACGGCCCTCAAGCGCGTCACCGGAAATCTGCTCTACACTGCCGACCAACTGCGATTTCTTGAGCGTACCGTAACCCACGACCACCGTTTCTTCCAGCATCTGGGTATCAAGATCGAGCTTGAAGTCTACTACAGACCGTTTGCCAACAGCCTGCTCGACGGTTTGATATCCGATGCACGTACAGACCAGAGTGGCATCTGCAGGAACGATGATGGAATAAACGCCATCAACGTCGGTGGTTACTCCTCCGGTTCCCTGCTTCACCATAACGGCGGCTCCTGGTACAGGTTCACCGGTGGCAGCTTCAGTCACCTTGCCCGTAACCTGAACCTTCTGGCCCCAGGCAGAAATTCCTAAAAATAATAAAGGAATAAACAACAAGACTCGCTGTTGAAATGGTTTCATAAAAGGTTATTGTTTTTTACAAGTGTCTATCGCAAAATTACGAGAAAAAACAACCCTTGTCGCAGAGCCTAAAATAAAACAAGCCTTATTAAATTATTATTTCATTTAATACTAAATAAGTTAGGTATTTATCACACCTATTGAAAAACAAGAAAATTTCACTATTTTTGAGGCATGAAAAAATCTTGTTTTGTCATATTATTTTGGATTATCGGTATTTGCTCGTGTTCTGATCCGGGAAAGGAGTATTTCGACAGTTTGGACCATGCCATAGAGCTTCAGGACCACTACGATCTGGCCCATTCTGCAAAGCAGGATTCACTTCGTTTGCTGCTACTGAAAGCCGAAGACGACTCCTCAAGATGGGAGGCAGCCTATCGACTGGAACGTATCCTTAACTACCATGACATAGAATCCTGCTACCGGAGCGTACAAGACATGCTGAGCTACAGCAGCGACTGCAGGCAGCATAGTATAAGCGAATGCGCATATGCTAATATCCTGTACAAAATGGACTCGCTGAAGACGGCGCTCAAGGTGTTCAGGCAGATAGACACTTGCGATATGCAAAAGGAGGCAATAGGTCCTTATTGCTTCGCAGGTTATCACATATATGGCAAACTGCTTTCGGAGAACCAGGATTATAAAGGAATCATAAAAGACTTGATAGACAAATGGTGGCGGACAGACAGCACCAGCGTGGAATGCGCTTTCTATAAAAACGAGATCCAGAGAGAAGGAGGAAACGCACAGAAATTCATAGAAAGGCTGCAGGATTGCGAACTCAGGAGCCTCAACGACACGGCCAAATTCAATTACTTCCTGGCAAAGGAGTACGCGAATATTGGTGATACAGACAACGCCATCAAGTATTTCGCGACCTCGGCTGAATGCGACATGAGGCTCGGCGTCAAGGCTTACAACGCTCTCTACGAGCTCGCCCGAATACTGTTCCGCACCGGAGACATTGCGCGTGCAGACAGATACATGCGCATCACTCTAAAGGATGCTTATTCATCCCATTTTGAGTCGCGTTACGACGACGTAATACGTTCGGAGCTGGAAATCATGAACGTGCTTCTGGAGCAGCAGAAAGAGAAGAAGAGGGCATATTACGCTACGAGCGTAGCCATTGCACTGATGCTGCTGGTTGCCGTAATATCGTTGGTACTTCTGCTCCGCTACTCTTCCAGGCTGAGCAATTCCAGGCGGCAGCTAAGCGAAGTCTCGCGCATCAAGGACAGTTTCCTCGCCAACTATATGGAGAAATGCGTCGACTACCTGAACAAAGTCGATGAATACAGGTCTTCCCTCAGGCGTACGGCAAAGCAAGACGGTACGCCGGGAATTATGGCTATGCTACGCAAGCCTTCGTTCGCAGCCGGGGAATTCCACGATCTGCTTTCTTCCCTGGATTCAACCTTCCTGGGCATCTTCCCCGACTTCGTGGATAAAGTAAACATGCACATGCAGCCGGAATACCGCCTGGCCATACCGGAAAACGGGGAAATGTCTACCGAACTGAGAATTCTGGCCCTAATAAAAATGGGGATTTTCAAAAGGCAGAAAATAGCCAAGATTCTTAATATGTCGGTAACTACTGTATATTCCTACCACTGCAATCTGCAAAAGCATTCCCTTCATCCGGATTCCAGCTTCGACAAAGTAATAGCCAATCTATAGTTTTACTATATTTGTACGTTAACACTATTGCTATGAAAAGAATAATCCTTCTTGCATTGCTGCTCGCAGCAACCCTCACGGCAGCTTCCGCCCAGAGCGTCAAATATGTTTATACCGAGGCCTCCGACCTTACCCTGGTGGGAAAACTGATGCCTGGCAAAACGGCGAACCCCTACCACAGAGTAGATACAACCCTGTACAAGGGCTTCACAAAACGCGAGAACGAGCTTGTGAGGATGTCTTCCGGCATGGCCTGCGTCTTCAAGACCAACTCCCCCAGCATCAGCGTCGTAACCCAATTCGGCAAGCTGGACGACCCGGTAAACACCAATATAATCTCTGCCCGCGGATATGACCTTTACATCAAGCAGGACGGCAAATGGGCATGGGCATCGTCCGGAGTAGCCCCCCGCAACAAACCGGGAGATCCTCTCACCCTTGTCAGCGACATGGACGGCAGCATGCACGAGTGCCTGATGTACTTCCCCCTCTACAGCGAAGAGTATTCCATAAAGATAGGAGTAGAAGAGGGAGCCTCCATTGAAGCTATAGAGAATCCTTTCCGCCACCGCATAGCAATCTGGGGATCCAGCTACACCCACGGATCCAGCACCACAAGGGCAGGAATGGCTTATCCCGCTCAGTTCAGTCGGGCTACCGGACTGCAGATGCTATCCCTCGGCTGCAGCGGTCGCTGCATGCTTCAGGACTACTTCTGCGACGTGCTGGTGGACGTAGATGCAGACGCGTTCATTTTCGATTCATTCTCCAACCCCCAGGCCCCTATGATTCGCGAACGCCTGGTTCCGTTCATCGACAGGATGATAGCCGCCCATCCCGGCAAGCCGCTGATCTTCCAGCAGACCATTTACAGGGAGAAAAGGCGTTTCAACCTGAAGGAAGAAGCCAAGGAACAGGCCAAGATGGACATGGCCGCCAGCATCTTCAAAGAGTTGAAAGCAACGCCTGAGGGACGGAAGAAATACAAAGATGTGTATTTCATTGTCCCCCAGGCATGTCCGGCCTCCCACGAGGCAACGGTTGACGGAGTTCATGCCGACAATTACGGCTACTCCCTGTGGGCGGAATCCATCCGCAAACCCGTTCTGAAGATTCTGCGCAAGTACGGACTAAACTAGCTTGAACAGCTCCGGATTCAGGTGGCAGTAGCCGCCGGGATTCTTGTCAAGATAGTTCTGGTGATACTCTTCCGCCCTGTAAAAGTTCTTTAGGCGGAGCAGTTCCACTGGCATTTCATCAACGCCCAGGGCCATCCTGGTCTCCAGGAAGATGCCGCTCAGGAGCTCCAGATCCTCTTCGTCGTCGTAATAGACTCCTGTACGGTAACGGGTACCGACGTCGCCGCCCTGCTTATTCAAGCTTAGCGGGTCGATTATCTTGAAGAACAGCTCCGTAAGTCTGCGGAGCGACACCAGTTCCGGATTGTAGCGCACGTGTACGCATTCGGCGTGGCCTGTAGTATCGGTGTACACAAGCTCGTAGCTGGGGTTGGCCACATGACCGTTGGCGAAGCCCACTTCCGTGAACTCTACCCCATCTATGCGCTTGAAGAACTTCTGGGCGCCCCAGAAGCATCCGGCCGCAAACCATATGTCTTTCTGCGGGCCGTAGACCAGCGCCGACAGCTTCTCCAGCCACAGGCGGTCCGTGTCGTCGAAGGCGGCAAGCTTCCGGCTGTCTATGTCCAGCACGCCCTGAATCTCGCCGCGGTTCCAGAGGGGCACGACAATCTCGCTGCGGGATTCCGACGAGCAGGCGATATGGCCTTTGAACTTATCCACGTCGGGCACGACTATGGTGCGCCGCTCGCTCCATGCGCTGCCGCATACTCCGCGGCCAAATGGGATTCGGGTGCACGCCACCGGCCCCTGGAAAGGTCCGAGCACCAGCTGTTGCCCGTCGACGCGGTAGAACCCCGTCCACCAGAATCCCATCTCCGAATGCAGCAGGGCGGCAAGGTTTGCCATACGTGCAATCTCGTCCTGCTCGCCGGAGAGAAGAGAACGGGCCTGCCGGAGCAGGCCCTCGTATTTCTCTGTTTTAGTCATACGGCTCTAGAGCCTCTTGAGTATTTCTTCTGTCTGTGCCTCGTAGCCGGGCTTGCGGAGCAGTGCGAACATATTCTTCTTGTAAGCCTCCACACCGGGTTGGTTGAAAGGATTCACTCCAAGCAGGTATGCGCTGATGCCGCATGCTGCCTCAAAGAAGTAGAACAGCTGGCCGATGTAGAACTCGTCCACACGCTCGATGGAGATCTCTATCTGGGGCACGCCGCCGTCGATATGGGCAAGCTTGGTGCCGAGGGCTGCCATGGCGTTGCAGTGCTCTACATTCTGGCCCGCCAGGTAGTTCAGCTGGTCGAGGTTCTGCTCGTCGCTGCCGATTACTACGCTGCGGTTGGACTTCTCTATGCTGACTACGGTCTCGAACATGCAGCGGTCGCCGTCCTGGATGAACTGGCCGATGGAGTGCAGGTCTGTGGTAAAGTTGGCGGAGGCGGGATAGATGCCCTTTCCGTCCTTGCCCTCGGACTCGCCGAAGAGCTGCTTCCACCATTCTCCGAGGAACATGAAGCGGGGGTTGTAAGTAACCAGCACCTCGACCTTCTTGCCGAGCTCAAAGTACTGCAAGTTACGCATTGCAGCGTACTGAACGGCAGGATTGTCGGCATTGCGGACGCTCACCTGGGCCTTGGCTGCGGCAGCACCCTTCAGCATGGCGCGCACGTCGTAGCCGGCAACGCAGATGGGCAGCAGGCCCACAGGGGAAAGCACAGAGAAACGGCCTCCCACGTTATCGGGGACCACGAAGGTGCGATATCCCTCCTGGGTCGAAAGGGTCTTGAGGGCTCCGCGGGCGGCGTCGGTGACGGCCACGATACGGTCAGCGGCCTCTTTCTTGCCGTAACGCTGCTCGATGTGCTCTTTGACGATGCGGAAAGCGACTGCAGGCTCGGTGGTGGTGCCGGACTTGGAGATAACGATGCAAGCCACGCTGCTCTTCTCCGCCAGGTCCATCATCTCCGCAAGATACTCCTCGCTGAGGTTGTTGCCGGCGAATACCACGCGCGGCTTGGCAGGATCCTGGATGAACTGATGGTTCAAGGCCTCCAGGGCGGTTCGGGCGCCGAGGTAGGAGCCGCCGATGCCGATAACGACAACGAGGTTCACGCCGCGGGCCTTCCAGTCGTCACGCACGGCCTCGCACTCCTTGATGAGAGACTCGGGAGTGCCGTCGGGCAGGGCCTTCCAGCCGAGGAAGTCGTTGCCGGCGCCGGTCTCCTTGTCGAGAACGTCATATGCTACGAGAGCCTTCTCGACATATTTCTGATAATCTGCTTCCTTAACGAAGGAATCGCAACCTTTAAGATTTACTTTTACCATAGTATTATTGTGATTAGTTATTTCTCTTCATTTGTACTCTTTAGCGCCGAGAAGCTGGCGGACGAGCAGGGGCTCGTTGGTAGTGATTGCATCAACACCCACCTCTATCATATTCTGGATATCTTTCTCCTTGTTCACAGTCCATGCGTTCACGGACATACCGAGGTCATGTGCGTTCTTCACCCATTCCGGATGAGCCTGGAACATTTTATACTGGTAATCAACACCGTTGATACCCTGAGGACCATAGATGGCAGGATCTTGATTGCCGACAAAGTCCATGGAAAGGAACTGGTTGATGAACTCCGGGCACAGGCGTGCGACCATGTCGCACATATATTTGCTGAAACTGATGAACAGCACGCGGTTGGGATCGTAGAGCTTGTGCACCTTAAGCGCTGCAATTGTCTTTGCGACCAAAAGGTCCTCGCGGTCCTCGGAGGGCTGCTTTTTAAGCTCGATTACCAGCTTTGTAGTTTTGCTCTTAGCCGCCTGGTCAAGGTATTCGTCCAAAGTAGGACGGCGCTCGCCGTTGGGCAGGAGGTCCTGGGCGAAGTCGGCAAACTTATGGCTTGCGATAGCCTTTCCGTTGATGGAAGGGTCGTGGTTCACCATAACCACGTCGTCTGCGGTTATGTGTATGTCACATTCGCTGCCCCAGAGGCCTACATCCTGGGCCGCCTTGAGGGAGGCAATGGAATTCTCGCTCATGCCGCCCTGCTCCGACTTCCAGAAGCCGCGGTGGGCAACTATGGCAATCTTGCCTTGCTGGTCTATTACAGGAAAGCCGCTTTCGGGCTGATAGGAGATCTTTCTGGATGATGAGCAAGCCACTACTGAAAGGATGGCTGCCGCTAATGCCGAAACTCTGATAAGATTCATAATATAGTGCTATGTTAGTCTTACAAAAATACCAAAAAAATCTTATATTTGCGCTACCACATTATGAAAAAGTACATACTATCACTAGACCAGGGAACCAGTAGTTCCCGCGCTATCATTTTCGATCACGACGGCACCCCCTGCGCCGTAAGCCAGAAAGAGTTTACCCAATATTTCCCCAGCCCGGGACTCGTGGAGCACGACCCGGAGGAAATCTGGTCCAGCCAGTCTTCCGTGATGATGGAAGTAATAAAAGAATCCGGCATTTCCGTCCAGGAAATAGCCGCAATAGGCATCACCAACCAGCGTGAAACCACGATAGTCTGGGATGCGGAAACCGGAAAGCCGGTGCACAATGCCATAGTCTGGCAAGACCGCCGCACCTCCGAGTATTGCGACTCCCTCAAGGCCCTCGGGCTTACTGAGAAAGTAAGGGAGAAGACCGGTCTGCTCATCGACGCCTACTTCAGCGGCACAAAAATCCGCTGGATACTGGAGAACGTGCCAGACGCCCGCGACCTCGCCAGACAGGGACGTCTCCGCTTCGGAACTGTGGACTGCTGGCTCATCTGGAAGCTCACCGGTGGCCGCGTGCACTGCACCGACGTATCCAACGCCTCCCGCACCATGCTCTTCAACATCCACACGCTCAAGTGGGACGAGGAATTGCTGGACCTGCTCGGCATACCGGTATCCATGATGCCCCAGGTACGCTCCTCCAGTGAGGTCTATGGCTTCTGCGAGCAGCTTGACGGCGTACCGGTCGCGGGCGCGGCGGGCGACCAGCAGGCGGCCCTCTTCGGCCAGATGTGTACCGAGCCCGGAGAAGTCAAGAACACCTACGGCACCGGCTGCTTCCTGCTGATGAACAGCGGCAGCAAGGCCATCAAATCTGAGAATCAGCTGCTTACGACCATCGCCTGGAAGATAGGAGACCGTGTTGACTACGCCCTCGAGGGCAGCGTATTCGTGGCAGGCAGCATTGTCCAGTGGCTGCGCGACGGCCTCGGCATCATAAAGAGTTCCTCCGAAATAGAGGCGCTTGCATCCCAGGTACCCGACAGCGGCGGAGTGAGCCTCGTACCCGCTCTCACCGGCCTCGGCGCCCCCTATTGGGACCCTTACGCCAAGGGGACGATTACCGGCATCACCCGCGGCACCACCGTCGCACACATCGCCCGCGCCGCTCTGGAAGGAATCGCCTTCGAGACCATGGATGTGGTGGACGCCATGCGCAAGGATGCCGGAGTGTCTCTCCGTTCGCTGAAGGTAGACGGCGGAGCCTCCCGCAACAACCTTATGATGCAGTTCCAGGCCGACATACTCGGCACCGACGTGGTGCGTCCCGTGGTAACTGAGACCACAGCCCTCGGAGCCTCTTACCTGGCCGGCCTCGCCGTGGGCTTCTGGAGTTCGCTGGACGAGCTCAAGCAGCAGTGGCGCGCCGAGCGGGTCTTCCGCCCCGAGGCAAGCGCAGAAAGCGTCACCAGGGCCGTAAGCGGATGGAAGGAAGCAGTATCCAGAACTTTAACCAAATAACTTATATGGAACTTTTTACAAAATGCCTTTTTGAGTTGCTCGGCACCTTCGTGCTGATTCTTCTCGGCGACGGTGTAGTAGCCTGCACCACTCTCAAGAAATCCAAAGGCCTCGGCGGCGGTTGGGCCGTCATAACCCTGGGCTGGGGCTTTGCCGTAATGTGCGGCGTTTTCATCGCCGGCCCTTATTCGGGCGCCCACCTTAACCCGGCGGTAACCCTCGGCCTTGCTGCAGCCGGACAGTTCCTCTGGAGCGAAGTGCTGCCGTACATAGCGGCACAGATGATAGGCGGCTTCTTAGGAGCCACAGCCGTTTACCTGTTCTATAAGGATCATTTCGACGCAACCGAAGAAGCCGACGCCAAGCTCGGAGTATTCTGCACAATGCCTGCCATCGAGAACAAATGGCGGAATTTCTTCTGCGAGGCCCTGGCAACCTGGCTGCTGGTTTTCGTGATCCTGGCATTCTCCACAAAAGAGAATGTGGTGCTGGGAATGGGCAGCCTGGGAGCATTCCCCGTGACCTGCCTCATCATGGCCATAGGTATGTCCCTCGGCGGGGCCACAGGTTATGCCATCAACCCTGCCCGTGACCTTGCCCCCCGTATCGCCCACGCCATCCTGCCCATCGCCGGCAAGCGCGACAGCGGCTGGGGCTACAGCTGGGTTCCCGTCTGCGGTCCGCTGGTTGGCGGTGTGCTGGCAGCACTTTGCTTCGCTGTGATATACTAACGGTTTATGAAACTTAACAACGGATACGATATTCCATCGCCTGGCTTCGGCACTTTCAAGACCCCCGACGGGGAGATTTGCGTAGAATCTGTCGTAGAGGCCGTCAGGGCCGGATACCGCCACATCGACACCGCTGCAGTCTATGGCAACGAGCGCTCCGTGGGTGAGGGTATCAGGCAGTGCGGCGTCGCACGTTCGGAGCTGTTCGTGACAAGCAAGGTGTGGAATACCGAGCGCGGATACGACAAGACGCTGAAAGCCTGCGAAAAGAGCCTCTCGGACCTGGGTCTAGATTATCTCGACCTCTACCTTATCCACTGGCCAGCAAATGAGATGCAGTTCGGCGACAAGGCCGCTGCCATCAATGTAGATACATGGCGGGCAATGGAGAGGCTGGTGGACGAAAAGGTCGTCCGCTCCATCGGCCTGAGCAACTTCTACCCCAACCACATGGAGCCGGTACTCGCCGGGGCCAATATCCTTCCCGCCGCCGACCAGGTGGAATACCACCCCGGCCTGATGCAGAAGGAGACTGTCGACCTGTGCCGCAAGCACGGCATATTGGTGGAGGCCTGGAGTTCGCTGGGCCGTGGCAAGCTGCTGGACGATGCGCTTATAGCCAACATAGCCGAAAGACACGGAAAGACATCTGCACAGGTAATTCAGCGCTGGTGCATACAGCACGGAGTCCTGCCTCTGGCAAAGTCCGTCCATGCCGAACGCATACGCGAGAATTTCGATGTTAACGGTTTCGAGCTCAGCGAGTCCGAAATGGAGGTAATAGATTCCGTCCCGGAGTTCCGCTACGGCTCACATCCAGATACGGCGGCGTTTTAGTCTTTTTTAATATATGAAAGCCATGAAAGTGATAGCTGCTGCGGTAGCAATGTTAACGGCCGTTTCCTGCGGCCAGAAACAGCCCCAGAAGATTCTGGTGCTGTATTATTCCCAGACGTCCAACACCAAGACCGTGGCCGAAGAAATAGCCGGCAGGCTCGGCGCGGACATGGAAGAAATTGTAGCCGTAAACCCTTACGACGGCGACTTCCAGGCGACCATTGAGCGCTGCCTCAAAGAGCGTGAGGCCGGCGAACTGCCGGAGATTCGGCCTGTTGCGTCTGACCTTTCGGCCTACGATGTTATCTTCCTGGGTTATCCTGTATGGTTCGGCACCTACGCACCGCCGGTCATCACCCTTTTGAATCAGATAGACCTGAGCGGCAAGGAGGTCGTTCCTTTCTGCACCTTCGGCAGTGGCGGACTGGATTCCAGCGTTCGTGATCTCAAGGCAGCACAGCCCGGGGCCAAAGTGCTCGACGGATACGGCGTCCGCGCCGCCCGCGTTGCAGCCGCACCCAAGGAATTGGACAATTATCTGAAGGCCGAAGGCTTCCTCGAGGGCGAATATGTAAAGCCTGAGCCGTTCCCCGAGCTGCACCCTGCAAGCGAGGAAGAGGCCGCCATACTCTATGCCGCGATTGCCGACTATCCCATGCTTCAGGGCACGACCGCCTGCGCCGTTGCCTCCCGCAACCTTCCCGACGGTGTGGAGTACCTCTTCACCGCCATGCCCCAGCCCAGAGGCAACGATCCCAAGATGCCGCCGGCAACGGAGATGAAAATCTACGTGTCAGTAGAGAACGGCCAGCCCCCTGTATTCACCCAGGTGGTGAGGTAGTTCGGTTACGAGATAGCTATTGTCGCACTTCGCGCAAAGGTGCTTTCGAGCACACCGATGAGCGAATTTTCGCCCGTTTTCTCGCGCAAAGGTGTTTCCGCACACACCGTTGAGCGAGGTCAGCTGCTACTTGCAGGCACAAAGCGCCGCGAAGAGAACTTCGCTGACCGTAGGGTGGGCGTGGATTATGTCGCGTGCCTGCTGCACTGTGGCGCCTAGGGCGATGAGGACTGCAGCTTCATGAATTATGTCTGCTGCATGCGCGCCCAGGATGTGGACGCCGAGTATGCGGCCGCTGGCTTTGTCGGCGATTACCTTGCAGATGCCGTCGGCCTCTCCGCTCGCCACCGCCTTGCCGTTGGCGCGGTAGTTGGCCTTGCCCACGGCGATCTCCATTCCCTCGCACTCCTCTTCGGTCTTGCCGACGCAGGCGGCCTCCGGAACGGTGAAAACGGCCGCCGGTACCACTGAGAAGTCGATTCCATCGCTCTCGCCGCAGATATGATGAAGCGCCCTGCGGCCCTGCGCCGACGCAACGTGCGCCAGCATCATGCCGCCGGTGATATCGCCAACGGCGTACACTCCGGGCACGTTGGTCTGCATGTTGGAGTCGACCACGATGCCGCGGGGGGTGTAATCTATGCCCGCCTCGTCCAGGTTGAGCGACTTCAGGTTGGGCCTGCGGCCGACGGCCATAAGTATGCAGTCGGCTTCGGTCTCGAAGGGCTTGTCGTTCTTGCTCCACAGCACCTTGTTGCCCTCAATGGCGGTCACGCGGGCGCCTGTTTCGATGGTGATGCCGCGTTTGGCAAGAGCCGCCTTGAGCCTTTTGGCCAGGCCTACGTCGAAGCGGGGCAGCACGTTGGGGCAGAATTCGAGCACGGTCACCTCGGAGCCGAACTTGCGGTAGATGGATGCGAACTCCAGTCCGATTACGCCGCCGCCGATGACGCAGAGGCGCCCGGGGACCTCGGAGAGCTCCAGCATGGCCGCAGAATCGATGGCCAGTTCCGCTCCCGGAATAGGCAGCGATGCGCTGACGGAACCTGTGGCTATTATGACGGCGTCGCCTTCGTACACGGTGCCGCAGGCCTCGACTTTCCGGCCGCCGAGCAGCTTTGCGCGCCCCTCTACCAGGGTGATAAGCTTGTTGCGCATGAGCTGGGCGATGCCGCCCTGAAGCTGGGTGATTACCTCACGCTTGCGCTCCTGGTCGGGAGCGTCCATGGCGCAGAGGGCCTTGGTCGGGATGCAACCTTCGTTGAGGCAGGTGCCGCCAAGCGGACCTTCGCTGATGAGTACAACTTCAATTCCACGGGCAGCCGCTTCAGCTGCAGTCTCGTAACCGCCGGGACCGGCGCCGATAATGATGATTCTCATATTATTGGATCTACATCTATGATTACGCGTACGCGGCCCCCGCTCTTCTTTTCAAAGTCGGCGGCGCGCTTCCGCAAGTCTTCTTTCTTTTGTGCCAGGCTACGGTCGGGCGTCAGCGTAAGCCGCTCCTTCCGTCCGCCGAAGTCGGTGTCTATCAGGCGTGTAAAGGGAGGGAGGCCGAACTGCTGACGCTCTTCCAGGAGCTTGGGGTAAATGGAACCGAAACTGCTGAACACGGGGTGCTCAGGCTTGGCCGTCTGTACGATGAATGCTCCGCAGCACTGCTCCCGCAGCATCGCCAGCGTCTGGGCGGCACGCTCGTCGGCCCGGAAATCGTCGGCCGGGAAGAGGGCGTCTGCCTGCAGTAATGCCACCAGGGCGTAGCGGCGAAGGTCGGAGAGACGAGCCTGCTGTACGGTAAAAATGTCCGTCTCTATGTCCTCCAGCGTGCGCCCGGCGACTTCCAACAGCTCATCGGGCTTCTCCCAGCCGCGAATCAGAGCCACAGGGCCGCCCGACTTTGCAGCGTCGATTAGTTTGCGGGAAAGGGGCCCGACCATGCCGTTCTTCCGCCTCTCCGCGGCAATGCTGATTATGGTCACGAGGGGTGCCGGCTGTTGCGTCTCCTTGAGTATGTACTTGTTCGTAAGGGCGTTATGATAGGATTCGAGAGAGGGAGAAGGCGTACCCAGCACCACTTCCGCCCCATGGATGCGCCCCAGCATAACTGCGGCGTCGCGGGCATTGTATCGGGGCGCGGGCTCGGTCTGCTTGAACAACACGTCCTGCTCGTTCTCCACGATTATGAGTCCCAGGCGGCTGAACGGCAGGAACAGGGCGCTGCGGGCCCCAATGACTATCTGGGCGCCGAAGCACCGGATGTCTTCCGCTATACGGCGACGGCGTGCCTCGGTGATGTGTGAGTTAACGCTATGTACCTGCCCTGGGAAGAACTCTTCGAAGACGGCAGTAAGCTGCTCTCCGGCAGCGATTTCCGGAGTGAGCACAAGGACGTTCAGGCCCTTTTCGAGGGTCTCGCGGCAGAGATGCAGATACTCCTCAGTTCGACCGCCTCCGGTAAGCAGGACAGGCTTGGCCGGGTTGGCTTTCGCTGTTTCGCCCCTGGCGGCGGGCAGTTTTGTGAGGGCCTCGATTTGAGCCGCTATAGAATCCCTTTCTGCCTCCAGACGCTCGCGTACGCTGTCTTTGTGCTTCTTTGTGAGGGCTTCTTCCCGTATCGCCAGCCTTTGGCGCAGGCGCTCAAGTATGTTTGCCGCTTTCTGCTCGCTTTTGATTTTACCGGCAGGATATGCGGCTTTGTAAACTTCCCCTATTGTGCAGAGGTAGTAGCAGGATAGGAAGTCCCAGAACTCCAGTTCCTCTTTGCTAACAGGCGCAAGTTCGTCTTGTATCCGTATTATATTCTGGACTTTGGCCGGCTCGATCCCGGGCGTGTCGGAGGCTTTTAAAACCACTCCCGTGTATGTTCTGTGAGCAAACACTACGGACACTCTGGTGCCCTCCGAAACAGTCCTGGGAGCTTTATACCAGGGAATCCACTCCAAGCGGAGCGGAAGGACAACCTGTATGTAGCAACCCTCATGCATGCAAAGACAAAAATATAAAAAATAATTTGTAAAGTCTCAAAATATTTCTACCTTTGCATTCCCGCTTAGGGAAATGGTGCTGTAGCTCAGGTGGTAGAGCAATGGACTGAAAATCCATGTGTCGCTGGTTCAACTCCCGCCAGCACCACGAAAAAGCCTCTGATGAAAAATCAGGGGCTTTTTTCGTTATCTCGTCGGAAACGCCGTAATACGCAAAGTGGTGCAGCCGTAAGGGATGAGCTCTATCCAGGCATTCCCTGCGGTGTCGTCGCCGTCTTCGGTGAAATAAGGGATGGGACCGACGGAACCGTTGCAGGCCTTCCAGTCAGGGAGAACAACGGCCTTGGCGCGCAAGACAACTGGCGCATTCTCTACATTCCAGGGATAGGAACCGTCGTAGCTGCGCTGCTCCACAAGCTGGAAGTCCAGGTCGCGGGCACGCATGCCATAGTTCCACACAGAATTGGAAGTGACCTCATAATACGAAGGGCCGTACTTTTCCCAGTCAGCCCCATCAAACTCCTTCACGGACCATTTCTCATCCATTTTAAGAGCATAAACCAAGGGGCCGCGTTCCACTACGGTAGAATTGTCGTACCAGCGTGAAGTGGTGACGGACATCGGGAATTCCAGGACGACAGAATCACCGTCCTTCCAGCTTTCCTCAATCTTCAGCTTACCGCCGCCGGCAGCGCGAACGGGTCTGCCGTTCACCGTAACCGTGGCCTCGGCGCACCATGAAGGAATACGGAGTTCCAGAGGGAAGCGGGACTTGCCACAAGCACCGGAAATACTGATGCTTATAGCAACCCGCCCGTCAAAAGGATAGAAAGTCTCCTCTTTCAGTACCACCGTTGCGCCACCCATCTTTGCCTTGACGGTACAAGGACCGTATATCAGCGCCGCCAGGCCTCCCTCACGGGTAGCGAGCCAGAGGTTGCGGGTAAACTTGGGCCAGCCCTGGTGCATGTTGCAGGTGCAGCAGGGCCGCCAGAAGGAGTGCGGAAAAATGCTTCAGCGTCAAATATACGAAATAAAACGGTAGCGTACGGTCCAGCGGCAAGGCGTCCCGAAAGCAACGTAGGGCTCCAGGCATGCGATGCGGTGGTTGGCCCATAGCACGGTATGCGTAACCGGAGCGTCGCCGCTAATCTCCACCCCGAGCGCCCCTTCCCGGAGCGTCATGCTGTTGGGCATACCTTCCAATCCTGCGGCGTGCAGGTCACCCATAAACACCGACTCCCCTTCTGCCAGCGGGCGCGAAAAACGCACTCCGGCAGGCGTCAGGGACACACTCTCGTACTCGGCACGCCAGTGGCCGTCGGGACGGAACGGGAAGTCTATAAGACGCGACGGAGCCGTCTCCATCCGCCCCATCGTCCAGAAATTGTGATTGTATACCTCTCCCGACAAATGCGCCCCCAGGCTCTCCAGCGTGTGCCTGATTTCCATGCTGTCGGGGCCGGTCAGTACGACCTCCTTGCGGTAGTCGTAACACCCTGCCAGCCGCTGGCGGAAGACGACACGGTCTTCCTCTTGCTCTACCGTCCACTCCCCCTCGTCCGCAACTTCGTAGAGGCGGAAACGGTCATACGGGGCATTGTCGGGCCGGAGCAGCAAGCCAACTCCGATCTTCAGGAAGGTCTCTCCGAGAACCGCGGCATCGAAGCCTATGGCCGTAAACTCTTCTGCCGGCCCGCAGACGGCATCGTGCATGAAAGGGTCGTAGCTGGTAAACCAGCGGCCTGCAAGTTCCACGCCCCCGAAGCGCACGCTGTCGAACACTCCGGAGCGGTCGAAACGCGTGCCGCGATAGAAGCCGTCCTGCGGCTCGTGAAGCACCACGCTGAGCGTATCTTTATCTATCCTTAACATCTTCGAACAAAGTGTCGAGTCCACGGAAAACGGCCCCCTCGGGCGCAGGAAGCAGCTGAACGTCTCCGAGCAGTCCGGTCATAGGCTCAATCATAAGAGCCAGCGACTTGGAAATCTGTCCGCCGAAAAGGATGACCGACAGCCCGAACTCCTCCGCCTCTTCCTTCAGGAAGGGAGCAAGTATCTCGCCGGTCTGCCGGAACACCCGGCAAACGGCCTCCTCTCCTGCAAAAGCCCTCTGGGCGATGTCGTATACCGACCTGGTACTGTCTCCGGTGATATCTTCGTAAGCGTTCCTGATGCCGCGTGCGCTTATGCGGTCTTCCAGTATCCCGTCTTCCCATGGGCGGTTCCAGAGTCCGCGGGCGGGAGAGCCCAGCTCATTGCACTGAATATCCCCTTTAACGGCATAGGTATAACCGAGGCCGGTACCCAACGTTACCAGGGCGCTGTTGCAGTCCTTGAGTCCAAGCATGTCGATGGCGCCCGCAAGCACAGCATTCACGTCATGAAGGTATTTCACTTCTACATGCGGCGGGATACCGGCCAACTCCCTGAACGACAGGCCGTAAGCGGCATCGAACTTATGTTTCATCAGGAAGATTCCTTTCCGGAAATCGAAAGGTCCCGGGATGGCGATACCAAGCTGCCGGAGCGAATCCGCAGGCCCTACAGCCTCCCTGAAAGCGGCCGACATCTCTTCCGCAGTGCCCTTGGAACAGGTCGGGACCTGGCGACCGTCGTCACATTTAATAAAGGTGCCGCCAACATCCAGGCAGCGTTTTTCTGACATGTTCATAGTTGTCGCAAAAATAGCAAAAAAATGTAGCAGAATACAATGTTTTTTCATAAATTTGCACCACAGTACACCACAGATGAATTCCTCTTTAAAATGAAGTCGGTTTCTAAGTATTACAAATGGGAAGTCCTGGCCCTTCTCTGGGTAGCCTATCTACTCAATCAGGGAGACCGCCAGGTTTTCAATTCGGTACTCCCGCTCATACGCGACAGTCTGTCGCTCACGGACACCTCCGTAAGTCTCATCGCAGTATTCTTCAACCTCTTCTATGCCGCCATGGTGCCAATTGGAGGCTGGGTAGGAGACCGCTTCAGCCGCAAATGGGTCACCACCCTGAGCATACTCTTCTGGAGCATCGCCACCATGTTTACCGGCCTTGCCAACGGAGTCTTCATGCTCATACTCACCCGTTCCATAGCCACCGGCGGCGGCGAGGCCTTCTTCGGACCCGCCAACTACTCCCTCCTGGGCCAGTATCACACCGACACCCGCGCCCGCGCCATGTCCATACATCAGACATCCTATTATGTTGGAGTTATCCTGGCGGGATGGCTGGCCGGCTACATCGGTGACAAACTGGGCTGGCAGTACGCCTTCTATATCTTCGGCGGTGCCGGCGTCATCTGGGCCGGCGTCATGGCCATACGTCTGAAGGACCTGCCGCGGGGAGATTCTTCGACTCCGCTCCGCTCCGCTCAGAATGACAAAGAAGGCCAGGCGGTATCCTGTCATCCTGAGGAGCCAAAGGCGACGAAGGATCTGAAGCCACGCATCTGGGACGGCTTCAAGACGGTATTCACCACGCCCACTGCCCTCATGGTCACCCTCGGCTTCTGCGGCTTCATTTTCGTGATTACCGGCTACATGACCTGGGTACCCACCTTCCTTCAGGAGAACTTCGGCCAGACCGGAGCCCAGGCAGGCCTCCACTCCATGCTGTGGACCTACGTGGCCGCCTTCGCCGGCGTGCTCATCGCAGGAACCCTGAGCGACAAATGGGCCGCCAAAGACCCCCGCAAGCGCATGATAATACAGGGCGCGGGCCTCATTTTCGGCGCAGCATTCCTTCCCTTCATGGGAAGTGCCACCAACATCTGGGTACTCTACCTCTGCTTCGCCGGCTGGGGATTCTTCAGGGCCTTCTTCGACGCCAACATCTATGCGGCGCTCTATGACGTAACCCCCGAGCACCTGCATGCATCCTGCGCCAGTGCCATGATAATGACAGGCTTCGCAGTGGGAGCGACCGCCCCCTACATACTTGCCCTCATCAAGGAAGCCACCGGCAGCCTCAACGCCACTTTCCCCATACTCGGCGCAATATGGCTGGTCTGCGGACTCGCCTGCCTGTGGGTAAGCCGCAAGCACTACAACAAAGATCACAATAAAATCTACTCATAATGGAAGCAAAAGAAAAACTACGCAAAGCGAGGGCAGGCCTGCTGCTCATAGCTTCGCCCCGTTTCAAGAACCTTGACGGGCCCAAACGCGGTACCTACCACGAGCGCAAGCTCAAAGCCGTCGAAGACATCAAGGCCACCATGGAATTCATGGACCTGGTGTATCCCGGAATCGTGTACGAGAAGGAAGACGCCATGAAGGCAATGGACCTTTTCTACAACGAAAAGGTGGACTTCATATATGCGGAATTCCTCTCCTGGAGCGAAGACTTCGCGTGGATACGCTTCCTGCGCGACTGTCCCGAAGTCCCCATCTTCTTTGCCAACGTAGCCAAGCCCAGAATGACTTTCGAAACCTCGCTGGACGAAGACGACTTTGTGGACTACCTCTGCGCCGGCACGCTAGTCGGCTCGCTGGAAGCCTCCGGCAGCATCAAGCGCGTCCCCCGCAAGAACGTCAAGACCGTCATGGGCACGCGCGAACAGATTACCGAAAAGCTTAAGGTATACGCCTCCGCCGCCCGCACACGCGCCATCCTGCGCCGCTCCAACCTGGGCCTCATGGCCAACATGAACGAGGCCATGTGGAGCACCTACATCGACAATTACGACCTCTTCACCAAGATAGG
>CAMZEC010000014.1 GCA_947305645.1 uncultured Bacteroidales bacterium | reverse complement strand
AGAGCGAAAGGCACCGCCTGCATAACAGGTATTATGCACGCACCACACGTAATGCTATCCGCGATATCCGCAACACCACAGACAAGGCAGAGGCCGAGAAGAATGCTCCCAAGGTTTATGCAATGATCGACAAGCTTGCAAAGATCGGAGTCATCCACAAGAACAAGGCTTCCAACCTTAAGAGCGGTATCCAGGTTTACATCAACAAGCTTTCTTAAGACCCACAGACGCGTTCCCGACGCGTCTTATTTTTCAAAAAACGGGATGTAGCGCAGTTGGCTAGCGCACTACGTTCGGGACGTAGGGGTCGTCCGTTCGAGTCGGATCATCCCGACAGAAAAGGCAGCGAAGATTCGCTGCCTTTTCTGTCGGGCAAGGTCCCGTTTTAGCCATTCGACCTTGCCCACGTATCATAACTACAGATTACTCTGAGGCACATTGGCGTGCAAGGTCCCCGGCATAAAAACGAACCTTCACCACTTGGCGAATCGCGGAAGATGTTTTATCTTTGTCACTGGTATAATCGAACGAAATTATGAAACTCAGGTTTATTATCGCCGGAATCGCCGCCGTTCTGCTTGCGGCAACGGCTAATGGCCAGGATTTGAAGCCCGTTAAGGATAAGGGCACAAAGCTCTTCGGATATCAGGACAAGAGCAAGAACTGGGTAATTCCCCCGGCATACTTCAGCGCAAAAAATTTCAAGGACGGTTTGGCCGAGGTTACAGTTAAACCGGAAAAGACCAAACTGCACGGCATTATCGACGAGAGCGGGCGTGTGATTGTTCCTCCCGTTTGCTATTCAGTTGTAGTGAACAAGAGAGAAAAGCTGATCATGGCGGAGCGCGAGTACGAACCCGGTTCCGGCTGGCTCTGGGGTGTTTATGATTACGAAGGCAACGAAATATGGGCTCCGCAGTTTACCGCGGCTCCTACCTTCTATGACGGCAGAGCCGTCGCCCGCAGCTGCGAGAATGGACTTAAAGGACTTATCGACACCGAAGGGCAGCTGTTGATTCCTTTCGAGAATCTGGCTTTGGATCATATTGCCGGAAATTATGTCGTGCTGACAAAAGATTTCGTTCGCAAATCTTACGACAGCCGCTTATTTAAGACCTCGGAGTTCGCATATCCCGGATATGTGATTCCCTACGATCCGGCAGGAGATCCTGTCCGCGCCGCTGCATGGCATGTCGGCCCTATTGGGTATCGTCTTCATCGCAACAATCTGAGGGCCATTCAACTGGTTCCCGGCAGGTGGCACGCCAGCGCCACATGCAGCATGCTTCAGTTGGATTGGGGAGAGGGGCGTTTTGTTCGTCTGGAGCCCATTGAAGATGCCAACGTGCACCCAGGCTCGATGGTGGATCCTTATTCCGGAAAGCTCTATACCGTAAGGGCAGTTCTCTGCGAGGCGGACGGAACTCCGGTAGCGGAAGTGTCGAAATGGGGCTGGCTGGATTCGGAGTACGAAGAGGGCGTGGTCTACAATGCCGAGGGTAACGAGACCTGGATGGTCATGCGTGACATCAACTGCCCCGCAATGCCATCCTTCTCCACTTCCCTCAGACGCTCCCGCGAGATCAATCACGAGGACGTGGTAAACGGTCTTGGCTTACATTCCTATGACCTGAAAAACATGTACGACCCTAACCGCTACTCAGAGCGCGCCGCCAAGATAATCACGGGAGAGAATACCGGCATTACTTACCGCTTCCCTCCGGAGGCCCCCAGCATCAGGCTGTCACGTACCATCAATGAAATACACCGTGCGCCTCTGTTCAGGCACCGTTTCCGCATGGGAGATATAGTGAACTGCAAGGTCAAGCCTTCCGATGGTGGCGCGGAGCTGGAGATTACAGACAACTTCCTCTGCCATTACGAAGACCGCTTCAGCGATCCTTCGTTCAGCATGAACGGAGAAGAGATTCTCTACTGGGGACCGGCCAATGAATACACGGCCATCCTGACTGCACGTCAGGCTCCTCATGGCCACGAATTCACTAAAGACGATGTTTACGGCAGCAACGAATCGTTTGAGTTCGCCATTGAGCTTTACGACCGCTTCGACAGGTATCTGCAGACTGTTGCGGTCGCCCCTTCCATCGATTACTTTTCCGACGGGTGGATTGTTATGGAAAAGGCGGGAATAGCACTCCGCATGACCGGATGGGGCTCACGTCCTTCCGCCCCCGACGCACGTCCCGGCAGCCAGGGTTCCCGTCCCGACAGCAGGCCAAACGACCATGGCAATCGTCCCGGTGGAAGGCATGACGGCCCCAACAAGATAAAGATTGCCGGCGAGCGCATTCCAGCACTCTTCTCTGCCCTCAACGCCGCGACGGATTTCAAGAAAAAGTAGTCAACTACACCAGCCTGCAAAGCAGCGTGGCCTGGGTGCAGTCGAGGACTTCCACCTCCACGAAATCACCGGCACGGTGATCCGTATCCGGCCAGACACACATTTTATTGTTGCCTGCCCTGCCGCAAAGTTCGGCGGGGTTGCGTTTTGACGGGCCCTCCACCAGCACGGTGAAGCGCTTGCCAATATCCCGCCGGTTGCTCTCCAGTGAAAGGCGGTTCTGTACGGCGATAATCTCTTCCAGGCGGCGGGTCTTCACGTCCTGGGGCACGTCGTCAGGGTATTTGCGGGCAGCCAGCGTACCGGGGCGTTCCGAGTAGTAGAACATAAAGGCAGCGTCGAAGCCGACTTCCTCGAACAGCGAAAGGGTGTCCTTATGGTCTTCTTCCGTCTCGCTGCAGAAGCCCGCGATAACGTCGGTAGAAATGGCGCAGTCGGGCATGTATCGGCGGATTGCAGCCACCCTGTCCAGATACCACGCGCGGGTATAGCGGCGCCTCATCTTCTCCAGCATCCGGTTGGACCCTGACTGGACGGGAAGATGGATGTGGTGGCATATATTGTCATGCGAAGCCATCACTTGCAGCACCTCGTCGGAGATGTCCTGAGGATTGGAGGTAGAGAAGCGGACACGCAAACCCGGGCAGGCCTCCGCTACCATCTTCAGCAGAGCGGCGAAGTTGCAATCTTCGTATTTGTAGGAGTCTACGTTCTGCCCCAGCAACGTCACCTCCTTGTAGCCGTCTTCGAAGCATTTGCAAGCCTCCCGAACGATGGAATGCCAGTCGCGGCTGCGTTCGGCCCCGCGGGTATATGGGACTACGCAATAGGAACATACGTTGTTGCATCCGCGCATTATGGAGATAAAGGCGGATACGCCGTTCTTGTCCAGTCTCACCGGGACTATCTCGGCATACGTCTCCTCCCGGGACAGCTGTACGTTTATCTGCGGCTTTCCGGGGGCAACATTCTGAAGCAGCACGGGCAGGGAACGGTAAGCGTCGGGGCCGGCCACAATGTCAACCTTTCCGCTTTCCAGCAGTTCCTCCTTCATGCGTTCGGCCATGCAGCCAAGAATACCTACAATCACCTCCGGGCGGGCGCGCTTCTGCAGGTTGAACTGTTCGATACGGCCATGGATACGCTGCTCCGCATTGTCGCGCACGGAGCAGGTGTTGGCCATGATTACGTCGGCCTCGGACATATCTTCCGTGCGAACATAGCCGTGAGGTGCCAAAAGGGCGAACACCACTTCGGTGTCCGCCACATTCATCTGGCATCCGTATGTTTCTATATACAGTTTTTTCACTTTACTCTTATCTTGCGGCCTATGCTGAGCGTCGTGGTCGGCTTGAGTCCCTGGTTGAGGCTGCAGATGTGCGAGACGGTCGTCCCGTACTTCTTTGCTATGCCGGACAGAGTATCTCCGGAGCGTATGGTGTGATACTTCATGGCCGCACGCTCCTTGGCGATACGTTCCTCTTCCGCCCGTATCTGCTCCTCCGTCATATAGATTTCCTCCTCCTCGTCAATGGACTGAGGCACGTATTTGCTGTGGGCCGACAGATAGCTGCGGCGCAGCACGAATACGTTCTTGCGAAGGGTGCCGCTTTCGAAATCGACTATCCACTCGGGATCGAAGGCATGCCCGCGGTAACGCGTCTCGAAGTGCAGGTGCGGTCCGCTTGAGCGGCCGGTGGAGCCTCCAAGGCCGATGAGATCACCGGCATGCACCCATTGGCCAGGTTTCACGTCGATACGGGAGAGGTGGCCGTAGGATGTCTCCAGGCCGTTCTCGTGGCGCACGATGATGAGGTTGCCGTAGCCACGGTGGCGTTCGGCAAGACGCACGCGGCCGTCGAAAGCACAATAGACCGGCGTGCCGGTGGGATACGGAATGTCGCAGCCGGTATGCGGGCGGCCATGCCTGATGCCGAATTTCGAGAACACCTTGCCCTTGGTCGGAGATACGAAGTGGCTCACGGAATCAACCAGGCAGATGGTCGTGCGATAATGGATGCTGTCGAAGGGTTCCTTGGTATAAGGATTTACGACGTGCTCGCTCCAGTAGGAAGTGAACAACTCGTCCTCCGCCAGCGCCTCGATGTTTTTGATAAGGAACCAGGTGTTATCGTCCCGCAGAACGATTCGTATGCGGCGGTCGCCGACGTCGAGAGTGTCCACAGGCGCACCGATTCCCTGGGCGAAGACAGTGTAGTTCTCTTCGACGGCAACTACGCTCAGGCTGTCTACCTGAGCGTATGCGTTACAGAGGCCTAAAAGGCTAAAAATCAATATGCAGAATCTTCTCATCAGGCGCGAACTCCTCCAAACTGCTTCTCAACAATCTCCTGAGCCTTCGCAATCTTCTCCTTCAGCACCTCGTCTGTCGTGGCCTCACAGATGAAACGGAGGTAAGGCTCGGTGTTGGAAGGACGGATGTTGAACCACCAGTCGTGGAACTCGGCACGATAGCCGTCGAAATCCATGAATGCGTCTGCCTTCTCGGCCCCGAGGAAGTACTCGCGAACGGCGTCCATAGCGCCCTTCTTATCCTCGACGCGGAAGTTGATCTCGCCGGAGTTACGATAGCGGGTGAGCTTATCGATCTCGCCGCTGAGCGTACGGCCCTGCTTCTTGAGGGCACTGACTATACGCAGCACGATGATGGAAGCCAGCATGCCACTATCGCTGTAGAAGAAATCCTTGAAATAATAGTGGCCGGCAAGCTCGCCGCCCCAGAGACCGTCTATCTCGCGGAGCTTGGGAGCTGCAAAAGCACGTCCGACACGCCATGTATGCACTTCAGCATTATAGTCTGCGAGGAATTCGCCGACCGCCTTGGAGCTGCGGATTTCCTGCAGCACGCGGGGGTTCTTTGCGCCTCTTTCGTCGCAGAAATAGTATGCCATGAGGGCAATCATGAGATCGGGAGGGCAGAAGCGGGCCTTGTCGTCCACGAACATCACGCGGTCTGCATCACCGTCATAGATTACGCCAATGTCGGCTCCGGACTTGCGCACGAGCTCCCTCAAAGGCTCTACGTTCTTGGGGATGAGAGGGTTGGGCTCGTGGTTGGGGAAGCGGCCGTCCATCTCGTCGAAGAGATATTCGGCATTTTCGCCCTTATAGATTTCCTTGGCAAAGAGAGTACTCATGCCGTTGGAAAGGTCAAACGCTATCTTAAGGTTGGAGTAGTCGCCCTTGTACTGCTTGAGGAACTTGATATAGTCAGGCTTGATATCTATCTCCTTAACCACACCTTTCTTTGCGGCGGGAGGAGTGGGACGGCCCTCGTCTATCCACTGCTTAATCTGGCCAAGGCCGGTGTCCAGGCCCACGGGGAGGGCCTTCTCGCGGCTTACCTTCATGCCGTTGTACTCCGGCGGGTTATGGCTTGCCGTAATCTGGACGGAAGCCTTGTAGCCGTAATTCGCAGTTCCGAAGTAAACCAGAGGCGTGCTGCTGTAACCAATGTCGTCTACATCTGCACCGGCGTCAGTTATACCTTTGATGAGGTAGTCATGAATCTCCTGGCCGGAAAGGCGGCAGTCGCGTCCCACCAGGACCTTGTCTGTCTTGAGAAGTTCCGGCAGGAAATAACCTACTTTGTAGGCCACGTCTTTGTCGAAATCTACATTATAGATTCCGCGGATATCGTATGCATGAAATGCTCCCATAACGTTAAATATGTTATTAATTATGTTTGTTAACTCACAAATATAGCAAAAATCCTCAACAAGCGCTTACCACTGGTTCCAGTGGATGTACTCCGGTTTCCACTTGTCCTTGGGGGCGGGATTCTCTGCAGGTACGCCTACGGGAATCACGCACAGGGGAATGACTTTCTCCGGGATTCCCAGCGCCTCGGCTATGGGCTTCACACGCTCCATACCGGGATATCCGGCAGTCCAAACGGCACCGAGCCCAAGGGCGTGGGCAGCCAGAAGTATGTTCTCGGCAGCTGCGGAACAATCTTCATACCAGAACATGTTGGGTTGTTCGGTTGCGGGAGCATCGGGCTGGCGGAAAGGCTTGCGCATCGAAGTAGATTCACCACAGACCACTATAACAGCGCCTGCAGTCTTAAACATACCGCTGCGGGGGCCGGCGGCAAAAACACTGGCAATCTTTTCCTTGTCAGTTACCACGACAAAACGCCACGGCTGGCCGTTCATGGCAGTAGGGGCAGCCATACCGGCTTTGAGAATGGTCTCCAGCTGCTCCTGAGATACGGGTTCTCCGGTAAAGTTGCGTATGCTGGTTCTGGTCATTATTACATCCAGGGCTGCCTTGGCATTATCCTGGGCGTGACAAACGGCGCCGAGCGCTGCGGCAACGGCAATGATTAATGCAATTCTTTTCATTATCGTAGTCTTCATTTACGCAAAAACAATCAATATTCAGTTATAAGTTTGCTGTCTTGTTGATGAGCCAGGAAGGATAGTTGGTTGTTATGCAACGCAGATAGTCATACTCGTCCAGGAACATCTTTACTTCGGCGTCTGAATAAACCGCGCTGCTGTTTCCGGATTTCTTATCGATATGGAAAACGCTCAGTTTCAGCCCGGCATTTTTAAACTCCGCTATTGAACGGTTGTAAGAAGATCCTTCTACTCCTTTAAAATGATCACGAGCGTTTAAATTAGCCCAGTCGGTATAGCCCTTATTCTTAAAAGAGCTGGCAGTAATATAGCCGCACATCCATCCGCACGGAATACCGGCGGACTTCAAAGAAGGAGCTACTCTCTGCATCACCTGTTCGTAACTGGTGCAAATGAATTCAACGTAGTTTTGGGCCCTCTTTTCCTGAATGATCTCAAGGGCCCTTAACGCAGCCTTGGCAGGATGCTCAAAGTCATTGGACGGAGTGTCTATCATCTTGATATCAAGTATCAGCTTGGTTTTGCTGCCAGTCTCCATTACTATATCCAGGAACTCTTCCAGGGTAGGAATGGTTTCCGAGTTGGAAAGGCGCCCTGCTGCAATAATTTCTGCGGCTGTTGCCTCCCAGGGGTGCAAACCGTTAATCTTATCCTCCGAATTGGCATGAGCAACTATAACTTTATTGTCTTTCGTCCAGTAAATATCGCACTCGGAGGCATAGCAACCGAGCCCCATGGCATAGCGAAGCCCCTGCCTGGAATTGTCCGGATAACCGCTTTCCGTTGCTCCGCCCCTATGCGCCACCACCTTGTTGCCGGGATCCCCAGGAGCCTGGAGGGCTCCGGTACTGCCCGTTTCGTCTCCGGAATGCTGCCGCACATCCAAAGTAATGGTACCGGACGATTGCGGCGAAGCCCAGGCCTGCTTGTCAGCGGCTCCTGCATATTTGACACCATTTACAGCTAGGGCATCACATACTACCGCGCTGAAAGAAAGAGCGTTAACACCGGACACAGCCCCTGCTACCGTACCCGAGACATCACCGAAACTACAGTTGCCGCTAACCTGGGAAGCGTTCGCCAAGTTGCCGAAGAGCCCTCCGGCACCGCAGTAGCCGCTCTTTCCGGAGACCAACTGCACCAAGCCGTAATTGATGTTCTCCGTGATCCAAGATGCCGACTGGGCGCCGCTGTCCTGACCGACAATGCCACCCGCATAAGCATAGGGAGCGCTTGAATGCAGATTCTTCAAAGTGACCACGGCCCTGTTAATATTACGAGACACGGTCATTGAAGTAAAAGGCATGCCGATAATCCCGCCTGCCGCGCATCGCTGATAATCGCTTCTGCCATTTGTATTTACGATTGCCGAAACCACTCCTCCCTGCTCATTTGTACAGCCCGTGACCGCACGGTTCCCGGTATCTCCCTCGGAGAACCCGACTATGCCCCCTATCCCCTCCCAGTTGTCTATCTCACGGGCGGAAAGGTCCAGGGTTACCGTGCCTGAATTAACGCAGTCACTTATTGAACTGGCGTTCAGATTGC
Source organism: uncultured Bacteroidales bacterium (assembly GCA_947305645.1). Lineage (GTDB taxonomy): Bacteria > Bacteroidota > Bacteroidia > Bacteroidales > UBA932 > Cryptobacteroides. The sequence goes on along the minus strand of CAMZEC010000014.1, from coordinate 34,722 downwards.
CCACGACTCCGCCAATACGGTTTACTTGCGGCTTAACGGAACTCACTGCTCCTTCGTTGCGGCAGTCATGTACCACGCAACCGTGATATGTGTGGGATACTACGCCGCCTATTGCAATATATCCGGTTGTAGCGGAAGTATTGGAAAAACTCACTTCGCCGCGATTGGTACAAGATTCTACGGTGTAATAGTCGGTATATCCGGTAACGCCTGCGATACGCATTATCTTGCCGTTTCCTTTAGCAGAAACTGCAGCTTCGTTGGTGCAGGCCGAGATGTAGCCGTAGGCTCCGGAAGAGCCTTTCGCATAGCCCAGAACGCCGGCAATCGAACAGTCGTTGCTTATCGTAGAGGACGCCTGGCTCACGGATCCGCTGTTATGGCATTCAGTCAATGTGGAGCCGCGTCCGTCATAACCCACTACACCGCCTATTGCAGACACGGCCGGATTGGAGCTGCTTACCGGGCCGCAGTTGGAGCAGTCGGAGATTGAGGAGCGCAGGTCCAGGAAGCCAATCACCCCTCCAACTATACTGGGCTCCAGAGTGGTATCGGATTCGGACTTCTGCCCCGTCCTGGACGCAAGATTGCGAACGGCGCCGTAGTTGAAACAGTTCTGAATAGTTCCGCTGCTGTTCCAATTGCCCACGACACCTCCGATTCGTGTTTTGGATGTGGAGTTGGCGGCTACTTCAACGGTAGCGAAATTGATGACGCCGGTAATTGAGCTGTTGCCGGAAGCCTTTGCTACCAGCCCGGCATAGTACCACGTATAGTTGTTGGAAGACGAACTATGTCGGATGACGCTCGTCCCATCAGGATTGACACCGTCAGAAGACCCCACGACAACATTGCTGAGGACAGCTTCACCCTTCATTTCACGCAGGAATCCAGAGTAACCGGAAGAATCGGTCTTGAAGTTCCATATCTTATGCCCCTGCCCGTCAAAAGAGCCTGAAAAATCGCGGGCTGTCCAGGCAACGCCTTCCATATCGATATCTGCGCCAAGGCTCACCTTGTCGGAAGTGTCCGACTCATCACGTGTGGCATTCCAGGCAAACAACTGCTCGCGGGTAAGTATTACCTTACTCCAGGATGCCGATGTATCCAGTGTCCCTGCATCAAGTACCACGCTGCGCCGGAAATCGTTGTCGGAATGGGAAGTGCGAGTGCATGAACATGCATCGGAGCGTATCAGGGAAACAGAAAAAGAACCAGCCGAAGCTTTGCCGGGTATAACAGCCACATAATACGTTCCGGGAACGAAAGTATCCCCTGAAGGGAACAATTTAACATAATCACATGTCGAAACCGTGCTGGAGACGTTGCCGTCAGCATCCGACTGTATCTTTCCGGAAAGATCCTTTCCTCTCAAAAGTACGCAACTTATGTCGGATGATTGAAGATTGATGCGCAACAGCGAAGGTACATTGTGGAATTGGAGTGTTCCCGCCTGTGCACGGGCCACGGCGACCAGTGCGCCGGAATCGGCCGACCGGCCTTCCGGAACACGCTGGACGGATGGCACACTAATGGTCAACAAACCGTCCGCGCAAGCTTCGGCAGCCGATTCCGGAAATGCCGCGTACAGGTCGGCGGCACCGGCGGATGCTTCTCCGACGAAAGTAGCCGAACTTCCCTGATTACTTCCTTCCCTGATTGTGAATATCCGCCTGGAAGAGCCGTCGAAAACGGCTATGCAGTCATTGTCATTCCAAAGGACATGGGGCAAATCGAGGGTAGCCTTGCCGTTCGGCGACTCCGTAAAGGCACTCAGTTCCAAAAGGGAGCAAGCATCTTCATCGTTCCCGGTTGATACCACATCTATGCTCACCGTGCTGCAAGCGGATACCGAAAGCGCGGCGGCAAGACGAAGGACGAAAAACAGATTATTTGATTTTCGCATTATACCTGGTGGCGACTTTGCCATGAGAAATATTAACCAGCTTCTTGGCAATCATCTTCCGTCGAATGGGAGCCACAAGGTCGGTGAAAAGGACGCCGTCCAGATGGGACAGTTCGTGCTGGACCATGCGGGCGCCGAATTTGTCGAATTCTTCAACCTGCTCCTTAAGGTCTTCATCGTAATAGCGGACTTTGATGCGGACGGGGCGGCGGACATTGCAATACACGCCCGGCACGCTCAGGCAGCCCTCTTCATATTCGCACTGCTCTTCGCTTTCTTCCAGTACAACCGGATTGATGAGGGTGCGCTTGAAGCCTTTGAGGTACGGATAGACCTCAGTCATCTCGTCACCGTCGACAATAATTACACGCAGGCTCACGCCTATCTGGGGTGCGGCGAGACCGCAACCCTCGGAACGCTGGAGCGTATCTTTCAGGTCCACTATCAGCTGCTTCAGTTCGTCTTTTTTGCTCAGGTCGGCCTCGGCAGCCCTTTCGCGAAGCACCTCTGACCCATAGAGATAAATCGGCTGTATCATTTCTTCTTGTCCAAATATGCCTGCAATATTATCGCAGCGCTGATTTTGTCGACGGAATTCTTATCCCGCCTTTGACTCTTCTTCATGCCGCCGTCTATCATGGCTTTGTGAGCCAGGACAGATGTAAAACGTTCATCTTCCAGTGCCACCGGAGTTTCCGGGAAAGCAGCCTGCAGGCGCTTCAGGAAAGCGTCCACGTCCGCGGCCGCCTCGGCATGGCTTCCGTCCAGGTTTAACGGATAGCCTACCACGAACTTCAGAATCGTTTCCGCACGGGCGATTTTTTGAAGATATTCTATTATCTTTGTAGCAGGGACAGTCTCGAGAGGAGATGCAAATATGCCGAGCGGGTCGCTCTGCGCCACTCCGACGCGCGCCCTGCCGTAATCTATCCCGATGACTCTGTCCATATTGCAAAATTAGCAATTATTATGGGGAAAAACAATTGGAACAAGGTTTACCGGCTAAGCTTGTTGGAAGACGATACCCATCGTAACATACGCAGCTACCGATTCACCCGCCTGGGCTTTATCGTCACGATAATCACGGTTTTCATGGTAATTCTCGGCAGCTTGTACTGCCTGATAGCCTTTACGCCGCTGCGCACCACCATTCCCGGCTATCCCGACGCCCACTTCCGCAGGGAAGCGGTAAACAACGCCATCAAGATAGACTCCCTGGAAAGCGCCATAACCCGATGGAAGCTCTATTCGGAGAATCTCTCCCGCGTGCTCTCCGGAGACAACACCCTTAACCTGGACAGCCTGCTGCAGGCAAAAGAGGCAGCCGATTCCCTGGAACGATGAAAAGAAGGATAGCGATACTCGGATCCACCGGATCCATTGGCACCCAGACCCTTGACGTAGTAAGGCAGCACAGGGATCTCTTCGAGGTGGAAATGATTTCTGCCAACAACAACGTCGATTTGCTGGCCGGCCAGGCTAAAGAGTTCGACGTGAACAATGTGGTAATCTGCAACGAAGCGCGCTACGACGAACTGGCCGCAAAGCTGGAAGACAGCAATGCCAAAGTATGGGCCGGCGTGGACAGCCTCTGCTCGCTGGTCCGCGCTGAAGGGGTAGATATAGTCGTAGGCGCAATGGTCGGCTTCAGCGGCCTCCGTCCTACGCTTGCCGCCCTTGAGGCGGGCAAGATAGTCGCCCTGGCCAACAAGGAGACTCTGGTAGCCGCCGGCAGTATCGTTACCCGGACGATGAGGGAGCACAACGCCGTCATCCTGCCCGTGGACTCCGAGCATTCGGCCATCTTCCAGTGCCTGCTGGGGGCAAACGGCAATGCCGTAGAAAAGATACACCTGACGGCCTCCGGAGGCCCTTTCCGCACCTGGGAGAAGCAACGTATCGCCCGAGCCACGGCCGCCGACGCACTCAAGCATCCCAACTGGGATATGGGAGCAAAGGTCACCATAGACTCGGCGACCATGATGAACAAGGGCTTCGAGCTCATAGAGGCACGCTGGCTCTTCGACGTGGCGCCGAAGGACATCAACGTGGTGGTTCATCCCGAATCCATCATACACTCCATGGTGGAGTTCGAGGACGGGGCGGTGATAGCCCAGCTGGGCTGTCCCGACATGCGGGAGCCCATCGGATTCGCACTCTCCTTCCCCGCCCGCATCACCGTGGGCAACAAGAAACTGAATTTTGCAGAATTGGGGGCCCTGCACTTTGAGGCCCCGGACATTTCCCGATTCCCCAACCTCAGACTAGCGTACGAGGCCATAGAACGCGGCGGCAACGCCCCATGCGCCCTCAACGCCGCCAACGAAGTAACGGTGGCCGCCTACCTTAAAGGCATCATCGGCTTCTACGATATCTCCCGCATAAACGAAAAGTGTCTTGCAGGCCTGAATTTTGCAGCAAATCCCACGCTCGAAGACATTTTCGAGACCAACGCGGAAGTTGCCCGTATCGCAAATGGTTGCATTAATTAAGACGCTGCAAGTTATTCTGGCCCTCTCGCTGCTCATAATCGCGCACGAGTTCGGCCATTTCATATGGGCCCGGATATTCGGCATCCGGGTTGAGCGTTTTTATCTCTTCTTCGGTAAGGCGCTCGTCAAATGGCAATGGGGCGAAACCGAGTTCGGCATAGGCTGGATACCTTTCGGCGGCTATTGCAAAATCTCCGGCATGATAGATGAATCCATGGACCTGGAGCAGATGAAAAGGGCTCCGCAGCCGTGGGAATTCCGTACCAAGCCAGCCTGGCAGAGGCTGCTGGTTATGGCTGGAGGAGTCATAAACAACTTCCTGCTGGCCATTATTATCTACTGCCTGATAGCCGGCATCTGGGGAGAAGCGTTCATCAGCAACAAGGATGCGAAAATAGCCCCCAACGAGCTGGCGCAGGAGATGGGCTTCCGTCTCGGAGACCACATAATCGCCTTCGACGACTACGAGCCGCAGAATTTCGGCATGCTGCAGGCCGACCTGGCACGTCGCGACGTCCGCAACGCACGCCTCCTTCGCGGAGCCGACACCCTGGACCTCTATATCGACCAGGCATACATTTCCGACGTGCTCAACAGTCCCACCATGTTCGACCTGGCAGTGCCGTTCGTCATCGATTCCATGCGTGCAGACGGGCCCAACGGCGCCTGCGAACTGCTGCGGGGCGATCGGGTGCTGGCCTTCGACGGCCAACCGGTGTCGTACATTCAGGACGCCCGTTCCGTGCTGGCGGGATGCCGCGGCAGGGAGATAGAAGCGACAGTGCTCCGCGGGGCCGACACCCTGATGCTGCCGGTCCGGGTGGACAGCCTCGGACAGGTAGGCGTCTTTCTTGTGATGCCGGAAATCGAAAGACGGCAATATTCGGCCGTCGAATCCATTCCTGCAGGCCTCAGGCTTACGTGGGAGACCATAAGCGGCTACGTGCAGGACCTCGGAATGCTGGTGCGTCCTTCGACCGGGGCATACAAGTCCGTCGGCAGCTTCATCGCTATCGGGCAGGTATTCCCGGAGGTTTGGGATTGGTACCGCTTCCTGAGCATTCTGGCCCTGCTGTCAGTGATGCTGGGCATCATGAACCTGCTGCCTATCCCCGCTCTGGATGGCGGCCACATACTGTTTACGCTTTACGAAATGATTACGGGGCGCAAGCCCGGCGACCGCTTCCTGGCGGTGATGCAGGTAATAGGCATGATTTTGCTGCTGGCTCTGATGGTGCTGGCATTCGGTAACGACATTGGACGATTAATACATTGAATATGAAAAAGATACTCCTGGCGATAGCGGCCCTGCTGGCCCTCGCCTCCTGCAAGAACACCAAGGCCCTCCTGCCCAATGTAAGCGGCAAGGCGGGAGAAATAATCGTGGTGATAGAAAAGGCCGACTGGGAAGGCAACCTGGGCACGAAAGTGCGTGACCTGCTGGCTTGCGACTGCCCCTGGCTGGCCCAGAAAGAGCCGTTGTACTCCCTGGTAAACGTAGCTCCGGGAGGCTTCGGCGACCTATTCAAGGTACATCGTAACATAGTCTACTTTGCCCTCAGTTCCCAGCTGGACAGCGCCGGAGTGGCTTACAGGCACGATGTGTGGGCCGCCCCCCAGTGTCTGGTGCAGATAAGCGCGCACAATGCCGATGAGGCTGCCAATCTGCTGACGGAGAACGGCAAGACCATCGTGAGCTTCATAGAACAGGCCGAGCGCGACCGCGTAATACGCAATTCCATACGTTACGAAGAACGGGAAATCGCCCCAAAAGTGGCGGAAGTATTCGGCGGCTCGCCCCACTTCCCCATGGGCTATAAGCTCAAGAAGATTACGGACGACTTCGGCTGGATTGCCGACGAAAAGCAATATACCATCCAGGGCATACTGATTTACAAGTATCCTGCTACCGGGGCCGCTGACGAGCTGAGTCTGGAGAATATAATCGCCAAGCGCAACGAGTACCTCAAAAATAACGTCCCCGGCATGTTTGAGAATACCTGGATGACCACTGGTGAATATATGCCTCCGACCATCGAGTTCTTCCGTTACCGCGGTCGCGAGTTTGCACAGGTACGCGGCCTGTGGGAGGTGGAGAACGACTATATGGGAGGCCCCTTCGTGTCCCAGTCATTCTACTCTGCGGACGGCAGCAGTGTTATTGTTACTGAAGCCTTTGTATACGCTCCTAAATACGACAAGCGTCAGTATCTGCGCCAGGTAGAGTCAATTTTGTTCTCTTGGGAATGGGCTAAATAGCTCTATTTCTCCGTGTATATTTCCACTATTTTCGTTCCGTTTACGAAACGGCGGGCGAGATTACGCACGTCGGACGGCTTGATGCCGTTCAGCAGAGCGTCGTAATTGCAGTCGAAATCGCGGTTCCAGAGAACGGTATATAGCAGGCGCTCCTCTTGTAACGACACGGACATGGCGGTACGTTTCTCTACTTCACCATGGCGCTTCTTTATGTACTTGCGGGCCAGATCCATCTCCTCATCAGAAGGGCCATTCTTTGCCATGTCATCCATCACCGCCTTCACATCTCCTACCAGTATATCCGTCATTTCCGGGCGGGTCTGGAAATTCACTATGCCTTTCCAGGGCAGAGTAGGATTGTCCGGGATGTCGGTTGAGAAACCAACGTGATAGGTGCCTCCCCTCTCCTCTCGAATAAGCGCCACGTATCGGGCGGAAACGATATAATCGAGGAAGTCGGAAAGCACTATGTTACGGGTGTTTGTCTTTATTCCGGACACAAAAGTATAGTTTACGTTAGAAACAGGCTCGGACTCGGGGGCATTTGTCTCGGTAATCAAATTGTACCCTTTCAATACAGGCCTTGGGTAGGCTGTTTTGGTCTTCTTATACGGGTAATTACCCTTGAGCGAGGCCACGTACTTGCATACATATTCCGCCACGGCGGTACGGTCCAGGTCGCTGCAGACGAAAACCTTGAGTCCCTTGAAGTCACCGAACGCCCTTTTCCAGACGTCCTGGAGCATAGCCATATCTACTGCCTCGACGGCGGAAGAGTCTCTGGGCTCCAGCCAGGGATGGTTGCCATACACCTGACGGTCATATTTTTCGGAGAACAAATCACGGGGACTCTTTTTCCGGGCGAGGCGTTTCAGATTATCCTCCTTGGTTTTCTCCAGACGGCTCTCCTTGCCGAAATAAGGTTCCATGAGCATCAGCCACGCCGTCTTGAAGGCAGCTTCTTCTTTGCCGCGGGGAGCAAGGATATCGAGAGAAGACGCCTGTTGGAGGGCATGTACCATAATTCCAAGGCCCGACAGCTCAGGACAGTTTTTAAGTTCAGTGCGGTCTAATCCGCGGAATCCGAGGGTAGGGTTGTTGTACGCCGCAGCAAAACGGGACGAGCCTATCTTGTCTTTGTCATAACTGCGATAGCCGGTATCGAAACGCCAGGTCGCCACCAGATGATTATTGGATTTTACCGGCGCCGCTTGCTTGTAATACACCCTTACGCCGTTTGAGAGTTGCCACTCTTCAATACCGCCCAGACGTTTGTCTTTACGTACCTTAACTATGCTTCCGGGCTCGGTATTCACGGCAAAATCCAGCTTTGACGGCTCTGCGAACTCAGGCTTCAGGGACTCAGCGTTCACCCTGGCCAGAATCTCATGTACTTGCTCCGGAGAAACTGCAATACCGGGCTCTTCCACATTATTGTAGCATGTGGAATAGATGACCTCGCTTTCGGCGAACATCCTGGACGGATAGTCTTTCAGGCTCTCCAGGGTAATCTCCGAAAGGATACGGTTTCTGACGTCGTTAAGCTCAGCCGGGGAAATAAGAGGATGATTGCGGAGGAAATGTTCTATGGCGGCTTTGACCAGCTCCTCGCTCTTGATTTCTTCACGATTCAGTTCCCGGTCCAGGTGATAACGTTGGATTGTAGCAAGCTTGGCCAGCTCAAACTCTTCCGGGCTGATTCCGAATTCAAGCAGGCGACGGATTTCCCTGTGTGTAATCTCCAGACACTCAGCCACACGATCCTTATTCTTGGGCGTAACCGTGAAAAGCGTAATGAAGAAGTCGGGCTCGTACTCGCTTGTTACCGCAACGGCAGAGCGTGCAGGGCAGGACTTCTGCTGAGTCAGCCGGCGAAGGCGCTCCGCAAGAACAGCATTGACCAGCTGGCGGCGCATCGCATCGCGGAAATAGTCTTCCGTTATGCGGACATCCCTGTCGGGATAAGGTTGTTTGTATATGATCTTGAGTGCATTGAACTTAATGCGGCTGTCGGTCATATCTTCTATCAGAGGCTCTGTGAGTTTAGGGGGCATATAGCGGACCTTCTGCTCGGGGTTCACCGCCTTGGGAATATCCGAGAATTTGGCGCGTACCCTTTCCTCCATTTCGTCCACGTCGAAATCTCCGACCACTATGATAGCCTGAAGGTCCGGGCGGTACCACTTATGATAGAAATCAAGTATTTCCTGACGCTTGAAGCCGTTAATTACTTCCAAAGTGCCTATGACAGAGCGCTCCTGCTGTTTGGACCCCTTGTAGATGAGGGCGTTCTGCTGCATCATCATGGCGTAACGGGTATCCGTATCCCGCAGGCGCCACTCCTCGCTTATGACTCCCCTTTCGTCGTCCAGAGCCCGCTGCTCGCAGGAAATGTCGCAGGACCAGTCATGCAAAATCAGCAGTACGGAATCAATGAAAGACTCGCGAACCAGGGGCACGGAAGATATATTGTATACCGTCTCGCTACGGGATGTGTAAGCGTTCACGTTATAACCGAAACGCACTCCGTCCCTGGCCAGGAAATCCAGCAAAGCTTTGCCCGGATAATGCCTGGTGCCGTTGAAAGCCATGTGCTCCAGGAAATGAGCCAGACCGTTCTGATTGTCTTCCTCCTGCAGCGCGCCTACGTTATGCGCGATATAGAAGTCTGCACAGCCCGCCGGAAGCTCGTTGTGGCAGAGATAATAGGTCATACCGTTTTCCAGACGGCCAACACGGAAGTCGGGGTCAAGGGGTATGGATTGGGCGGCCGAAAGCAGGGACAATGAGGCAACGGCCAGACAGATAAGGATACGTTTCATCGATTAAAATGAGCAGCCGACAGTCAGCATCGCCACGTTGCGGAAGCGTCCGCCAAGGTATTCGGGTTCGTCGAGAAGGCTCTGGAACTGCTCCGAAAGTTTGATATAGGGGGCTATTCCGGAGAACTCCGTCCAGGTATATGAAAACTCAATCCCCGCTCCCGCACGGGCGGCAGTATCAAACTCGAATTGTCTGTTGAGGTAGTCGTCGAACGACTTCAGTTTTGAAGCGCCGCCAGCAGTATATCCGTCTTGCTTGGGGGTTCCCAGACCTCCAGTATAATTAAGACGCAACGTGACGCCAAGCATTGAGAGGCCGAAGCTGAAATTCCTTTCGCCGCTAAGCAAGGCGTTGTAGGTCACGTAATTATGATTGCGATAAATAGGGAAGACTGTGGTTTTCTGAAGGCGACAGAACGCATCTGCCTCTGCATGCAACACCCAGTCGGGGCGGAAAACACCACTGCCCTTGTAAAGGGTATAAGCGAGTGAGGCATCTATATCGTGACGCGTCAGGCTAAGGTTTTTGCCGTTATATATTACCTCCGTGGGCATACCGTCCTCGACTTTGTAAGAATAGGAATTGGTAAAATTGAGCAACATACGATATGCAGCATTCAGCTCCACCCTGTGTAGTGCGTTCGCTGCGGGTAAGTCCAGAGTTCCGTTGTATACCGCCTCGGGCCCGTTGAATTCGCAGAACACAACAGAAGTTGACGAACGTGTGCCGAAGTAGCCTGTGCGCCACTGCCCGCTAAGCTGATTGTAAAGCTTAGTGTTGCTGCCGCTTACAAGCTGTACGGAAATGCCATACCAATCGTTGGCCATAGGGCGGGTGTTAGTGACAGAAATATAGCCGATATCGCCGTCGAAGTCCTCCACAGTGCCAATGAAGCCTCCTTGGTCTACGTTTATATAATACTGCCTATCCACCGTTCCGTAAAGCTTTGCCTTAATCTGTTCAAGACTATGACGGTAAAGCAGGTTGACTCCAAAGCCTAAAGACCCAGAGGGGCTGTACCAGAAACCAGGTGCAACGCTGAGATCTACAAGGTCGTTTTGGAAACGGGGGTCTTTGTGCTTAGTGCGGTCCTTGGCGTTATAGTCCAGCTTGACGCCTATTGCCCAGGCATCTGAGAAAGCATAGCTCAATCCACCGGAGAGACTGTAGCTCTCTCGCTGCTTCACGCCAACGGCAGCAGAGTCTTCTTCCAGGAAGTTCACCGGGCTGCCCAATGGATCCAAAAGTACTTGCGCGCCCATATTCTGGCCGAGGAAGAACTCATAGTAGACTTTTCCGCTGAAAACCAACTTGTCCGACACCCTTTTGAAAGACTCCGTACCAGCGCCAGCCGCCCAACTGTCATTTGAGCCATCCAGCGGCACCACGGCTCCGTTGTCTTTGCGGAAAGACAAGCAGGCCTTGGATATGCCTCCCTCACCGAAGACGGAAAGAGAAGAGGCGTTGCTGAAGCTCAAAACAGGGTTAATCTCTTTTGCATATTCATAGTTGCGCACCCCTTCCTGCCCCACCGCCGAAACAGCGAGGCAAAGGAAGGACAGACACAGCGCCGGTATGCGGAATCTATTCATTTACAATCACTTCTTGATAGACGCTACTTTTCTCACATGGAAGTCATTGCCGCAGTTATTGGTATCCATATAGATAATCCTGGCACCGTTGGCTATGGAAGCTTCCGCGTCTATTCCGGAAGGATCAGTATCCTCAGCATCTACGGCACCTGCATAACTATACACAAGTTTACCGGCGTTACCTTCTATTGCCTCCGTAGCTTCTTTATCCACATTTCTGTAAACGGAGTAACCCATCTTTGACGTGAACACCTCGTATCCGGTATTGATGTTAGCAGGGAAGCGGGCGAAATTCTTTGTCTCATCAGCCGCAGGCCACAGATCCATTGCGTCCAGAACCCAGCTCTGAGGCACTTTGGCAAAATTGCCGCTGAGGTTGGAAGCCTTGTTGTCGAAATTGGACGGGTCCTGCACGAAGGCCTTTATGTCATTGTCAGGCATAATGATGAAAGGAGCGGCCATCTGCATAGGGAGAGGCCAGGCATTTCCGGTGCCGTAAACAAAGGTCTTCATATAATGTGATTCAGGAATGGAAGCAGAAGGAGCAGGATAATAATTGGCGTTATTGAATCCGGACTCCCGATCGTACATACAATAATCAGCCTTGCTCAGATCTACGGATTTGGAATAAGTTTGAGTATGATCCACAGCTCCGTTAACGGCTACGACAATCTGGGAAAATGGAGGTATTATTACCTGCGTGCCGTCCTGAAACCACCAGATAGAGTAAGAGGCAGGTACCCACCCCTCTTTGAAATAGGTGGTCTCTCCGTCTGCGCCTATGTACTTGTTCATTGAAACGTTGCTGGAAATCTGAGCCATAGCAATGCAGAGCTTGCTGGCATCAGCCTCAACGTCAGAATTGTTATAGATGATGATGTATTTGTCCATCTGGTAGTTCTTGGCTCCTTCGTTGTCCATGCAGCCGCCGTTATAGATCTCCTTGATAATAAGCTGGCTTGACACGGAACTGGTAAGAGGCAGGTTGAAAGCCAAGTCCCCGTCCTTGACAAGGGTAATGGTAACACTGCCGTTAAAGTTCAGCAGCTTTCCTTCTTCACTTTTCTTGAAAGAGGTGGAAGCGGTATACACGCCCACCGGCAGAATGGTTTGCACCTGACCGTCGGATGAAGTCTCATAATCGGCGGTAAATGATCCGCCGTCCGTGATGTTCACCACGATGCCGGCCTGGTTAAGGGGACTGTCGTCCAAGCTTAGCTGCACGACGACTTCGAGAACAGGAGTCTCGGGGTCGCAGCTCACCGCCATTATGGCGGCAGCCGCGAGAATAATACTAACTAACTTTTTCATCATTGTACAAATATTAGAATTTAAGTCTCAAAGTAAGTCCGTAATAGAACTTGGGGATATAATTGGAGGATGAGAGGTAGGACCTTGTACGGGAAGAATAAATCTGCGTCTTATTGTTGAAGAAATTATTGGCGTAGAACGATATGGACGCCATGTCTCCAATTTCCTTGGTCACGCTGAAGTTGGCGGAGAAAAACGGAGAGAGATAATCTTTCCCCATAGTATAAATATAGCTGGTGCGGGCAGAAAGCTGCCAGAGGTCGTTGAATAGCTTCTGGTCCCCGGCGGCACGGGCCGCTTTCAGGTCTGTAAGGTAATCGCGGAGCGTGGGATCGTCGTAAGAACAGTAAAACTGAGGATAGCGAACTAGGAAATTGTCCCGCGCATAAATGGACCCCCCGGTGGTAGAGAGTATGTCTGAGCGGTCTGTTATCACATTTGCAAGCTCCTCACCATCAAGCGTTTCACTCAAAGAACGGGAATAACGGAAAAGTGTGCTCTCCAGCTTCACCGTGAATACCATACGTACTTTGGGGATATGCGTGGTGAAGGTGATATTATTGCGTACAGTAGCCGACTCCGAGCCATTGGAGATGCCGTTACCGCCATAGTAATAGCCTATGTATTTATACGGTCTGCCGTCCTGTGCAGACTGGAGGGAATAAGGAGAATAGGCAAGCAGATTGGAACTGACGGATCGGTATCGGTACCATGTTCCGTCTACACGTATGTCAGTATTTATTGCCTTTATGGTCGCGAAGTCCACCACCCATTCCAAACCATAACGGTCTATAGGACTCTTCTCATTGTCTGCGAAATACTTAGGGGCCAGCTCTTTGTAAACCTGATGTTCAAGCTCCTGCTGGGGCAGCTTGCCTGTCTTGTCGCTCACAATTACTGCGCCGGTGGAACTGTCAACGCTGAAGACACGGTCGTCTGCCGGGATTAATAGGGAGCCCAAGGATGAATCCGGAGTATATGCATAACTGGTTCGGTCATACTCGCAGGATATACGGTATGCGTCAAGAGTACGGTTCCAGAAACCCACAAGAGAAATCTTATTACCTGCCAGATTCAGTTCCACCCCCAGCTCACTTAAGCGGTTACGCTGCCAGCGGAGCTCAGGATTATATTCTATAGTGCGTGGCTCCAGATAGTAAGCGGAAAAGGATTCGTTGGCGCTATTTGTAGTGGAAGTGAAAACCCGGACGTCCCTGTATGTGGGCATGGGGAAGAGGATGGAGAACGACGGCAGCTTTACGGCCATGCCCCAGCTGGCACGGAAAGCTAATTCGCGCAGGAATTTCTTCCCGCGTCCCTGGGCAGACAACACGGTATATTTAGCGTTGAAGCGGGGTGAGAAACTGTTCGTAAAGCCGTAGGCTGAGCCCTTCACCAGGGTGTTGTCGCTGCGCAATCCTGCGATTATATTCAGACGCCCCTCCCCTATCGGCAGCATTAAATTGTCTTCCACATAAGCTCCGATGTTATGCATGGCCGGATTGTCACAATAACGGTATTCGCGGAACGATGGGGCTGTGGCCATATCCGCGGTAAATGCCCCTGTTCCGAAGTTGTAGTCACAGCTCCAGTCGGCACCCAACTTTACCTTATTGTTCACCATCCCGAAGCTTCTGGCCCAATTGGTCTTAAGCGTCACCTTGGAGGTGATGGGGCGGTCGTCGTCACCCATTTCGTTGAACCAGTAGCCAGCTGGTATGTACATCACCGAGGGCGTAGCACCAGCCGCATATGGAACCGCCATATAATAGCCCTTCTGCGTACCGTGCAGCACGGTCTTATTGATGGCGGCGGAATAATAGCTTCTTTCCCGGCTCAGTTTATCGGAATAAGCGATGGAGCCGGTAAGCTCCAGATTGGTTATCCAGTTTTTGCTGAGCAGCCAGTTCACAGACAGGTTGGCACGAACGCTGTTGTCCGACACGGAGGCCCAGGTACCCTGTACCGCATCCGGATCTGCTGTGGAATTCTTACCGCCCATATTGCCGGTCACGCCCACGGTAATTCTTAAGGGCGAAGCGGCTAAGGCGCCAGTATTCAGGAGGTTGGACCAAGTAAGCGATAGCTGCTTGCGGTCGTATGCCGTGTAGGGCGACAAAGGATCGGAGATGGAACGAGTGTACTCCACGCTGGTGTTCAGCACGCCCAAAAGTGCACCGGATGCGGTAGCCCCCAAGCCGAAACCTTTAGAAGCGGAAAGCTGCTTAGTGTTGGGGCTCGTAGACATGGTTATCATCCAGGGCGTCTTGCCTTTTTTGGTGTTTATCTTCACTACGCCGGACGCCATGTCTCCATACTCCACAGAAGGGACACCTGTAATCACCTCCACCGACTCCACATTTGCAGAGGCTATATTATTGGTGCTCACCCCCTTCACACTTGTATTGGTGGAAGCTTCCGCATAGGATGCATTGTTGGACAGACGCACACCGTCCACCTCCACAGCCGTTCCGAAAGATGAATTCCCGCTCTCAGAAGAGGCTCCCGCACGTATATTGAACTGCTGCTCAGAGGTAAGAGAGCCGGAAGAGGTGGCGCCTCCCGGCAGCAGGCTGGCGATGTCCGAGACATTCATCAGCTGAACGTGTTCCAGTGCCGTTTTGTCTATGGTACGGGCGGTGGTCGCGGAGTTGGCGTCTTCCTGTGCGGTCACGACGGCACTCTCGAGCGACAGGTTATCGGCACTGAGCTGAATTTTCAGATTCGTGATGTCTTTGGTGAAGTTGAGTTCCTTGGTCCAGGTAACGTAGCCCAGGCACTCCACCTTCACAATAGACTTGGAAATGCTGATGTTCTTTATCAGGAAGCGTCCTTTGGCATCTGCAACGGCCCACTGCTCGCTGGACTCTAGCACCACGGTTGCAAATTCTATGGGCTCGCCGGTCTCTTTGTCGGTAACGGTTCCGCTCACTGATATCCCTTGTGCATGCGCGCCAAGAGGCAGCAATGCACAGCAAAGCATGGCCAATATGAACTTTGTACGGAACATAAGGATGCAACACTTGTTCGCAAGATACGTAAAAATCCAAAAAAGTGTACTACCTTTACAAGTATGAAGCGTGTAATTTCATTATTTATTATGATAGCCGCCTTCTCTACGGCGGTGCTGGCAGACGAAGGAATGTGGATGGTTCCTTCCGTAAACAAGAAAACTCAGGAACTCTGCAAGTACGTGGTAGCCATAGACTTTATGGGCACCGGCAGCCTTGTGTCCGGCAACGGACTGGTTATCACCAACCACCATGTGGCTTACAGCGATATTTTCGCCCTTGGAGACAAGGAGCACAATTATCTCGAAGACGGCTTCTGGGCCCGCAGCCTGGAAGAAGAAATCCCCATCCCCGGGCGCAGCGTGCAGTTCCTGAAGGAAACGATAGACGTGACCGATGAGGTTCAGGAGCTGATCAACAGCGGTACCGTAAAACCGGGCGTAATGATGATGCGCAAGCTGGGAGGCATAATGGAAGATCGCTATACAAAGAAAACCGGCCTCACGGCAATACTCAGCGCCGCCTGGAGAAACGACAAGTTTTACATCAGCTTATACAAAGAGTACAACGATATACGCCTGGTAGGCGCCCCGCCGGCACAGGTGGGAGCCTTCGGAGGCGACGTGGACAACTGGGAGTGGCCTCAGCACAAGGGTGATTTCGCCCTCCTGCGTATCTATACCGCTCCCGACGGTTCGCCCGCAAAGTACTCCCCCGAGAACGTGCCCCTCAAATCCGACAAGTACCTGAAAATCTCGCTGAAGGGCTACCGGGAAGGCAGCAAAACTATGATAATAGGCTTCCCCGGAAGCACCGACCGCTATGCATCATCGGCCAAGACAGACTACATGACCGGCGTGCAGCTTCCCATTACGACCGGCATTCGCGGCGCCCAGATGGACATTATCAAGAAATGGATGGACCGCGACCCGGAGGTGCGCCGCAAATACTCCAACTTCTTCTTCGGCCTCTCCAACGCCCAGGAGCTCTACCTCGGCGAGCTGCAGTGCTACAAGCGCTTCAAGGTGGCCGACGAAAAGAGGAAGCAGGAGGAGGAGCTGAACGCCTGGCTGGACTCCGACCCCGCCCGCCGCGAAAAATGGGGCGACCCCGTAGGCCTTCTGAAAGACCGCTACGCCAAGATTGCGGGCCCGCAGAAGAACGCCAACTACTTCCGTGAGTGCGTGATCCGCGGTACTCAGCTGGAGCCGGTTGCCACCCGCACGCTGATGCTGGCGAACCGGTATGCCGACGACAAGGTAGAGGGCGTGCGCCGCTCGTCCGCCCGCAACTTCGAGCAGACCGACCTGCGCGTGGAGCGGGAGCTCTTCCGCTACAGCCTCGAGACCTTCTACGAGAATGTGGACGACGGCCTTCTGGGCCCCTTCCAGAAGGAGCTGAAGGAGCGCTACGGGCAGAATTACGACGCAATGTGCGCCAGTTTGTGGGACGCCAGCTGGATCAGCGATTCCGGGCAGATAGCAGCGTACCTCGATCCATCCACCGACATGCGTGTCTTCCTGGTATCGCACTCCGACGACCCGCTCGTACGCTTCTTCGGGGACGCCAGGATAGTGGCGTACAACGACGCCATCAAGGAAGCCCAGGGAGAACCCGACATTGCAGAACTCACCCGCAACTACACTCACGCCATGTACGCCATGCAGCTGGACAAGAAGCGCAACCCCTACCCCGACGCCAACTCCACCATGCGCATCAACTACGGACGCGTGATAGGCCTCAACCCCAGGGACGCTGTGCATTGCGACTACAGCAGCACCGTGGCGGGCCTGCTGGACAAGCACGACCCGGACAATTACGACTTCTGCATCCCGGCGGAAATGCTGGCGGCACTTCAGAAAGCCACGGCAAGCATGAAGCTGAATTTCATCACCAACAACGACAGCACCGGCGGCAATTCCGGTTCCCCTGTTCTGAATTCCCGAGGCGAAATAATCGGCCTGCTTTTCGACGGCAACAAGGAATCGCTGGCCTCCGAGATGCTCTTCACGCCCGACTACAACCGCAGCGTGAACGTGGATATAAGATACGTCGTCTGGATACTCCGGGAGTACGCCAGGTTTGACAGGGTATTAAAAGAAATGGGGCTCTGAAAAGCCCCATTTCTATTAATCTGAAATCATATTAGAACTGGTAGTTGATACCGATACCGATCCAGAGACCTGCGTCGAGGCCGGGAGTGAAGCACTTGGCGAGCTCGGCAGAGATGATGAAGTTCTGGTTCATTGCGAGCTTGAGTCCAAGACCGGCGCTGTAAATCAACTGATTAAGCTTGGAAGGATCGTAGATTGTGGCGTCTTTCCCTTCGAAGCCGGGAATCGTGTTGATAGCGGAGTCGCTGATGACCTTGTTGAGAACGTCGGCACGGTAAGCCTTGGTGATGATACCTGCATCAAAGAACGGGTTGGTAGCCAGGTAGAAATACTGGTTGAAGAGCTTGAAGTTTACAATCTTCACGCGCAGTTCCGTGTTGACCCATGCCATTCCCTCGGCCAGGATTCTGTTCTCACGCAGACCTCGGATGGTATTTGAAGATCCGAAGCCCTCGGAAATCATGTTGCGCTGAACAAGCAGAGGGTTGTTCTGAATCATATAGAAAGGCGTTTCTCCGGCGATGGTCTGCTGCCAGGCAAGACGATATGCGAAGACAGGATTGCCTGCAGGAATGGGGATGGGTATGGAAATGTAGTGACGGAAATATACACAGGCCTTGAGATAGGGGCTGTAATAGCCTTTGGTGGGATTTCCCGAATAGGGAGCACCGTTCAGGTAGGCCTCCGCCCAGATTCCCTTATTAGGAGCAGCCTCGATGTCGCGGGTGTCGAACACGAGTCCGGCATTCAGCTCGAGAGACATACCTCCGGCGGACTCTCCGTCCTTGATGGCCCCGAGTTCCCGATACTTATTGTACAGGGTAATGCTGTGGTCGTAATTGGTCTTGTTGCCATCCTTGTTTGCATCGACGGCTGGATCTCTCATGTCGCCGAGAGTCCAGTTCCAGAAGTTTACGCCTGCCGCCCAGTTCAGTTTATCCGTAATACGGCCCTGAACATTGGCGAGGACGCGGAGCATCTGACGGCTCATGCCGTAGTAATTGACATTGTTCCCGTTTGCCAGTTGGATATTCCTGTTGCCCCAAAGAGCATAATCGACGGACGTAAAATTCCTGGTGACCCCCGAATCGAAAGAAGCCGGACCGTTGAAGCCCCAGAAACTGTAAAGAGGATCGTTCATGTAGGTTACGGATGCATTGATACGCATTCCGGGAATCAGATACTTGGAGTCATACGCAAGATAGAGACGCATACGCTGGCTCTTAGTGAAGTATGAACCCTCCCAGCTGATTTTGTGGAGCGGATCGGGATAGGTGCTGCCGTCACCGTAATAATAAACATCGCCGAAGGCACCTGCCTGGAAGCCGTTATCTGCAGAGAACGTCGCAGTAGGCAAAACGCCGAAAGACCAGCCGGTCTTCATCTCCTTCTCTTTCTCCTTTTCCTGGGCGTTAGAGGTAAATGCCAGACCCATTGCGAGTGCAGCAAAAGAAATTGTCAAAAATATCTTTTTCATTTCGGTTATATGTGGTTTAACACTGATATTCTGCAAATATAATAAAATATGTTACTATAGCAAAGACGTAATACTGTCGTAGTATTTCTTGGAGATGGGAATGCCATCGCTGCGGTCGCTGCCGAGATCAGCGTAGTTCACGCCGCCGGTCTCTTTACGTATCGACTTGATATGCAGTGGGTTCACTATAAAGCACCGGTGCGTCCTGGCAAAGCCGGCCTGCTCGCAAAGGGGCTCTATGTTTTTCATGGAATTGCGAATCTGAACTTTTTTCTCAACTCCGTTTTCGAGGTAATGAAGTATGATGTAGTTCTCGTTGGACTCGATATAAAGAACTGAGCTGGCCTCCGTAATGAACTTCAGCTGATGACGGTTGTCGTAGAATTTCAGGCGGGCGTCACTGGAAATATGGTCTGCGTTGAGCGCATCCATGTAGCAATACAGCAGGGTCAGGATTATGTAAGGATAGATAATCACGGAGCCTACAGACTTGAAACAGCGGCCCCAAAATGTGAACCAACTGTCCGCCCCCCTGGCTATCAGCACAAGATACAAGGCAGTGAATGAACATATAAGTATTATCTCGCCGAGGCACCAGAAGCTGTAACGCCACAGAGTCATGGGCATTTTTTTGTGCATCAACCAGAAAAACAGCCTCGTGAGAACCATGATACCCAGGATAATCGCAAAGCAAATGACCAGATTGAAGGAGTAAACATTATCGACTTCAACAAAACCGTCCCCGGAATGCATCAGCTTGCACAAGGCGGCAGGTTCATACAGCAACACACTCACCAGGAAAAAGAACGGAACAGCCAGAGTGAACAGCAAATTTGGGAAGAAACGCCCCAAAGCTTTAGGGAAATTGTTCATTTTAGTCACCAATTTTGTTGTGACAAAAATAATGGTTTTATTTTTCTGTCACAAATTTTCCAGTATTTTGTCACAAAAATGGTTGATTTGTCACAAAAAACACTTATTCATGGCAATGTTTTCCCTTTCCGCGCTGGCCAGTCTAATTTTGCAACACCAAACGAAAACACAAAAGACTATGACTTTACCCGAATGGACCAGGCTGGAGAATTCAGCTATAATATATCCTTCTTGCAGGACCCGCAAGTACGCAGCGGTTTACAGGATGTCAGTCACCCTGGACCGCAATATAGACACCGAAACCCTGGACGTTGCCCTAAACCATGTAATCGGCCGCTTTCCCAGTTTCCGTTATTCTATACGCAGGGGGCTTTTCTGGTGGTTCCTCTCCAAGCTGGAAAACAATCCCACCCTCAGTGCACCATCCGGCCTTAAGCCCTTCGATATTAACAAGAACGGCGGATACATGTTCAAGTTGTCCGCAGACGGTTCCCGCATCTGCCTGGATGTATTCCACGCCCTCACAGACGGCACCGGGGCAATGACCTTCCTGCTCAGCGTAGTCGCCGAGTACCTCAAACTCAGCACAAACGCCTACATAGAATACAGCAAGTGGGTATTCAATCCTTCCGACGAGCCGGTTGAAGAAGAAATGGAAGACGGATTCGACCGATTCTCCGGCACCAAGGGCGCCCTTGACGAAGAAAAGGACGCATGGCACGTAAACGGCCATGAAGAAAAACCGGAAATCTTGAATTCCCTAGGTGTTTCACTTCAGATGGACCAGGCGCTTGCCATGGCCCGCGAAATGGATTGCACCCTTACCGAATTTATTACCGCCCTCATGCTGGTGTCGCTTCAGGAGGTCCGTTCCAAGGCAAAAGGCCGCAAGAAGAGCCCCTTCATCCGCATGGAGGTTCCGGTAAACCTTCGCCCCATTTTCCGTAGCTCCACCCTTCGCAATTATTCGTCATATGTTTACATCACGCTGGATGTGAGCAACGGCGAATATTCACTGGAAGATGCAGTAAAGGAAGTAAAATACCAGAAACGCCTCTACGTACAGCCCGCTCGCCTCACCAGGCGCATCGCCGCCAACGTTGCCCTGGAAGACAACCTTGCTATCCGCTGCATTCCCCTCTTCATCAAGAAGCCCGTCATCAATCTGATCAACCACCTGAAGGGTGACAAATATGCCACATACACCTTCTCCAACCTTGGCAACCTTGAGCTCCCCGAAGGCATGGCGGAGCATGTAAAGGATATTCACTTTATTCTCGGACGCACCCGCAAGCGCTCAGGCTCCAGTGCATGCGTGAGCTACGGCGG
This sequence comes from uncultured Bacteroidales bacterium, assembly GCA_947305645.1. Taxonomy (GTDB): domain Bacteria; phylum Bacteroidota; class Bacteroidia; order Bacteroidales; family UBA932; genus Cryptobacteroides. The sequence continues at coordinate 13,535 of CAMZEC010000014.1, read as the reverse complement.
GCGCCTCAACATCGACTTCTCACGCAAAATCAGGGAAGACGACTTCGAGAGAATCTTCGTACGCAAGCTGAGGGAACTGGGCATCTGGGCATCTGTACAGGTGCCTTCGGAACCCCTGCGCCCTTCGCATGGTTACGAGGCGTCCAACCGCCCTGTTTTCCGCAACGGGTCCCTGATTCCCAAGTTCCTGCTGACTTTCTAGTTTCTGGAACTTTTCTTATCTTTGCGCCGGATTTTTACTAATACTTTATTATGGATATCTGGGGTAAAACTTGCGGCGCGATACTCAAGCTCTTCGGCTGGACTATCGACAGCCCTGCAGTACCTGAAGAAAAGTGCATCATTCTCGGCGTCCCGCATACCGCGATTTCAGATTTCGCCGTTTCCTATCTTTATTACCGTTCCCTTGGCGAACATGCCAAGTGCATGGTAAAGAAGGAGTTCTTCTTCCCTCCCCTGGGCTGGTTGCTCAAGGCTATGGGCTGTATTCCGGTTGACCGCAGCAGCCCTACCAACATGCTGCGCAGCGTAATCGAGCAGATGGAAAAGCCCGGACGCTTCCACCTTGCACTCGCTCCGGAAGGCACCCGCAAGCCCGTAAAGAACTGGAAGACCGGCTTCCATCTGATTGCTTCCAAAGCGAACGTTCCCGTTTACATGGGTTATTTCAACTGGGGCACCAAGCACATCGGCCGCGGAGAACGCGTCGAGCTTACAGATGACCCCCGGGAGGACATGAAGCGTATCCAGGCCATGTATGAGGAGATGCACCTGGTGGGCAAGCACCCCGAAAGATACATCACGCATTAATTGAATGAGACATAACTTCCAGACCTTAGCCGAGGTCTTCGATTATTCCACCGCGAAATACGCAAAACGGCCGGCCTATGAATTGATAGGCGGCGATCAGGCATATAATTACGCCCAGTTCCGAGAAACCGCCCGCCGGCTCTCCCGCCAGCTGTCGAACTTCGGCATCAACAGCGGCGACAAGGTGGCAATCTTCTCGCAGAATATGCCCAACTGGTCCGTTGCGTTCTTTTCCATTACGGCATTCGGCCGCGTTGCAGTGCCGCTACTGACCGAGCTCACCGAAAACGAAATCACCAACATCCTCACGCACTCCGAGACAAAGGCGCTCTTCGTTTCGCGACGCCTGCTCGCCAAAGTGCCGCAGAGCCTGCTGGACCGCATGCACATTGTAATCGCAACCGACGACCTGAGCATCGTTCAGACCGGAGAGGCCTCTTATACATGCGACGGGTCCATTTCCAGCCCGCTTTCGGACGACGTGGCCTGCCTCATCTACACCTCCGGCACTACCGGCGCCGCCAAGGGTGTGATGCTGACACACAAGAACTTCTGCGTCAACATCCGCGCCTCCTGGGATGCCCACCACGTACGCCGTCGCGACGTGTTCCTGTCTATCCTGCCGCTGGCGCACACCTACGAAATGAGCATCGGCATGCTGTATCCTTTCGCCGTCGGGGCAAAGGTTTACTACCTCATGCGTCCGCCGACCCCGTCGATACTTCTGCCTAACTTCAAGAAATACCGTCCCACCTGCATGCTGTCGGTGCCTCTCGTGATCGAGAAGATTTACCACGCCAGCATCGTACCCACGATTCAGAAGAGCCGCTTCCTTACTGCGCTGAACAAATTCAGCCCGACCCTGCTGGCCCGCCTTGTCGGCATGCGCCTCAAGAAGACATTCGGCGGCAGGCTGCAGTTCTTCGGCATCGGCGGAGCCAAGCTGGACGGCGAAGTGGAAGCATTTCTGCGTCGCGCCCGCTTCCCCTACTCCATCGGCTACGGCCTCACGGAGACCGCCCCGCTCATCGGTTATGCCCGCGTCGGACAGACCTGCGTCGGTTCATTCGGCCACGCTGCATATGGCGTGCAGGTGCGCCTGGAGGACGTAAACCCGGAGACAGGAGAAGGCGAGATCGTGGCCAAGGGCGACTGCGTCATGAAGGGGTACTACAAAGATTACAACCGTACGTGCCAGGTACTTACAGATGACGGCTGGTTCCACACCGGCGACATCGCATGTCAGGACAAGAAAGGCCGTTACCATATCAAGGGCCGCCTCGGCAGTGTTATTCTCGGGCCCGACGGCGAGAATATCTACCCGGAGGAAATAGAGAGCGTCATCAACAATATCAACGACATCAGCGAGTCCCTCGTAGTCAAGCGCGACGGCCACCTGGTTGCGCTTGTCCACTTCAACGATAACGTGCTCGACTGGAATTACGAGAACCACGACCGCCTGCTGGAAGACCTGGAGCGACGCAAGAAAGAGATTCTGGATTTCGTGAATTCCCACGTCAACCGCAACAGCCGCATCAAGGAGGTCGAAGTGGAGGAAAAACCTTTCGACAAGACCGCCACGATGAAGATCAAACGATTCCTCTACAAAGAGAAACCGAAAAATGAAGCTGATAAAAAATAAAGAATTCGGAGGCGAACGGCCACTTTATTGCGAGCGGGACCTCCGCCTGGAAAATGTGGTCATTCATGCCGGAGAATCAGCCCTGAAGGAGACGGCAGCCATCGAGGCGGTCGCTTGCCGTTTCGAGGGAAAGTACCCCCTGTGGTGCTGCAACGGCTTCACGGTACGCGACTGCCTGTTTACCGAAGGGGCCCGCGCCGCTTTGTGGTACAGCCGCGGCCTGCTGATGGAAGACACTCTCGTGGAGGCGCCCAAGATGTTCCGGGAGATGGAGGACATGACGCTGCGCCGTGTCCGCATTCCCAACGCCATGGAGACGTTGTGGAGCTGCAGAGGCGTGGTGCTGGAAGATGTGGAGATCGAGAAAGGAGATTACCTTTTCATGCATTCATCCGGAGTACGGATCAGTCGACTCAAGCTGCAGGGCAACTATTCCTTCCAGTACTGTAAGGATGTAGAGATCGTTGATTCCGTATTGGATACCAAGGATGCTTTCTGGGAAACGGAAAACGTTACGGTACGGGATTCGGTGATTTCCGGGGAGTACCTCGGCTGGTATTCCAGGGGGTTGAAGTTGATCAACTGCCGTATCGGAGGCACCCAGCCGCTGTGCTACGCCGAGGATCTTGTGCTCGAGAACTGCGTGTTCGATGCAGATGCAGACCTGGCGTTCGAATACTCAAGCGTGGATGCGGACATTCGCGGTGCAATCAGCTCCGTGAAGAACCCGCGCACCGGCTGCATCGCTGCCGATTCGATAGGAGATATTATCCTGGACGGCAATATCAAGGCCCCGGGAGACTGTGTTATTACCGTCAAGCGACATGAGTAAAGAGTTCGAAACGATTGTAGAGAGGAGGGGTACCAACTGCGTAAAATGGGACAAGGTGCCTGAAGGCGTGCTGCCGATGTGGGTGGCGGATATGGACTTCGAGACTGCGCCTTGCGTTCAGGAAGCCGTGCGCAAGCGTGCCGAGCATGGGATATTCGGATACACTTCTGTGCCGGCAAGTTACTATGAATCCGTGTGCAACTGGTTTTCCGGACGCCATGGGTGGAGGCCAGAGCCGTCATGGATTATCTACTGCCCCGGGCTTGTTCCGGCAATGTCCGCATGCGTGAGCGCGTTTACTCAGCCGGGCGACAAGGTTCTCATAATGAGCCCGGTATACAACTGCTTCTTCTCTTCCATCAGGAATTACGATTGCGAAGTAATGGACGTACCTCTGCTGACGGTGGCGGAAAACGGCGTGCCGCACTATGAAATAGATTTCGACGGCCTGGAACGTGCCGCCAGGGATCCACTCGTGAAGATGATGCTATTCTGCTCGCCCCACAATCCGGCCGGGCGCGTATGGACGCGGGAGGAACTGGAGCGGGTCGGACGTATCTGCATCGACAACGGTGTGGTGCCTGTAAGCGATGAGATTCATTGCGAATTTACTCAGCCGGGCGTGAAATTTACTCCCTTTGCTTCCATTTCCAAGGAGTTCGAGAATGCCTGCGTGGTGCTGAATTCCCCCAGCAAGGCATTCAATATTGCCGGACTGCAGATTTCCAACATCATCTGCGCCAACCCGGAACTTCGGGCCCGTGTAAATAAGGCGGTGAACGTCAACGAGATTTGCGATGTAAACCCCTTCGGAGTGCTGGCTTTGCAGGCCGCATATACACCCGAGGGCCTGGAGTGGCTGATGGGGCTCAACGAGCAGATAGCTCTCAATTACAAGCTGTTGAGGGAATTGTTCGGTAAGGAAATTCCGGAGTGCCCAGTATACCGTCTGGATGGCACTTACCTGGCGTGGCTTGATATTAAGGCCGTATGCTTCAACTCCGACGGCACCCTGAGGGTGTCTGCCGTAGACGTCGAAAAGAGCCTTATAGATGTGGAGAAGGTGAAGGTGAGCAATGGCGTGATGTACGGGCAGGAGGGATTCTTGAGGATTAATATGGGCTGCCCTCATACGATGCTGGAAGATGGATTATGGCGAATCGTAAAGGGTATAAAGCGATTGATGATATGAAAAAACCGTTATTGGCCATTTTGATTATGGGCGTTACCGTTTCTTGTTCCCGCAGCGGCTGGACTTCCGATGAAAGCAAGCTTATTCTTGGCGGTGAAGGTTTGATGAGAGTACTGACTGTCGACGATCCTGCCGACTCTGTGATTTTGAGGACTCCGTCGGCCATGATGTCCCCTGCCGAGCTGAAGGCTCCTGAGTATGAGGCGCTTGCCCGCCGCATGGTACTTACCGTTACCGATCCCTCGCAGGATGGCGTCGGGATTGCAGGCCCCCAGGTAGGCGTGCTCCGCAGGGTGGTTGCAGTCCAGCGTTTTGACAAAGAGGGCGAGCCCTTCGAGGTTTACCCGAATATCCGTATTGTCGAGCGCCGCGGCGAGCAGGTTTGCGGCCCCGAGGGTTGCCTCAGCGTGCCCGGCAGGCGCGGCAACGTGCTACGCTGGAGGGACATAGATATAGTTTACACTTCTCTGGAGAGCATGCAGGACACCCTGGAAACAGTTCAGGGATTCACCGCCGTTATCTTCCAGCACGAGTGCGACCACCTGGACGGGGTTATCTATACGGACAAATTAGATTTGCAATAATCAATTTTATTCGTATCTTTGCAACCTCTAACACGGTGCGATTAGTTCAGTTGGTAGAGCACCAGATTGTGGTTCTGGGTGTCGTGGGTTCGAGCCCCACATCGCACCCCACAAAGAATTCGGGTCGGCTTTCGCCGGCCCTTTCTTTTTGGGGTGCGATGGAGTGTCATTCACAGCATTCTGCAGATCTGCTTGCAGGTAGCTGAAGGAGCTATCTCCATGATGTGATCGGACAGAATGCGGAAAGACTCTTCCGGCGTGCATGAGGGCGCGACCATAATATCCTCAAACAAGTCTTCCGGAGCGCAGAAAACTGAGCGCTGCCACCCGTTGTAGTGCAGGTCTTCACCTCGGTATACCCGCTCAATATCACCGGTCACAACGCGGCACTGCATCTGCAGGCGGGTCATAATGGCGTCGGCCCGCCCCTTTTTCACACCAAGCAACTGACGTATCTCACGTATGCTGATGCTGCCGTTCTCTTTCATATATGCAAGTATCTTCTGCTGGTCGGCGTCCGGCTGATACTTTGGCAGGCTGCGTCGCCAGTTCATAAGGTGCGCGTACCATCGGGGCGTTGCGAACGAGGCTTTTCCGCCCCATAGAAATTTTCCGTAGGCCACATCTCCGCTCTGTACAGCGTAGATTTTCCAATCCCATGGGCCAAGCTCATCGGTGTCGTCGTCGAACCAGAACTCTTTGGGCGTACGCTCCTCGATGGAATACCCCTTCACTGGATTCTCGAAAAACGGCACCAGCCCCATCTTTTTGATGGCGGCGTACATGCTCTCGGGACTACAGACGGTCGCTTCCTCCGGATTCCCTGCGTGATGAACTATCGACATACTTGTTTATAATACTTTCCGACGCTTTCCAGATTCGGGCGTCCAGGTCGGGGTCTATGTATCGGCCCGGAATAGCCTTGGAGCCCTTCCCCACATAATAACGTGGGCCGTCCGTGGCTTCCATGGCCCGAAGGGCCGGTTGTACGCCGGCCAGCGGTTTCTTACAGAAAGGTTTGAAGATCACGTCGGTCAGCGGGTCGTACCAATGGCCAAGGTCTATTATGTCGGTGGCCACGATGCCTGGGTCAGCCAGATTGACCCTCAGTTCCGGGTAGCGGCGTGCGAGCTCCAGCGAGAAGGACAGCAGAGCACGTTTGGAACGAGCGTAAGAGCCCAGCTGGCTGAAATCTTCTGCGGCCGGTCGCAGGTCGCGCTCGCTCAGGGTGACGTAGCGGCAGGAAAGGGAAACCATAGACACTATGCGGGCGTCCTGAGGCAGCTTTGGCAGCAGCAGGAGGGTCAGCAGCATCGGGCCGAAGTAATTGACGCTGAAGGTGTTCTCAAGGCCGTCCTGAGTGAGGCGGTAATTTCTGGAGATGACGCCCGCGTTATGGAAAACGGCGCTGACGTCACCTTTCTGAATGCCGTCCGCAAATGCTTGAACGGAGGCCATCGATGAAAGGTCCAGCTGCCGTATCTGCAGGTCAGCGGCAGGTATGCTCCGGAGAATATCGGCACGCACATCCTCGGCCTTCTTTAGGTTGCGGCAGGCCATCAGGACCGGTACGCCTTTGGCAGCCAGCGACTTGCAGGCAGCTGCCCCCATGCATCCGGTGGCACCGGTAATCAGGACTCGGTTTCCCATTTTCAAATCGCCCCTATCAATAGATAAAAGGAATCATCCGCTTGGTCTTTGCGGGATCTATGACTCCTGGGAATTCGTTAAAATAGAGTTCGTATATGCTGGATGCGCGCGGTGCAAGGTTAGCGAATGTCCACAAAGCGAAAACGGCTCCGGACCAGGACCAGGTAAGGACGGCAAAGCCCACCCACTCCACAAGTTCGCCAAAATAGTTGGCGCAGGTTACATAACGGAACAGACCTTTGCGTGGCAGGTAATGTGCGGTATCCCCGGGCTTGCGCAGATTGCGTATTATGCTGTCTGACTGGATGTTGATATACATTCCTGCGGCAAACAGCAGCGTTCCGGCCATGAACGGTACGCTTGTCAGCCAAGCCTCTGTATAATACTCTTCAGGCGACACCCAGAAAATCCATCCTCCTTGCATCAAGGCGTTCAAGGTGTTAAACAGCATGCCCATAAGTACGATAGAGAGGGGCATGCGGTTGTGCCCCCGCAGCTGGAACGGGAAAATGAATGCGCGGTGGAAATAATGGAGCTCAAAGAGCAGCAGGAAAACAATACGTGTTACATCTGTACGTCTTGGAGAAAACCACCAGAGCGCCAGCATTGCAATAAATACCGGAGCTTCCATAAGAAACCAGCCCAGATGGTTGTCCAGCGAAGGACCCCATTTGGGCTGATAAAACTTGCCGTAGCCGGCATCAACGAAGAAAAGGGTTATGAATACCACCAGCGCAATGGCGGCCATCACAATCAGGAATATATTGAAAGCCTGTAACATCTCTCCTACTGCAGGCGGATCTCGACCGGGATACGGGCAAGAACCTTGGGCTCCTTGAGGCTGCGGGCAACGCGGACGGTGTAGTCTTCCTGCTTGCCGTTCATGGCGCTCACCATCTGCTCCATTATGGTAAGTGGAGCCGGATAAGCCTTGACGTTCCAGTTTGCCAGATCTTCGTCGCCGGCAAGTTCCGCTGCATAGGCGATGGCGTCGTTCAGCGTGCCAAATTCATCTATCAGCTTGATACCGAGGGCATCTTGGCCGGACCAGACGCGTCCCTGGCCTATGGCGTCCACGTCGGACTTGGGGATCTCGCGGCCTTCGGACACTATCGTGGTGAAGTTGTCATAGACGTCTTCGATGGACCGCAGGACGTAGTTGTACTCATCCTTGTCGAAGGGGCGGGTGAGGGACATCATGTCTCCGTGCTTGTTGGAAGTGACGGTCTCCACACCCACGTGGAGTATGTCGGAGGCCGTTTTGCTGAACTCGGGCACCATGCCGAACACTCCGATGGAGCCGGTGAGGGTGTAGGGGCTGGAGAAAATCTTCTCGCAGTTGTTGGAGATCCAGTAGCCGCCGGAAGCAGCCATGGAGCCATATGACGCCACCAGGGGCTTCTCTGCCTTGAGCAGATCGAGCTCGTGCTTGATCTTGTCGGACGCGACCACGCTGCCGCCCGGAGAGTTGACGCGAAGCACCACGGCCTTGACCCTCTTGTCTTTGCGGACACCCTCGATGATGGAAGCGAAGCGGTCGCCGGATACGTTGTCCAGGCCGCTGCCGTCAACAATTTCGCCGTCGGCATAAATGACGGCAATCTTCTTGGAGGCCTTGGAAACCACGGCCTTGGCTTCCACATAGTCGGCAAAATCGATCATGGTCACCTTGTCGTAATTGTCGGCAACGGCAAGCACGGCAACCTGGTTTTCCAGCTCTTCACGGTTGAGCAGGGCATCCACGAGTCCGCAGTCCAAGAAGTCCTGGGGCAAGCAGAGCTTGAGGTTGTCGATGGCGTCGTTAAGCTGTGCCACGCTGATGCCGCGGCGCTCCGCGATGCCGGCTGCCACATTCTCCCACAGGGAGTTGACCATGCACTGGTACTGCTCGCGATTCTCAGGGCTGGAGCTGCCTCTGGTGAACATTTCGCCGGCAGATTTATATTTTCCGTGACGGATAAGCTGTACGTTCACGCCGAGCTTCTTGAGCAAGTCGCCGAGGAAGAACATCTGGGAGCTGATTCCGTTGATGTTGTACATTCCGCCGGGGTGCGGTGCCATATAAATCTTGTCTGCCACAGAAGCAAGATAATAGCTTCCGGTAGTGGGAGACTCGATATAGGAAATCACCGGGTTGCCGGAAACCTGACGGTATTCGGCGAGGGCCTGGCAGAACTCGTCGGCCAGTGCCAGCCCTGTACTGTTCCCGTCGGTTTTCAGGTAGATATACTTGATGCCCGGGTCCTGTGCCGCAACCTTCAGTGCCTGGGTGGCGTCCCAGATACCAATAGCCTTGATCATATCCCCGCCGGCCTGAATCATGCTCAACGGATCCGCCTCCTGGGTCTGCTCGCTGATGACTATTTTGGACATGTCGATACGGAGCACGCCTTCAGCGGGAACGGTGGGTTTGCTGGGTGTCGCAAGGCCGGAAAAGACAGCAATGATAAGAAGGTTCAAGAGGAGTATGCCGCATATGACGGCCAGAACCATTTTCAAAAAATTCTTCATAATGGGGTTAAATTATCACTCAAAATCGTACAAAGTTAGTAAATTTGCGCAATTATGTCACAGAAGCCATCAATTCCGAAAGGGACGCGGGACTTCGGCCAGAAGGAAATGGCCGCCCGCAATTATATATTCGATACTGTCCGCTCGGTGTTCAAGTCTTACGGCTATGCCCAGATTGAAACCCCGGCAATGGAAAACCTGTCCACTCTGCTCGGGAAATACGGCGAAGAGGGCGACAAGCTTTTGTACCGTATCCTTAATTCCGGCGATGCTTTTGCGGATGTCGATTTCCAGAAACCCCTGGCCGCCCAGGTATGCGAAAAGGGCCTCAGGTACGACCTCACGGTACCGTTCGCCCGCTTCGTGGTGCAGCACCAGAACGAGATTTCCTTCCCTTTCAAGCGTTTCCAGATCCAGCCGGTCTGGCGTGCCGACCGCCCGCAGAAGGGCCGCTACCGCGAGTTCTACCAGTGCGACGTAGACGCCATTGGCTCCCGCTCGCAGCTGTGCGAACTCGAGCTGGTGCAGATAGTCGAAAAGGTGTTCAGTCTGCTCGACGTACGCGTCTGCATGCACATCAACAACCGCAAGGTGCTTACCGGCCTGGCCGAAGTCTGCGGCTGCCCGGACAAGGTGGTGGACATCACAGTAGCCATTGACAAGCTGGACAAGATAGGGCTGGAGGCCGTCGAGGAAGAGCTGAGGGGCAAGGGGCTGACCGAGGAGGCGCTTGCCGTGCTGCGACCTGTGCTGCTGTTGTCCGGCCTGTTTGAAGAGAAGCTGGTCGTCATGCGCAAGCTGATGGCACCTTCTGCCGAGGGTTGCCGTGGCCTCGATGAGCTGGAAGAGCTCTTCGACTACATCCGCTCCGCCGGCGTACAGATGCCGTGCGAGCTCGACCTGTCGCTTGCCCGCGGTCTCAACTATTACACGGGCGCAATCTTCGAGGTGAAGGCTCTCGACTGGCAGATCGGATCCATCTGCGGAGGCGGCCGCTACGACAACCTCACCGGCATCTTCGGTCTGCCCGACATGTCCGGAGTGGGCGTGTCCTTCGGCGCCGACCGTATATACGATGTGCTCGTCGGGTTGGAGAAATTCCCTGCTGGATTGAGCTCCGGGGCCGATTTGCTCTTCGCCAACATGGGCAGCGACGAGGTGGCGTACGTGCTGCCGGTAGCCTCTGAGTTGCGAGAGGCCGGCATTTCCGTGGAAGTGTATCCCGATGCTTCCAAACTCAAGAAGCAGTTCGACTACTGCGAGCGCAAGGGAATAAGCTTCCTGAGCATCTGCGGCGCCGACGAACTGGCCTCCGGCTGCATTCAGATCAAGAATCTGGCTTCCGGCGAGCAGCGCAGTTTCGACCGTAGCGACGTTGCCGGTATGGTGGCGTTCGTTAAAAATTTGGCGGTTTAAAAATTATTGCATACCTTTGCAGTCCCAAACATCGCGGGGTAGAGCAGTCGGTAGCTCGTCGGGCTCATAACCCGGAGGTCGCAGGTTCGAGTCCTGCCTCCGCTACTAAACTTCGAAAGCCAACCTTAACCGGTTGGCTTTCTTGTTTCTACGCTACGGCAGGACCGCTACACGTTACCCCACCCCCAAACCCCCTCCCTCGGGGAGGGGGCTTAGTCGCTGCTTCGCAGCTCCGGACTTCATATCTTAATTGATAATCAACCGTTTATGCTTCGACGTCTGGGAAAAACTCCCAGAGGTGCAAAACTAAGTGGCTGATTATAAAGGGTATGCTTAAACGCCTGCGGTCAAAATACCGCAGGCATTTCAAGTAAAAGGCTGATAGACAAGTATATGGGTTTTTCTCGCTAAAAGCGAAGACGATGGGGGAGGCATTTCATAGTCCTCGCGCACACGTTTTGCTGTTTTTCGCCGTTATTCATGCCGCGAGGACGACGGGAAGCCGTTTCCGTTGTCTTCGTGTCTACAACAAGTCGGCAACATGGTTATTCGATTATCAGAAATTACGATTCAGTGAAAAGTTCGAGATTGTGTGAATTCACTTTATTTAGCGCATCAGATAATACCCCAATGCAACAAGGGCAATAGCTGCAATGACACTGATTGCAACATAGCCGGAAAATCCCCAGATATTGCCTCCTTGAAGCATTACTAACGCCTCCTTTGAGAAAGTGGAGAAGGTTGTAAACCCACCGCAGAGGCCTACAGTAAGGAACAATGCCCAGTTGCTGCTATCTGATCCATTCTTGCTGAACAAGCCCCATAGGAGACCAATCAGAAAGCAGCCTGCAAGGTTAACTGCCAGTGTTGCCCATGGAAAACCCTTGCTGACGCCTTTCATCGCCAGCGATACCAGATACCGGCCCGCTCCTCCCAGGAAACTGCCGGCACCTACGGCCAGTATAGATTTGATAAGTTCCATCGTCTATTCTCCTATTCTGATCACGCTCCTATCTTCCTCCTGCTGCTTCTGCCCGCCCTTGACTGGCTTGAAGGAATGGAAGTTCCAACTGATGCCCAGCCAGAACATGCGGCTGCGATTCTTGCTGTTGTTCACCAACGTGAACACCGGATTGTCGGAATGCACATCCCAGCGGCGGGTGTTGAATACGTCCGTCAGCAGGGCAGTAATCGTAAGCGAGTTCTTAAGGAAGTGCTGCTTCACGCCGATATTTCCATAATGGATGGTCCGGGTGGTGAACTGCGGAAAATACTGTGGCGTAGTAAAAAAGTACTGCGCTTGGATCTCCGTGCTGCTCAACGGCCGGATGGTGAGGCCCACGTTGCTGTTGTTGGTCCAGCCCTGGTTCTGGATATCGGCGCCTCTGAAAGAACCGCGTGAAGCAGAATAGAAAGTATTGCTGGCCAAATCCACTGTCAGCCACCGGGTGGGTGAATACCGGATGTTGTGGTCCAGGCCAGTCTTTACGTCTGAGGCAGCATTTATGTAGGTGGTGACCAGGATATCATTGTCCAGATACGCTACCTGATTGATGTAGTTCGTGGTATAGGTTACGTAGGCATTACCGTTCACCGTCAGGAGCTTCCCGGTATAGGAATACCCCGCATCAAGTTTGTTGGCCTTTTCCGGCTGCAACTGCATGTTGCCGGTTTCGTAGGTCTGTTTGTCGATCAGGTTGATGTAGGGGTTCAACTGCGGATACGTCGGCCGGGAGATGCGACGGGTAAGCGCTGCACTCAACGACCAGCGAGGGGCTACTCGCCAGTTCAGCGATACACTGGGCGATAGGAACCAGCAGTCGCTGCTCGTGTCCAGGCCTGAACCATTGCTGTGCAAAGTAACATAACTATATTCGAAGCGGACGCCGGCCTTATAGGATAGCGCATCAGTAAACTTTCCGGAATACATTGCATACGCGGCCGGGATGTACTCGCGGTGTGTCAGGTCGTTGCTGAGTGTAATGGACAGCACCCAATCTTGCGTGGCGTCGTCCCATTCATACATCTTATGGTCGATGTTATTCTGCCGATAAGTCATCTTGGCGCCCGTCTCGAATTTACCCTTGCCCAGCATCGTCATATAATCGGTCTGCAGAGCGGCAATAAAGGGATGTCCGCCGGACTGGGATTTCTGCACCATCTTCCCGCCTTCATAATAGTAGGAAGGCCGATGGCCGGTGATACTGGAAACGGAGGCATTCACGCTCAATTCCTTCTTGCCGGGGTCAAGCAGATGCTTATATCCCAGGCCTCCTTCGAAGTTCTCGCGGTTGAAGGTGATATCAGTCTGGCGCGTACCGTTGAAGTCCTGGAAGTTGTTCATCCGGGGCAGCGCCACCTTGAAATCGGCCGTCAGGATGTCTTTGGGCGTGGCCTTGAACTGGATATTGATGCCGGCATTTTGGCCGCTGGTCCGTTTGGTGGCATTGATAAGCTGGTCCACCCGGGTACCCTTGGCCACAATTTGCCGATGAAGTTCGCTTTCAATCAGATCCTGCTCATACTTGCCGTTATAGTTGAAACGTACGCCCCATCGGCCTTTGTTATAGTTCAGCGCCACATTCCCGTTCAAGAATCCATTGAAACCATAGTTAAACGCTGCCATAGCACTGAACATATTGGACGATTGCTTCTTTGATATGATGTTGACGATGCCGCCGGTACCTTCGGAATCATACTTCACATCCGGACTGGTCACAATCTCAATGCTTTGCACATTGGCCGCCGGGATGCTCTCCAGACCGCCCAGTGTGGTCGGAATTCCGTCCACCAGGATGAGCACGTTACTGTTGCCACGGATGGAAATGCCACCGCTGCCATCAACACTCACGGCCGAGGCTCCGCGGATTACCTCAAGCACGGAGCCCGTTGCCGCAG
>CAMZEC010000013.1 GCA_947305645.1 uncultured Bacteroidales bacterium | reverse complement strand
AACGGTGGCTGGTGACGGTGGTGTAGCCGTGACGGTGAGCCATCTCGATGGCGTCCAGGGTCTCGGTGAGGGAACCAATCTGGTTGACCTTGATGAGGATGCTGTTGCCGGCACCCATCTCGATACCCTTCTGCAGGTACTTCACGTTGGTCACGAAGAGGTCGTCACCTACCAGCTGGCACTTGTCGCCGATGGCCTTGGTGAGCTTCACCCAGCCTTCCCAGTCTTCCTCGGACAGACCGTCCTCGATGGAGTCGATAGGATACTTGGTGATGAGCTGCTTGAGGTAGTTGATCTGCTGGTCGGTGCTGAGACGACGGCCGCGGGGATCCTTCTTCTTGCCATCCTTAAGCTGCTTGTAGTCATAGTAGAACTTGCCGTCCTCGCCCTTGAAGCAGAACTCGGAAGCGGCGCAGTCCATTGCGATGGTGATGTCCTTGCCGGGCTCCAGACCTGCGGCCTTGATGGCCTCGATGATGCAGTCGAGAGCGTCGTTGATGCCCTTGAGAGCGGGAGCGAAACCACCCTCGTCACCGACTGCGGTGCTGCAGCCGCGGTCCTTGAGGACCTTCTTGAGAGCGTGGAACACCTCAGCGCCCCAGCGGACGGCCTCAGCCTCGCAGCTTGCGCCGACGGGACGGATCATGAACTCCTGGAATGCGATAGGAGCGTCGGAGTGGGCACCGCCGTTGATGATGTTCATCATAGGGACGGGGAGCACGTAGGTGTTGGTGCCGCCGATATAGCGGTACAGGGGGATGTCCAGATAGTTGGCGGCTGCATGAGCGACTGCCAGGGAGACGCCGAGGATGGCGTTTGCGCCGAGCTTGCTCTTGGTAGGAGTGCCGTCGAGCTCGATCATGGTCTTGTCGATAGCGCGCTGCTCAAGGGCGGACATGCCGATGATAGCGGGAGCGATGACGTCGTTGACGTTGGCGACTGCCTTGAGGACGCCCTTGCCGAGATAGCGCTTCTTGTCGCCGTCGCGGAGCTCGAGAGCCTCGTTCTCACCGGTGGATGCACCTGAAGGAACTGCTGCTACGCCTTTGATGCCGGACTCGAGGATAACCTCAACCTCAACTGTAGGATTGCCTCTTGAATCGAGGATTTCCCTTCCTGTAACTTGGATAATTCTCATAATATCTTTAAAAAATTAAGTGGTTTTACTGTTTTGCCGCGCAAATTTAGTCATTTTTAGCGATATATCAATCAAATTTCATCCGGTAATGGAGCGGGCTGGCCGGTGGCAACGACTACCGGCATAGAGGCATCCCAACTGCGGAGCCTGTCGGACAGCGTCTTAGCCAGGCGGGCGGTGACATCAGGGTACTCGGAGGCGACGTTATGCTGCTCGCCGAGGTCGTCACTCAAATTGTACAGCTCAATCGCACGGCTCCTGGCGGCAGTCCGCTGCTCCTCCGTGGGGGCTGAAACGGCCAGGGCAGCCTCGGCGATACGATAGACCAGCTTCCAGTCGCCCACGCGGACGGCGCTCAGGAAGTCGATGTCCGCCAGGTCGTACGGCTTCCATTTGTGAGGATAATGGAAGACCAGCGGGCGCTCGGGGGCGGGACCCTCTCCCATGCCGGTCACCAGAGACAGAATGCTCTGCCCGTCGAGCGCCTGCACGGTCTTGCAGTCCTTAACTCCGGCGATATCAAGTATCGTCGGGAACATGTCCTCGCAGATTACGGGCACGGTGCATCGGCCCACCTTGGTCTTGCCGGGCACGTGTATCATAAGGGGCACGCGGATGCCGCCTTCGTAGCAGGAGCCCTTGCCCTCGCGGAGCGGCAGGTTCTGGGTGTGCAGCACACCGCCCTTCTGCTTGTTCTCCGAGTTGCCGCCATTGTCGGTCATGAAGATGACGACGGTGTTGTCTGCTATCCCCTTCTCCTCAAGGAAGTCGAGCACCTGCCCGAGGCTAACGTCCACACCTTCGACCAGCGAAGCGTAGGCCGCCTGGCCCTCGTCCATACCGGCGTCGCGGTACTTCTGGGCGAAACGCTCGTCGGGCTGGATGGGCGTATGGGTGGCGTAGCTTGCCAGATAGAGGTAGAACGGCTGCTTATGCCTGATAGGATAGTCCAACGCCTTCAGGGCCTCCTTCGTGAGGGCCTCGGTCAGATGGGTCTCTGTGCCGTAATACTCAACCAGGTTCTGGACGGCGAAGTCGTTCCAGCGTTCCGGGGTATTGCCGTAGTTCTGCATTCCGCTGTAGTCGCGGGGCATCCCCGCCATGGTGCCGGCGATGTTGACGCAGAAGCCGTGGTTGTAAGCATTCACGCCGGGGGTGCCTGCAGATGCCCAGTGAGCCTTGCCCACGTGGACGGTAAAGTAGCCCGCATCCTTGAGGTACTGAACCATGGAATTGGCGTATTGGGTATAGGGGACGCCGGGCACGGGGCTGATGCCGTTCATGTTCCAGTCGGGACGGGACAGTATGTCGCCTTCCGCGGCGTCGCCGTTGCCCTTGTGCTCTGCCATCCAGAAACCGCCTCCGGTAGCGTCCGAAGGGGTGTCACGCATGGCGGAGGTCCAGTTAGTGATGCGGGTGTGGGCGGCATTCATGCCCGTCATGATGCTGGTTCGCGTGGGAGTGGACACGGCGCAGGCATAGGCGTCGCCGAAAACCGTACTGCACTCGCCGAGGCGCTGCATGTTAGGGGTATTGAACCTTAAGTTGTTGGGATACAGCTCTTCGCCGTACTGCACGCTGCTGTCTACCCAGCCGAAGTCGTCCACAAGGAAGAAAACGATGTTGGGCTGCTGCGGCTTGTCTGAGCAGGCGGCCATGGGCAGGAGCACCGCAAGGCCAGCCAGAGGAGTTTTATTCATATACTTTTTCCAGTAATTCTTGAGGTATATATGACGTTGCGATGGCGGCGACGCCGGAAATGGTGACCACCAGGCGCCTGTCTTTCTTGATGCGTACCACATATCCCTCGGCGCCTTTGAACGGGCCGTCGATTACTCGAACTCTGTCGCCCTTGCGGTATTTTGAGGGGTCGCCGTCAAGGAACTCAAGACCGGTGTCGCAGGAAGAGCATACTATGCGGAATATCTCTAATTCCCTGTCAGGTACTACCGTAGGCTTCTTGGTCTTAAGGTCGGTATAGACATAAAATTTGCCGAAGCACTCCGCACGCAGCTTCTCTATGCCCTTTTCGTCCATACGCACGAACATGTAAGAAGGCAGAATGTTCTGAGCGTAATACTCCACGCCCCTCTCGTCGAACATATCCTTGAGAGGCTCGGTACGGCGCCAGAACACCTTGAGAGCGTACCAGTGGAGTTTAACTTCTTCCATCCTTGCGGCGGTTGTGATACTCTGCTGTGGCGGTGAAGAATGCATCGCCGCTGGAATTGACCGCAGTTTCCACGGAATCCTGAACGACTCCGATTATGAACCCTATGGCGACGGCCTGCATGGCCACATCGCCCGGGATCCCGAAGAACGAACAGGCCATGGGAATGAGGAGCAGCGAACCGCCGGCAACTCCGGAGGCGCCGCAGGCTCCGAGCGTAGCAATGACGCTGAGGAACAAGGCCGATGCGAAACTAACCTCGATCCCCATCGTATGAGCCACGGCAAGCGTCATCACCGTTATTGTTACCGCCGCGCCGTTCATATTGACGGTTGCGCCCAGAGGGATGCTCACCGAATAAAAATCTTCCTCTATGCCGAGTTTCCTGCACAACTCCATATTAATAGGGATGTTGGCCGCAGAGGAACGCGTGAAAAAGGCATTGATTCCGCTCTCCTTCAGGCATGTAAAGAGCAGCGGATAAGGATTGCGGCGGGTAGCGATGAATGATATCAACGGATTGAATACCAAAACGCTGGTCAGCATGCAACCCACCAGCAGCAACAGCAGCCGGCCATAGGTGGTGAATATCTCGAGGCCGCTCTCTGATACCGCCGTAAACACCAGGCCCAGGATACCGAAAGGAGCAAACTGGATAATCCATTTCACCACCAGGGTAATGACATCGGATATCTCGGCAATGAAATTGACGGTGTTGTCGCTTGCAACCAGCTTAAGCCCGGCACCAACTACCAGCGCCCAGAACAGAATGCCTATATAGTTGGCTGACGCGATTGCCTGCAGCGGATTCATTACCATGTTGGAGAGCAGGTTTTTGAACACGTCTGCCAGCCCTCCCGGGGCGGATCCGCTTGCCGCATCCTGAAGGGAAAGCGTAACCGGGAACAAGAAACTGCCTGCCACGGCTACGGTAGCCGCCACCAAAGTGGCAGACAGGTACAGGATAATAACAGTCCTGAACCGTGGTCCCAGACCTCCCTGTGCCTTGGCAATGGAAGAGCACACCAGGAAAGCCACGAGTACGGGTGCTATGGCCTTGAGGGCACTGACAAATATGTGCCCCAGTATGCCTATTCCCGTCCAGGAAGGAACCAGGAGGCCTAATAAAGCGCCGATAACCAGTCCGATGATTATCCTTATCACCAGACTGGTATCGGTCCACTTTTTAAGTATGGTCGAGATAGCGCTCAAAACGCTACTCAGTCGCCTTGAAATAGCGATAGCTGTTCACTCGGAGCTCGCCGGCAGCGGCGTCGTCGCAGGCAATGATGGCACAAGGATGCATCTGCAGTGCGCTGACGGTGCAGTAATGTGATACGGGGCCCTCTACTGCGTCCTTGATGGCATGAGCCTTCTTGGAACCGAAAGCAAGAACCACGACTTCCTTGGCTCCGGTAACGGTAGCAACGCCTACGGACATGGCCTGTGCGGGCACCTTATCGGGATCGTTGTCGAAGAAGCGGGAGTTGACCTCACGGGTCTGGGGAGTCAGGGAAATGACGCGGGTACGGGAAGCCAGGGAAGAGAAAGGCTCGTTGAAGGCAATGTGGCCGTCCTCGCCTATTCCGCCGAGGAACAGGTCGAAGCCGCCGGCCTTGGCAATGGCCTCTTCATAGGCTGCGCACTCGGCGTCAAGGTCGGGAGCGTTGCCGTCCAGGATGTGGATGTTCTCCTTGGGCTCGTCGATATGGTCGAAGAGATACTTGGCCATGAAGCTGTGGTAGCTCTCGGGGTGCTCGACGGGAAGGCCCACGTACTCATCCATATTGAAAGAAATCACGTTCTTGAAGGAGACTTTGCCGGCCTTGACGAGACGGATAAGCTCGTTATAGGTCTCGATGGGGGTAGAGCCGGTGCAGAGGCCGATTACGAAGGGCTCGCTTGTGCGTGCCGCCTTCTCGTTAATCTTTTCAGCAATGTAACGGGCTGCCCAAACGGAAGCCTCCACCATGGTGTCGCGAATGATAAGTTTCATATGTAACTGTTTTAATAGAGTTTTAAGAATACTTCAATTGCCTGATATTCAGCCATTCCAAGCTCATCATAGAGCCTGGCGGTGTTCTGTGTGCGTTCCTCCGCCCTCTGCCAGAACTCGCGGGAATCCTCGCCGGGGAAAGGAACAATGTCTTTCTGGGAAATGTGGCGGAAGATAGCGTGACGCTTCTTGACAACCTCGTCCGGAGACAGAGGCACGGCCATATCAACGCGGCCGAGCTCCCACTCCATCCATGCACCGCGATACATCCACACGTGGGTATCTGCAATCCACGGGTTCTCCTTCACGTCAAGCTGCTCGAGAGCCTCCAGTGCGGCCTCCGTACACACCCTGTGCGTACCGTGAGGGTCTGCCAGGTCGCCGGCCATGAAGATCATGTGCGGCTTAAGTTTGAGGATAAGGTCCTTTATGATGTCCACATCAGCCTGGGTCCTGGGGTTCTTCTTGATGCCGCCGGACTCATAGAACGGGAGGTTGAGGAAGTGGACGTTGGTGTTGTCGTTCAGCCCGAAGGAACGGACGGCTCCGCGGGCCTCGCTGCGACGTATTGCGCCCTTGATGTTCAGCAGCGCCCTCGGTTCGGGCTCGCCGGGCACCTTGGAATCTACCAGCGCCTTCACTTCGTCGAACTTCTGTGCATAATCGAGCTGCGCGGAGCAGTCGATCATCTGCAGCACGAAGTCGTCGTTCACCGCCACGTTGCCGGAAGTCTCGTAGGCCACATGTACGTCGTGCCCCTGGGTCGCCAGGCGGATGAAGGTGCCGCCCATGGAAATCACGTCGTCGTCCGGATGGGGCGAGAAGATGAGGACGGTCTTGGGGAACGGAGTCGCGCTGACGGGACGGGTGCTGTCGTCGGCGTTGGGCTTGCCGCCCGGCCAGCCGGTGATGGTATGCTGCAGGTCATTGAAGACCTTGATGTTGATGCTGTCAAAGGAGCCAACTTTCTCCAGCAGTTCGCCCAGGTTGTTGTCCAGATAATCCTTCTCGGTGAGCTTGAGGATGGGCTTGTGGACGGTCTGACAGAGCCAGACGACTGCTTTGCGCACGAACTTGGGAGTCCAGTCGCAAGGGCCAACGAGCCAGGGTGCTACGGAACGGGTGAGCAGGCTTGCGGCCGCTTCGTCCACGTAGAAGGAGATATGGTCGTGACGCTGGAGGTAAGAGGCAGGGCAGGAAGAGTCAATGTCGCCCTCCGCAATCGCCTTGACGGCGGCGGCCTTGCCTTCGCCCCAGGCCATGAGCACTATCTTCTTTGCGGAGAGCATGGTGCTGATGCCTATGGTGATGGCCTTGTCCGGAGTGACCGATATGTCGTTGTTGAAGTTGTCGGCCTGACGCTTGCGGGATGCGTAAGGCAGACGGACGACGCGGGTGCGGGTCTTGTCGTTGGAACCGGCCTCGTTGAATCCCACCTGGCCGCGTTCGCCGACGCCGATTACCAGGAGATCGAGCCCCGTGGCTATAGCGTCATACTGGCGGCAGTACTCGGTAAGATCTTCCTGGGCTACTGTACCGTCAGGGATATGAACATTCTCATGGAGGATATCCACCTTGTCGATGAGGGCGTCGTGGAGCTTGTGGTTGCGGCTCTGAAGCTCATCCTTGGAGGAAGGATAATACTCGTCGATGGAAACGATTTCAACTTTCTTGAACGAAACCAGGCCTGCAGCGCAGCGGCGAGCCAGCTCATTATACAGGGAGATGGGGGTTGATCCGGTGGTTACACCCAGACGGAACAACCCATCTTTGTGCGAGTTAATGGAATTGACAATGAGGTCTGCAATCTCATATGACGCAGGACGGGATTCGTCAAATACCTTGGTCCAGATTTTCTCGTAACTGTGAAGGATACCGGCGGGCAGATTATCCTGAATGAGTCCGCCTTCGTAAGGAAGAGTGAAATGCTTGTTCATATTTCACAAAATTAAATATTCCGGCAAAAAAATGCAAGCTACTGCTTCAGCGTTTCGTAAATTATACGCGAATTGGGAGTTTCGCAGAGTTTATTGAGTGTACCCGTGTCTTCCAAAGCGCACGACACCTTGGCGAGTATGTCCAGATGTTCGTCTCCCACGCCGGCGATTCCGATAATCAGACGCGCCTTTTCGTCCCCGAAATCCACGCCCTCCGGATACTGCAGGACCACAATCCCTGACCTCCGGACCTTGGCTTTTGCTTCCGCAGTCCCGTGAGGTATGGCGAGTCCCATGCCCATGTAGGTCGTTGCCACGCGCTCACGCTCCAGCATGGCGGCCGCATAGCCTTCCACCACATAGCCTGCCGCCTCCAGCAGCCTGCCCGCACGCAATATCGCCGCCTCCTTGTCCTCCGAAGGCAAGCCGGTCAGGATGTTGGCCTCCGCCAGCAACGGGAGATCCTTCGTCGCCTTAGGCTCCTCAGGCTGACAAAGTCGTTGCATAAGGGCGTCCAGGGCCGGGTCGCTAAGGAAGTTGGTAATCGCCAGCACCTCCTTGCCGGACAGGGCGGCACGTTCAGCGAGTTCCCGCTGGCAGATGACCAGGGAAGCGTCGGCCGGAATGTCCCCCACCGCGCAGTTGGTACATTTGATATCCTGGAGCCCCGCCTTCATCAGGCGTGCCTTGAAACGGGTGGCGCCGAGGGCACTGGAACCCATGCCCGCATCGCACGCGAAAACGATCTTGCGTATTACGCCTCCGGCGGAAGAAACGCCGCCGGCATCGGGAATGGGGCCGCTCTCTCTCTCTCCCTGGAAGTCGGGGCGCGCCTTCACCATCGGGGCCGCCAGCAGGAAGGAGACCACCGTACCTATAAGCACGCCCAGTATGCCCAGGAGCGTCTTCCCCTTGGGCGACATGAGTATTATCGATATGAGGCTGCCCGGCGACGCAGGGGCCACGAGGCCGAAGTCGACCAGCGTAAAGAAGCTGAGGGCGCAGATGTTGCCGACCATGACCGCCAGAAGCAGTATGGGGCGCGCCAGCACGTAAGGAAAGTAGATTTCATGTATGCCGCCAAGCAACTGGATAACCACGGCTCCCGGGGCCGACTGCCTGGTGTTCCCTTTGCCGAACGCCCAGCAGGCCAGCAGTATACCGAGGCCGGGGCCGGGGTTCGGATCGACCAGGAAGAGCATGCTCTGGCCCATCTCCGCCGCCTGCTGTATGCCCAGCGGCGTCATGATTCCATGGTTGACGGCGTTGTTCAGGAAGAGCACCTTGGCGGGATCTACCAGCACCGCCAGCAGAGGGTTGAGCTTATGGGCGAGCATCCAGTTCACGCCGGAGCTCAGCAGGCCGGTTATCCACGATACTGCATGCCCGATCACCAGATAGCCGGCTATGGCCAGCAGCATGGCGATTATGCCGAGGGAGAAATTGTCCACCAGCATCTCGAAGCCGGCGCCGATTTTCCCCTCCACCAGTTTGTCGAAACGCTTCACGCACCAGCCGGCGATAGGCCCCATGATCATGGCGCCCAGAAACATGGGGGTATCGGTACCTATGATGACGCCCATGGCCGCAACGGCGCCCGCCACTCCCCCTCTGTAGCCGCCCACGTTCTTGCCTGCCGTAAACGCTATAAGCGTAGGCAGCAGGTACTTGAGCATAGGCGAGACCATCTTGGCAACGTTCTCGTTCGGCCACCAGCCTCCGGGGATAAATATGGCGGTGATAAGGCCCCAGGCGATAAACGCCCCTATGTTGGGCATGACCATGGCGCTGAGGGCGCGCCCGAATTTCTGGATTCTCTCTTTCATTACAGAATGTAAATATACTATATTTTTCGTATCTTTGCGGCCACTGCTTATGAAAGTTCTATTTGTTTGCAACAACGCCTACAATAAAGGCAACGGGTTGAGCGTTTCGGCGTTGAATACAATAAAGAGGCTGAGGGACAATGGCATAGATGCACGCCTTATGGCCGTTCGTAATCCTGACACGAACGGGCCCCAGCCCGATTTCCCCCTTGAGCATTTTATTTTCCCCATCTTCGAACCTGTCATTGCCGCCAACGGATTCTGCTATGCAAAGATAGACAAGAAGAGGATAAGCAATGCCATTGACTGGGCGGATGTAATTCACTTCGAGGAGGCGATGCCTCTTGAAGAAGTAGCCATGAGAATAGCCCGGAAGAAGGGAAAGGCATGCGTGGGAACCTTCCACCTCTTTCCCCACAACGTCACGGCAAACCTGGGCCTGCCCAAGATCAATTTCGTGAACCCACTGCTGATGAAATACTGGAACGCCAAAGTATTCAACCATTGTTCCGACATCCAGTGTCCGACCCTGATCTGCAAGCAATATCTCATGGCCAAGGGAACCAAGGCCAGGTTCCATGTGATTTCCAATGGAATAGATCTGCCGTCCGAGCGCATAGTCACAGAGCCCTACGGAGACACGTCGGAAATCCGGCTGCTCTGCATAGGCAGGCTGGCGAACGAGAAGTCACAGAACACTCTTATCGACGCCATGCGTTACAGCAAGTACGCAAAGAAGATACGTCTCATCTTTGCCGGCAACGGTCCAAAGGCCGGTAAATACCGCAAAATGGCGGACAAGCTTTACGCCGAAGGTATTGTAGAGCACAAGCCGGAATTCGGTTTTTTCAGTCATGAAGAGCTGGCGGAACTGGCCCGCAAGAGTTATCTGTACATTCACTGCGCGTGGGTGGAAGTTGAAGGCCTCTCCTGCCTGGAGGCCACCAGCGCCGGAACCGTTCCGGTAATCGGAGAAGGCCGTCACATCGGCACCATCCAGTTTGCCATCTGCCCCGAGAGCATCTACCCGTGCGGCGACAGCAAGGCGCTTGCCAGGCGCATAGACTGGTGGATAGAGCATCCGGAAGAAAGGGACCGTTACAGCCAGGCCTATGCAGACAATGCCAGGAACTTCGACGTTGTGGATTCCATAAAGTCTCTTATCTCCATGTACGAAACGGCTCATGCCGACAGCAAGCAATAGTGCGATGAAAAAGCATCCCCTTCTGCTCTGCGCCATTCTGTTATTCGTTTGTTCCTGCGCTAACACGCGTTATTTGCATGTCGCGGAATCCGCCGAGATAGAAGGCCTGAAGGGATATCGCGGGACTGTCAGGGCTGTTAACTACAAGAGCAGTGAAAAAGCCATCAGCGAACGCAGGATGGTGGTGTATCTTCCGGAGAGTTATAATAAAGAGCCGGAGCGCCGCTATCCGGTAGTGTATCTGCTGCACGGGGCTCGGGGCAATGAGACCACATGGATCGAGAGGGGCGATGTATTCTATACCCTCGACTCGCTGAGGATAGCCGGCGCAGCGGAGGATTTTATCCTGGTGCTGCCGAACATGAACAAGTATTACTCGGATGCCGATTACAACGGCGGGCACGCTTCGAATGCCATGCGTGCTTTCTGGGTTGTGGACGGCGAGGTGGAAACTCATTTCATGCAGGACGTCACAGCGGCTGTGGACAGCCTGTTCCGTACTGTTCCGGAAAAGTCTTCCAGGGCCATCGCAGGAATGTCCACCGGCGGTCTTCAGGCCATATACCTTTCCGCCAACTATCCCGACAGCTTCGGCTACGTCGGATTATTCTCCCCCTACGCCTACGATACCATTTTCGGCCTGAGGCACCCGGAGTTCTACGGTGGGCTGTGGCCCAAGATGAAGCGTCAGTTCTCTGATGCGCCTGAGTATTACGGCATCATGATTGGCGATATGGATTTCTTTTATCCGCACATCACAATGTGGAACCGCAGCCTGGACCGCAAAGGGTATAAACACAAATTCGTAGTCACCCCCGGCGGCCACGAATGGTATAACTGGAGGAAATACTTTATCCTCTTCAGCAAAGAGGTCTTCCGATAAATATTTCTTATTTTTGTACGATAATTTGAAATAAATATGAAAGCTATTCAATTCGGCGCCGGCAACATCGGCCGCGGTTTTATCGGAGCGGTTCTCGCTCAGGCAGGGTACGAACTCGTTTTTGCAGATGTGGTTGAGGAACTCCTCAGCCAGATAAACACCCGCAAGGAATACACCGTTCATGTTTCCGACCATAACAGCTATGATATAGAGGTCAAGGGCGTGCGTGCCGTCAACTCCGGCAGCGAGGAAGCCGTTCAGGAAATTGCAGGAGCAGACATTATCACCACTGCCGTGGGTCTGCGTATCCTTAAGTTCGTCGCCCCTACCGTAGCCAGGGGTATTGCCGCACGCAAGGCTGCGGGCAACGAAAAGCCTCTTAACGTCATTGCATGCGAAAACGGATTGAAGGCTACCTCACAGCTGAAGGAGCTCGTGTTTGCACAGCTCGATCCCGAAACGGCCGCCTGGGCGGAGAAGCATGTTGGTTTCCCCGATGCCGCCGTGGACCGCATAGTTCCTCCCGTACGTTGCGAAATCCCCCTGGATGTTGCAGTCGAGGAGTATTTCGAGTGGGATGTGGAGCGCTCATCTTTCGTGGGCACTGTGCCTGAGATCAAGGGTATGACTCCCGTCGACAATCTGTTGGCATACGTAGAGCGCAAGCTCTTCACCCTCAATACCGGTCACGCTACTGCCGCATACCTCGGCAAGCTTAAGGGAATAAGCACCATCGGCGAATGTGTGGCCGACCCCAGGATTGCCGCCATCGTCAAAGAGGCCATGCAGCAGAGCGGAGAGGGTCTTGTACGCAAGTTCGGATTCGACCATGACGCCCACTTCGCTTACATCGAGAAGATACTCCGCCGCTTCAGCAATCCTTTCCTGCGTGACGAGTGCGACCGCGTGGGCCGTGAACCGCTCCGCAAGCTGGCACCGAACGACCGCCTGATTCTCCCTATGATGACTGCCAGGGGATTCGGCCTGCCGTACGACAAGCTTCTGCTTGCCATCGGAGGCGCCCTGCACTTCGACAATCCTCAGGACGCCCAGAGCGTAGAGATGTTGGAAAGCATCAAGACTGCCGGCCTCGAGGCCACCGTCGCCAAGTATACCGGTATCCCCGCCGGCGATCCGCTGATTGCCGAGATCGCAGAGGCGTACGCTAAGGTAGAGAAGATATAAAATAATCAGGTGCTGTCGGTCTGCTTTTCTTTGGGCGGACCGACAGCATTTTAAGCCATTTTTGACGTCGGTCGTCCCACTCAATGGATGACCGGCGTCATTTTAGTCTAGAAAGGCTCAGGGAATCGAGCCCTGCGGAGAGCAGGAAGTCGGTGGCACGGGGATCGGAGGCGAGCTCGCCGCAAATGCCGACAGGGATGCCTGCAGATTCTTCGCCGTCGCTCAGAATGACAGAATGATGACGAGCCGAGTGAGCGGCGGCAACCGTAAGCTCTATTGCGCGGCGGACTGCGGGCGACAGGGCGTCGTACAGGCCGGCGACGGCGGCGTTGCCGCGGTCTGCTGCCATGATGTACTGTGTAAGATCGTTGGTGCCGATGCTGAAGAAGTCGCACTCGGCGGCAAGGGCTGCGGCGTCGAGCACCGCGGCTGGCGTCTCAATCATGATTCCGAGGGGGATAGATCCTTCGCCGTGACCCTTCGGCAGGCTCAGGGAAGTCCTCAGGACGACATCCAGCATCTCCCTGACGCGGCGAATCTCTTCGACCGTACAGACCATCGGGATCATCACCTTGAGCTGTGAACCGGGGACGTCCGAGACGGCGTCTGCAACGGCAGCGAGCTGTGTCTCGTAAAGCTCCTGATGCTCAAGCCCGAAGCGCACTCCCCTTACGCCAAGAAAGGGATTATCTTCCCGAGGCATGGGCAGATACGTGAGCGACTTGTCGCCACCGACGTCCAGGAGCCTCAGGATCAATGGCTTACCGTCGCAGGCAAGGAGTGCCTCGCGGTACAGAGCACGCTGCTCTTCGCGCGTGGGCATGCTGTCGCGGCCGAGGAAGAGGAATTCCGTGCGGAACACCCCGATTCCGTCCGCTCCCGCTGCTATGGCTGCGCGTATGTCTTCCACGCTGCCGGCATTTACGTATAACTTGCGGCCGGCGGCACGCACTTGCGCGGCGATGGAGGACGGGCCTACCATCGGATCATCTACCGTAACTATGTCTCCGGCAGCTATTTGGCTGATGTCCGCCCCGAATTGAATGGGCACACTGTTGGCGTGGGCAATTATACTGACGTGGCTGGTGATGCTTCCGCGTGCGCACAGTATGCCGGCGATGAGGCCGAGATCAATGGAGGCAATGTCTGATGGGAAGAGTTCCCCGGCAACGATTATCGGCTTGGCGGCGCTGCCTGTTTTTGCTCGCTGTGCCCCCCGGGGGCCGCGTCCATTCTCGCATCCGGCGTCCTCCGCCCATCGGAGAACTTGTCTGCTGCGGCTGAGCTGGCCCCCAAAGGGCACAACTCGCTTTTCGGCAGCGCCGCAGATAGCGTCTTTCAGGCGTCGGAAGACGTCGCGAACGTCGTCCACGCGGGCACGGAGGTACTCGTCGTCTATCTCCGAAAACATGGCGCAGATGCTGCTGCAGGCCGCATCCAGGGCCTCCAGTTCCGGCTTGCCTGCCTCCAGCTCTGCTTCTACGGTCTCCTTCAGCAAAGGATCTTCCAAAATCGCCAGGTGGGCTTTGCTGACCTCTGCCGCCTTAGGCTGCGGGACTGCAGCAGGAACTATCGACCCTCGCTCGCAGTCCACTCCGCTACAGGCGGCAGAAGCCAGCTCCTGGCGGACCTGCTCGAAGGCTTCTGCGAACGAACGGAC
Source organism: uncultured Bacteroidales bacterium (assembly GCA_947305645.1). Classification (GTDB taxonomy): domain Bacteria; phylum Bacteroidota; class Bacteroidia; order Bacteroidales; family UBA932; genus Cryptobacteroides. Next base: position 29,415 of record CAMZEC010000013.1, on the reverse strand, counting down.
CGCCCCGTCGGAGGCGGTCCTATTCCAGAGATATGCCGGGCCGCTGACTATCATGGTCAGGCGAGGGACTCGATAAATGATTTGACGGCCTCCAGAGCCTCCTGCTCGCGCCCGCCTTCGACACTAATCTCCACTTCCGTTCCGGCTTTAAGACCGAGCGACAGAAGGGACAGCATAGAAGAGGCGTTGACGCAGCGGGCGGCCGTAGCAAGCTTGACTACGGAGCCCTCGAAGCCCTTCACCAGGGCAACCAGCTCCCCTGCCGGCCTGGCGTGCAGACCGGTGGGAGCGTTAATGACTGTTTTAGCGGAAACCATGACTACTCTGCTGCAACGTTGCGGGAACGGTCTTTAAGATTCCAAAGGGTCACTATGAGCAGGAAGCCCACGACGGACACACCCGCCATCAGGATGAAGATGGGATGCCAGCCGTAAGTGTCGGCGAACTTACCCAGAGGATAGCCCGTGATGAGGGTGCTGAAATAGCTCATAAAGCCGATGATTCCCACTGCTGAAGATGCGGCTTTCTTACTTACTTCGTTGGATGCCACCACTCCCAGAAGGGCCTGAGGCCCATAGAGGAAGAAGCCCGCGAGAGCCAGCACCACAAGGAACAGCACTGGAGAATTCATGTCCTGAATGTAGTGAAGGGCAACAAGACAGCCCGCGACTATTACCATCTCAATGGCGCAGACACGCTGGCTGCGGCTTTTGAAAAGCTTGTCGGAGACGAAGCCGGCGAAAATCATTCCCAGGCAGCCTGCGACCTCGAAAATAGCCACGGTCCAGCCGGAGAGAGCCTGGCTCAAACCCATATCCTGAAGCATTGAGGGGCCCCAGTCCAGAATTGCAAAGCGTACAACGTAAACGAAGAGGTCCGTGAGTGCAAGTATCCAGATCACAGGATTCAGGAACACCTTCTTCACCAGGAACTTGCGCCACTCTTTCTTATCCTTTCCCTTGCTTTCGTCCAGCTCTCCCTCAACCTTCGGAAGTTCCGGCAGTCCGACGGACTTGGGGGTGTCGCGCAGGGTCGCGATAATGAAGAAAACGCCGAAGAGCGAGATGCAGGCGGGCACCCAGAAGCAGAGCTGCCAGCTGGTAAGGTAGCCGCAGATGACGGCCGCCACGAAGGCCCCGATACTGTGGGAGGTGTTCCAGATGCTCATCTTGGTGGCCAGCTCGTGGGGCGGCACCCAGCTCACCATGAGGTGATTGCACGGAGCGAATCCGCAGCCCTGGAAAATCTGGTTAATAATGTACAGCACCGACATTATGGTGACGAATCCGCCTATGAAATCGGGGCCTCCCTGAGCACCGGTTATGAGAGTGGTGAGCTTGTCCGTCCATCCGAACAGGAAGTTCACCGCCACACAGATACCCAGGCCGAGCACAAGATGCCAGCGGGCGTTGGTACGGTCGCCTATGACGCCGTTTATCAGCTTGGAGATACCGTAGATAATACCGCCGGCCGAGATAATGGCACCGAACTGGGCCTTTGTGATTTCCGGATAAACCTGCTGCAGCAGGGGGATGGCGAAGGAGAAATTCTTGCGCACGAAATAGAACATCGCGTAGCCTATCATCGAGCAGATGATGACTCTCCACTGCCAGTACTTGAAACTGTGTTTGGTCTTTTTGACTTCAGCCATAATTTGATTAGCTTTACGGTCTGCTAAGATAATAAAAAGGCGCGACATAACAGCCGCGCCTTTCTATAAATAGCGTTTTTATTTTGCCAAGGTGGTGCCTTCTGCCTTACCGGCACTTGAAGTACCCTGGATAAGGGTGTTGAAGTTAGCCTCAGTAAGGGCTGTACCGTTGACGCTGCCGCCGGCAATACAGTTGGTGAGGGTTCCGTTATTAGTACCTGCAATGGAACCGGCTGCCGCTGCATTGGCGCAAGTAACGGCACCTGTATTCTTATCGGAAGTACATGTGCCCACCTTGTCGACTAAACCAGCTACGCCGCCCGCCTTGGAAGCCGCATCATCGGAAGTCTTGCAGGTTACCGCTCCCTTGTTTTCGTTGTCCTTGGTGAAGGAGCCGTTACCCTTGAACCAACCTACGATACCACCTGCATAGGCATCGCCGGCAGCTCTGTTGGTTATTGATACGGCACCGTTGTTCACGTTTCCGGAGATTTCCAGACCGAGTACACCGAGACCGATGATACCGCCGGCCGTAACCTTATTGGCATGGGTGGTGGCGTTCTCCACCTCCACTACTACAGCACCGTTGTTGGTATTGTTACGTATATTGTTGTCCGTCTCGAGTTTCTCCTGGAAGCCAACGATACCGCCGGCTGCCTGCCAGTTTGCATTTGCGAAGTCTTGAACAATGGACACCTTGCCGTCGTTCACATTGCCCTCGATGAGGCCCTGGGAATTGAGCGTACCGACAATACCGCCGATACGGCTTACCTGATTACGGTTGGTGGTTATAGCGCCCTTGTTTGTGCAGTTGGTAACGTTAGCGGCATAGTACACGCCGCCCACAATACCGGCAATCATCATATAAGTACCGCCGCCTTCGCTGTTATTGTAAGTAATGTCGCCGAGGTTCTGGCACTTGTTCACCACGGCGCCGCTGCGGATATAGCCGGCAATACCGCCGTACATCATATACTTGGCGTTGACGATGGTGAATTCGAGGTTTGCGGAATTGACGCAATTCTCAATAAGCGCTTCGGCATTGTTGACAAAACCGACAATACCGGCTGTATATGCGCCGTTGCCCATGGTGCCGGAAATCTCGAACTGGGCACCGTTCTCACAACCGATGATCTTTGCAGGAGCGGTGATGCTGCCCACGATGCCGCCCATTCCTGCGACTCCGGTGTTGTTCATCACCACAGCTATCTTGGCAAAATTCTTGACATTCTCAAGAGTGCCGGACAGCTCGGCGCAAACGCCGCCGATATGGAAGGTAGGTGCTTCATCGACATAAGTAACGGTAGAGAAACCATCCCAGCTTGTGCCGTCCTTGGAACCGAGGATGACATTCTTGATGGTACCGCTTACATTAAGGAACAGACCTGCCGTTGCGTCAGCAGAAACAACCTTGTAATTGTAAATCTTGTGATTCTTTCCGTCCAGAACAGCAGCGAATGAAGAAACAGGGCTGAAGGTTGCACCGCCGCAGTCAATGTCGGCCTCGACACTCCACTCATCATCTGCCGTGTAAGTGGCAGCCTCGGCCATGAATGCGGAAAGCTGCTCGACCGTCTTGATGGCGTAGGGGTTCTCGGGCTGCTCGGGATTCTCAGGATTCTCGGGGTTCTCGGGCTCAGTCTTCTTTGCAGCCTGGGAAACAAGGAGCTCGGAGCTGGCCTTCCCATCTTTGCTGGTCACAATGACTTTGCCGTCACGTGCTTCGGTTGCCGTGTTCTCATCGACAATTACAGAAAGGGTTGTGCTGCCGTTTCCGGAAGCAGGGGCCACGGTAATCCAGTTAGCAGTGGCTGATGCAGTCCACTCACAGTTGGCTGTAAGAGTGACGCTCTGGGTCTCGCCGTCAGCACTGATGGCGACAGTCTTTTTGCCGAGCTCGACGCTGGAGGGAGTCTCGACAGGCTCTACCTTGGGCTCACATGCCGCAACTGCGAGCACTGCCAGGGAAGCCAGAAACAAAGATTTAATATTCATCTTGTAAAGTTTTTGGTGTTATTGTAGTTTTGAAAGTAACCACGAAGGATAATTGGTGCAAATGAAGCGAAGGTCTGCATAACGGCTTATGTAATAGTTGACCGCTTCGTCGCTGTAAACCGCATTGCCGTCACCGGACTGTTTGTCGATATTGAAAACGCTGATTTCCATGCCGGCATTCTTGAATTCATCTATGGTACGCGGCCCGTCACCGTAAGGCGTCATATAGCTTGCAGCAGACAGGTTTGCCCAGCTGTAGCCCATAGCCTTATGGCTGGCCGGAGCCTTGTTGGCCATCCACCCTACAGGAACGTTGTAAACGGTCTTGCAGGTTGCGGCAGCTTTGGCTACGGTCTCGTTGCCGGTACAGATAAACTCACAGAACTTCTCGGCCTTGCGCGCCTTGATTATTTCGCAGGCACGGTTAACGGCGTTGATAGGATAAGCGGTGAGCGAGCCGTCGAGATTCTTGATATCGATACACAGTTTGGTGCAGTTGCCTTCAACCTGAACGATATCCAGAAAATCTTCGAGCGTAGGCACCTCTTCGCCGTTGGAGAGCTTGCCGGCCTTTCGTATCTCGGTAACTGTATGCTCCCACGGCCTCAGGCCGTTTACATAATAAGTGTCCTTGGCATGGGCGATTATTACATTGTTGTCCTTCGTCCAATAGATATCGCACTCCATTGCGTAGCACTTAAGCGACATGGTGTACCTGAGCGCAGCGCAGGAATTGTCCGGCATGCCGGTCTCACGTGAGCCCCCGCGGTGTGCCACAACCTTGTTTGTGCAGGCTGCAGGCTCCGTAGCACGGACAACCGCCGGAGTCTCCGGGTCTTCCGGAGTCTCGACAGGCTTGGGCTGCGGGATATCCGGCTTTTCACATGAGGGGAAAGCCAGAATGAGGGCTCCGGCCAGCATCATAACTGCTGATAATCCGCTGATCTTCATCTTCTGCTACTTTGCACTCTGGGTTAATGTATAAACGATCGAGCCTCCGTCGGCAACGGTGAAACGGATGTTTACTGTGCGCTTCTTACCGGTAAGGTTAGGCGCAACCACACATGAAATGCCTTTCTGGACCACCTCAACGTCGTCTCCGGAGTAAGTGCCGGTAAACTGGGTGGTGATGTCTTTATTCTGTATGGACACCCATGCAGGATCGCCGTCGACAGAAACCTCCCAAGGGCGGTTCAGGACAGGTCCTTCATGAACCACAACCACGGATTCGAATTCCGCACCGGCAGCAGGGACTATGCCCGGATCCGGAGTCAGGGCAACCCTGAGAGAATTCATGTCGGCACCATCGGGATAGAGCATGTCTTTGGAACAAGACATAGTAAGCAAGCACAGGGCCGCGGTCGCAATAATTGCAAATATTCTTTTCATAACAGTTCGTGTCTTGTAGATTATGACCATCCTTCAATCTGGTGGAGATTGGAGTTCTTGTTTATGGAACCCTGGAGAATGGGCCACAGAAGGATATTGGGATTCTTGGCGCGCAGATCATTGAAAGTCTCGCCGGGAATCTCGGAGTTGGGAGCCATGTCCCAGATCTTTCCGGTACGGATAAGAGCCCACCAGATCATGCCTTCTGCAGGGAATTCCATGAAATACTCATGAACGATGTTGTTGAGTACATCTGCAGGAGCGGTGCTGGTGTAATAATTATCCTTACCGTACGCGCGCTTGGCAATGAGGTTGAGCGAAGCGTTGGCGCCGGCATAATCCTTCTTGTAGTACTTGAGCTCGGCGTCGAGCATCACCACATAGCCGTAGCGGTAGTAAATGAGGTCGTTGTCCTGTACCACCGGGCTCTTGGACATATCGCCTACGAGCTTGTTGCACCAGGTAATCTCATGATGGTTGGAGGCTGAGGAATAAGGACCGTAGCCCAGGTTAGTAGCCACACGGGTGTCGCCCTTGGCCTCGCTGGCCTTGAGCTCGTCCACGAAGCCCTGCGAATAGCTCCACCACTGGGTGGAAGAAATGGGCACGGGCTTGTTGCGGTAAGCGCTGGCGATGAGGTTGGAAGGCTGGCAGAAGTAAATCTGGTAGCCTCCGGTGTCGGAAGCGCTGAGAGCGAGCGAGAAAATAATCTCGCCGTTCTTCTTGTTGGTGCGGTCGAACACCTTACTGTAATCCTCCAAAAGCTTGGAAGAAGAAATGCCGATAGCCTTAAGAGCTTCGGAAGCCATATCCAGATACTTGGTTCCGCCGTCGCGGGTGGTATACATCCAGAGGGCATAATCTGCCTTGAGTGTGTTCAGGGCGTCCTTGGTGGCGAAGTATTTCTCACTCCCGAGATTGTCGGCAAGCGCCTCGCAGGCCAGGATGTCTTTCTCCACCTGTTCGTACACCTCGGCAACGGTCTTCTGGCTGGGATAGCACTCCTCCTGGGTGGTGGATTCCACCGGCAGCAGGTTTATCGGCACCTCACCCCAGATTCTTGCGGCGTAGAAGTAGCAGAAAGCACGTGCAAAATAAGACTGTGCGTTGGCCCAGGCAAGGCGGTCTTCGGAAGCTCCGCAGTCGGGGCCATGCTTGAGAACGGCATTCGCCTGGTCTATAGTGGAATAAAGTCCGGACCATCCTATGGTGTTGGACGGAGTCAGAGTATTGTGGCGGCAGGCAATCTTGAAGTTGTCCTGCACCTTGCTCTCAAGTGAAGGGCCCCACATATAATCTCCTACGCGAGTCTCGCCGAGGTAGAACACGTTGCACTCGTTTGCGGAGAAATAGCTGTGAAGACGCTTGTAGATACCGGGAACCGACTGTTCCAGGTCGGAGGCGTCCTTCCACATGTTACTGACGGAAAGCGCGTTGTCGTAAGGGATCTCGAGATCTTTATGGCAAGCCGAAAAGACTGCCGTGCTAAGAAGCGCTATACCTATAAGTTTAATAATATTCTTCATGACTGTCTCCTCCTTAGAATGTTATCTTCAGGTTGAACAAGACCTTGCGGGCGGCGGGCATAATATTCGATGTAGCACTGCCCATCTGCACGGAAGAGTACATATTGGAATCGGAATCGGAACTGATACCGGTTTCGGGGCTGATTGCACCGCTGAGATTGGTGAAGTACCAGAGGGTGTTTCCGGTAACGCCTACGCTTATCTTCTTCATTGCTATGGCCTTGGCCCATTTGTCGGGAAGGTCGTAGTAGATTGAGGCGTCTCGCAGGCAGATGTAACTTGCATTCTCTACGTTATAATCGGAAGCGCGGGAATAGTTACGGTTGCCGTAGTCGGCGTCGTTGGGGAAGAAACGGGCCACATCAGTGTTGTCTCCGGGCTTGCGCCAGCACTGGGAAACCAGGTTCACATCCACGTTGGAGTTACTGTAACCGAGAGTATTCTGCACCATACGCGTCTTCATGTAGTTGTAGATGGAATGACCGATGGCATAATCGAAATACACGTTGAAAGTCACGCGGCCCATGTGGAAGGTATTGTTGATACCGCCTGTGCTGTGAGGCATTACGTTGCCCAGAAGGAACATATCGGTAGCATCGATCTGCTCGGCTCCGTCTGCCGTCTTGGCGGTTCCGTAACGGTTGACCCACTCGAAGTCGCCGGCGTCCTTGCGTCCCTGGATAGACTGACCGTCGGAACGGCGGTAGCCATGGGACTGGGAGTCATAATAAGCGGCAGCGGCCTCTTCGTCGGTCTGAAGGATACCGGCCACCTTGTAGCCCCAGATGCGTCCCAGGGGCTCGCCCACTGCAGTGCCGCCGAAGCGGTAGCCGTTGGCGGTGGTGTAACCTCCGATCCGCCATCCGTAGACCGGGTCGCCGTTGGCATCGAGCACGGCATTGCCGTCCATATCTACGAGCTCGTACTTGTACTCGTCAGGCAGGGAAACCACGACGTTGCGGGAAAGCGAGTAAGTGAAATCGGTCTCCCATGTGAAGTTACGCTTCTGGATATTCACGGTATGCAGCTCGAACTCGGCGCCCCAGAACCTCACGCTGCCCACGTTGGCGTTAACCGAACCGAACTGGCCGGTATCGGGCAGGGTGATGGAGTAGATAAGGTCCGTCGTAAGCTTGTTATAGTAATCTGCAACGATACGAATCCTGTCGTTAAAGAAGCCGAGGTCAACACCAAGGTCGAGCTGTGTGGTGGTTTCCCACTTGAGGCCCGAGTTCACCATCTTGGACGGCAGCAGCACGTTGTAAGTATCGTAGGTGCTCTGTGAATAAGCGCCCAGGGGGTCGGTACGGGCGATACTGTTGTTACCTGTCTGACCCAGGGAAGCACGGAGCTTGAACATGTTCACCTTATCCTTGGCGGCGGCGAAGAAAGGCTCCTCGCTGATCACCCATGCAGCAGATGCGGAAGGGAAATAGCCCCACTTGTTGTCGCCGAGGAAGAGGGAGCTGCCGTCGGCGCGGAACGTGGCGGACAGGATGTAGCGGTCTGCATAGTTGTAACCGATTCGGCCGAAGTAAGAGATGAGCGCAGTCTCGTAATCCTGGTTGCTCATGCTCATGGTGCCTGCGGTGTTGGAGCCGCCGGAGGTAAGCATAGGGACCTTATCCGAAAGGGATCCGGTATTGCCTGCGGTCAGGTACCAGTAGTGCCACTTGGACCAGTCGTAACCGGCGGTGCCGCTGAGACGGTGCTTGCCGATTTTCTTGTCCGCTGTGAGATATGCCTGGAAGTTCTGGCGCTGGGTCTGCGTGCGGGTTTCGGTGGTGCTGCGGCTGGTGGAAACGAAGTTGACGCTTCCGTTCACCTCACCCTTGGTATAATAGCTGCCGCGATAGCTGTTGTCATACAGGGCATACTGGGCGGTAGCGGTGAGCCAGTCGGTAAGGGAGGCCTTGAGATTGATGCTTCCCATGAACTTCTGGCGCTGGGTCTCACGGTCGTAGAAAGTCTCGTAGAACTCGGCTGTCTGCTGGTTCTTGTTGGTACCGCCGGTAGCGAAAGTGCCGTCGGGATACTTGCCTATGTGCGTAGGAGACATCATGATACCACGGCCGAGGACGGTGAAGTAGTCGTTGGTCATGGGGTTCTTGATGCCGTTTGAATAATCGAAAGTGGTAGAAGCTTCGAGCCATTTGGTCACCTTGAAGGAGGTGTTGCCATGCATGGTGAAGTTCTTGTAGGCGCTCATGGCCACCATACCGTCGTCACCGAGGTAACCGATGGAAGCGGCGTACTTCATCTCCTTGTTTCCGCCGTTGATGCCGACGTACTGCTTATGGTACAGGGAAGGATGATACCAGTCGTTCTGCCAGTTGTGGTCGGTGTAGATGATGGTCTTGGTGGGATCGGCGGGGTCTGCCATGCTGAGGTAACCATCGGGCACCGCCTCTCCGTCCAGCAGATAGCGGGTGGAGTAAGTGGAAGTGGCCTCGGTGTTGCCTATACCGGCACCGTTCGCGCCGTTGAGTACAAGCAAGGGGTTGGGGCCCTGTGCGGCCGCGGGACGAATAATGGTAAGGAACTCCGTAGCGTTGGCGAGCTTCCAGGTACGGGCGGGCGAGGTAAAGCCCACCTGTGAATCGAACACTACCTGAGGCTGCTTGAAGGCGTTGCCTTTCTTGGTGGTGACGAGGATAACACCGTTGGACGCACGGCTACCGTAAATTGCGGAAGAGGCCGCGTCCTTGAGGACTTCGATAGACTCGATATCGTTCGGGTTGAGGTCGTCGATGCTGCGCTCCACGCCGTCCACGAGGAACAGAGGGTCGTTGCTCCTGTTGATGGAGGAACCGCCTCGGATGAGGAATCGGGGGCTCTCACCGGGAAGGTTGTTGTTGGAGGCGATACGCAGACCGGTAACCTTACCCTTGAGGGCGTCACCCACGGTAGAAACGGGGGCGTCCATGAGCTTCTCGCCGTCGACCTTGGCGATTGCGGTGCTCAAAGTCTTTCTGGACTGGGTACCGTAACCCACCACGACCACGTCGTCGAGGACGTTGGCGTCATCCCGGAGGGAAACGTTAATGACGGACTGACGGCCCACCAGCTGTTCCAGCGTCGTATAGCCGATGAAGGAATACTCCAGCACGGAATCGGAACCAGCTTCGATGGAGTAGCGGCCGTCTGCATCAGTGGTGGTACCTTTGGTCGTACCCTTGATGAGGACGCCCGCACCGGGAAGCGGGTCGCCGTTGGAATCGACAACGCGTCCGGTGACGACGGTACGGACTGCACCTTCCTGCTGTGCGGCAGTAAGCACGACCGTACGGTTAACAACCTTCCAGTCAATGCCTTTGCCGTCGAATACGCGGGTCAGGATCGACTCCAGGGTCGCCTGCTTCTGCCTTACGGTAACATTCCCGAGAGGCTTCGAGGCGAGTTCGGTCTCATACGAGAAGAGTATGCCCGTCTGCTTGGTCAAAGCCGAGGTAGCCGAGCTTACTGTAGCTCTCGATATGGACAGATCCACATCGTAGAGATTCTCCTGCGCCTGTGCCTTCACGCCGGAGCCCAAAAAAGCTCCGATTGCAGTCACTGCGCATAGAATCAACAGTTTAGTTTTTCTCATTTTTGAATAGTTATAGGATTATTTGTTATGGTTAATAATGTCGCATTCAGTACCTGTGAGGTATTCCACGATGGACAAAACGTCCTGCAGAGAGTCGGACTTGAGGAATGCAAGGTTGTAAAGCTTGCCATCCGTACCGCCGCTGCAGCTTATGCGCTTGCCGTAAAGTTCCGATACGTTTTTCAGGATTTCATCAACGGTAACCTCGTGCATGTCTACCAGATTGAACTTTTCGGTCACGAAAGAGCTGGCGTATATCTGCTCTACATGTATGTCGCCGGTAAGATTCAGGAACGTAGCTTTCTGGTTGGGGCTCAGCGTCACCATGGAGTTGCCCTCGGGAGACAGGATGCGTACCGAGCCGTGCTCGAGCACAACCTGCGTACGCTCCGTCGAAGAAGAAACGGAGAAAGCGGTCCCCAGGACCTTTATTCCAATATTGGACGTCTTTACGAGGAAAGGCCGGGCCTCGTCGCGGGCGACGTCGAAATACGCCTCCCCTTCCAGAAGCGCTTCCCTGCTGTCTTTGTTGCCTGTTACATTATAGCGCAGGCTTGCTCCGGGAGCGAGGAATACGCTGGTGCCGTCTTCCAGGACCATACGTAAGGTAGATGCTGTAGTATTGGCGGCCAGCTCTGTCTGATCAGGGCGTGCCGGCGCGATACCTGAAGGACTGCCGCGGAAGACGAACAGGAAGAGCGCAATCGCAGCCGCAAAAGCAAACGAGAATACCGCAACTTTTACCGGCCAGCGGCGGCGCAGCAGCTCAGCCTCCTCTATACGGGAGTCCAGACGGGCCATCATCGCTTCTACGTCCCGGTTAAGAACCGGGGAGGTAATGGCGTCATGCAGGGAACCGTTGGCGGCAAAAAGCGAATAAAACCTGCGGTTCTCTTCCGACTCTTCAAGCCAGGCTGTGAGTTCCCGCTTCTCGTCTTCCGATGCGGTTTTGTTCAGGTATTTGGTAATAAGGGCGACTATGTGATCTTGCATACATTATATATACAACGCAAAACCGGGAAACACCCAAAGAAAAATGAAATTTTTTTTACACTCCTGCGAGACTGGCCCGGAGCTGCTTGAGGGCCAGATACATATGGTTCTCCACGGTGCTTAGGGAAATGCCAAGGCGTTCGCTTATTTCCTTGTTGGTAAGATTCTCCAGGTAACTGAGCGTAAATACTTCCCTGCACCTCGGCGAAAGCTTGCCCAGGGCCTCCCCTATCAGGTCCCTGAGGTCTTCGTTGAAGACGCTCATGATTACCGGATTGCGGTCCGGAGACCAGCAGTCGCCCAGCATGGACTGTATCCGGGACTCGTATTCGTCGCTGAAGAGATTAGCCCGGCGGGCACGTTTAAGGAGATTCATACTGCGGTTGTAAACAGAGCGCAGCAAGTAAGACTGCAGGTCCTCGTCAGACCCTTTCAGGCGCTTGCGGTTCTGCCAGAGGCCGAACAGGACGTCCTGAACGACATCTTCCGCCCAGCTGCGGTCTACTCCGGACAAAAAAAGCCTGGCATAGGCCACAAGAGACACATACCTCTCGCGGCAGAGCGAGTTGAACGCGTCTCTGTCCCCTGACTTGATGAGAAATAAAATGTCCTGCTGCATGTGGTTACAACAGGACAAAGGTAGTAATATTTCTTAATCTGCCAAAGACTATCTGGGACCGCCCATGGGAGGACCGCCACGCATACCACCGGGGCCGCCCCGCATACCGCCGGGACCGCGCATCTTGGAACGGTCGAAGGTACCGAAGCGCCAGGTGAGAGACAGAATTATATAACGCCCCAGAGTGTTGTTGATAACCTCGCTGTGGTAGTTGTCGCTGTCGGTGACACTCAGGTTCTTGGCCTGGCCGAGGATATCGTAGCCCTTGAGGGCGATAGTCATGGTATTCTTGAAGAGCAGCTTCTGGATTTCGGCGTTCAGGATATGCTCGGGTGTATAATTGAGCTCGCTGGAATAGCCGTTGTACCAGTTGAAGTCATAATCGCTCTTGAAGGTTATGCCGGGTCCGTCCCATGTCCAGTTTATGCCGGCGCTAACCTGGTTGTTGAAGGTCAAGGTATTGTCGGCGGTGTCGCTGATGGTGTACCAGGACTTGTTGATACGGGTGCGGGCGCTTGCGGAGAGCTCCAGGTTGTCGCTCCTGTAAGTAGCACGGAGACGCTCGGTAGCAGAAACAGTACGGATAACGTTTTCGTCGAACTTGAACGCGCCGTCGTTGTAAGCCTTCATGAAGCCGGCATAATCCATGTCGCCGGTCTCGGCATTGTAATAATTCCCGATCAGCGACGTAACGTCCTGGCCGCCCACATAAGATGCGCTGGTGCTGTAATTGGCCCTGGTCATATTGCTTATAGAGAAGTTGGACTTCGCTATGGGCAGATTGGCGAACATGTTCATGCCGAAATTGAATGAGTCGGGGCCGTTGAAAGGCATGGAGTACGCAGCGCCGTTGGTGCCGTACCAGGTTGCAGTCGTGATGGCATCCTGTACGTAGGAGCCATTGAGACGCACGCTCACGGAAGTGAATGACCTCCTGTTGTTGAAACGGTACTCGCCGTTGAGATTGTGGCTGAAGTAAGGAGCCAGGTAAGGGTTACCAAAGCTGATGCGGAGCGGATTGGTATTGTCAGGCACAGGTATCAACTGTGAAACGCTGGGCTGGTTGGACGATCCGCGGTAGAAAAGACGCATGTTGGCGTCGTCGTTCATCTCCCACCAGAGCATACCGGTAGGTGCCCAGCGCCAGCGGGTATCGTCGTACGGGTCGAGCTTCTGGCCGGAGCGGGATGTCTCGTTATGGGTGGTCGTCGGCTGGGCGGACACTCCGAGCTGGGCACGGAATTTCTCGTTCTGATAGAGGAAGTTGGCGCCTATGTCGTGACGTTTGCTGTCGTTTATGACGCTGTTGGAATAGTACGGGTCGTATGCACCTCCGTTTGTGTTGTCGTAGGTGTTTTTTACCGAAGAAGAACGCGACCAGCTGTATCCGTAGTTCGCTTCCACGAAGAATCCTTCGCCAAGAGGCTCGGTGTATGTGACACGGCCGAAGATGGAGTGGGACTTGCTGGTCTGGTCTATGGTCTGGTTGGTAATCTGAAGGTTACCCCACTCGTCTCCGGAAACATATGCGGAGTAAACTTTGGAATTGTTGAGGGAGTTGAGCTCGTTGTTGGAGAAGCTGTAACGGCCCATTACGGTAAGGGTCCTGCCGGGTATGCCGAGACGCTGGCGCAGGAGGGCGAAGCCGCTGGCGTTGAAGTTCTTGTTGTTTCCCGAGTTGGCGCTGTTGCCTTTGTTGACCTTCTCTACCGAGCCGCTGCGGTCGTAATCCGTATTGTAATCGCTCGTCTGCAGATAAGAGCCGCCGCCGAAGTTCATCTGGGGCTGGAAGATGATGGATGTATTATCTGAGAACTTATGCTCCAGGCGGGCGCCTACGCGGTGGCCCCAGTTCCTGGTATCGTTGATACCGTCGGTGTTGTAAATCTGGTCGTAGTCCTGCAGATAGGTGGTACGGGAGCTCTGCTCCTCAACGAGCTTATGGGTGTTGTTGTACAGATAGTTGCCGCTGAGGTCCATCTTGTTGTCGAAGAGCGTCCAGGCGCCGTTCACTCCGCCCATCCATGACTCGGTGATGCCATTGTTGCCGCCCCAGCCGCCGCGGCCGCCCATACCGCCGCCGAAGCCGCCGCCACCTCCACGCATGTTACCCATCATTGAGCCGGAGAGGTCGTTGAAACCGCGGTTGTTGGTGTTGTTGCCGTTGACGATCAAGGACAGCTGGGTCTTTTCCGTAAACTTGCCCACGAATGCGGCCGTCTGGTACCTCCAGTCACCCTGAACATCGGTTGACGGCACATCGTGTCCGCCGCCGGCCATAATGTTGCCGAAGGTTCCGTTCATCATACCGGGCTTCATGCTGAGGTCGATAACGGTCTCTTCTTCACCGTCGTCGATACCGGTGAACTCGGCCTGGTCCGACTTCTTGTCAATCACCTTGAGCTTGTTGATGACCTTGGCTGGAATGTTCTTGGACGCCAGTTGGGGATCATCCAGGAAGAAAGTCTTGCCGCCGATGGTTATCTTGTTGACAGTCTTGCCGTTGATAGTAATGGAGCCGTCATCGGAAACCTCGAATCCGGGAAGCTTCTTGAGGAGGTCTTCCAGGACGTCGTTGTCCGTGGTCTTGAAGGACGTGGCGTTGTACTCGATAGTGTCCTTCTTGATGATGATGGGGTTGCCCACCGCCGACACGGACGCCGCCTCAAGCTGCTCGCGGTCGGGATCCATCTTGATCTCGCCAAGTTCCTTGTCGTCGGGCATCTTTATGGTCTTCTCGAAATCCTTGTATCCGAGAAGCTCAGCCTTCAAAACATATGTTCCGGGGCGCACGCCGGTGATTTCCACCTTGCCGTCGGAGTCGCTGAGCACATATTTGTCAGGCTTTTTACCGCCCTCCTTGGTAAGGGAAACGGTAGCGAAACCGATAGCCTCGCCATTTGAGGAATCGATAAGGACAGCTTTAACCTGGCTGACCTGAGCCATCGCTGAGGTGCCAACTAACAATGCACCAATCAGACAAACTATTCTGTATAATTTCATAACTCTTATTTGACGCAGCAAAATAGCAAAAGTTTAACGGAGTGAAAATAAAACCCGGATATTTCTACATGCGGAGAAATAATAACACGCAGAGAAAAACTATTTTACTCTGTCAGGATTTGCCGCGATGAATTTCTCCCAGGAGCCGCCTCCGCTTTTGCCGGCGAGAGGACTGCTGAGAACGTAATAATGGCACATGGCAATTGCAAGCGCATCAGTGGCATCCAGGTACTTGGCGTCTATGTTGATGCCGAGTGTCTTCTCCACCATGAGCGCCACCTGCTCCTTGCTTGCGGCTCCGTTTCCGCAAATCGCCTGCTTGGCCTTGCGGGGAGCGTATTCGTAGACCTTCGCCTCATGCTTCAAGGCAGCCGTCATTGCGGCGCCCTGGGCCCGCCCGAGCTTGAAAATCACCTGCGCGTTTCGGCCATAGAACGGAGACTCGATGGCCAGGTTGTCCGGATGATGAAGCTCGCAAAGGGCGTCCACCTTTTCGTAGATGATGCGAAGCTTTTCGTAGATATCGCCGACGCGTCTAAGGTCCAGCACACCCATATCCACGAAATGGGGCTTTCCCGCCTCATCCACACGCACAATCCCGAAACCAAGCAAATTGGTTCCGGGATCTATGCCAAGTATGGTGCAAGCCTTAATCAATCTTGTCGAATCCGGTGTACGGTCTCAGTACCTCGGGGATAATGATACCGTCGGGTGTCTGGTTATCCTCGAGCAGGGCTGCGACTACACGCGGAAGGGCAAGAGAACTGCCGTTCAGGGTGTGGGCCAGCTGGGTCTTGCCGTCGGCGTCGCGGTAGCGCAGGTGCAGCCGGTTGGCCTGGTAGGTCTCGAAGTTGCTGACCGAGCTGATTTCCAGCCAGCGGCCCTGTGCGGCGCTCCAAAGCTCGAAATCATAAGTGATGGCGGAAGTGAAGGACATATCTCCGCCGCAGAGGCGAAGGATGCGGTACTTCAGGCCGAGCTTGTTCACTATTCCCTCCACATGGGCGACCATCTCATCGAGGGCGGCATAGCTGTCCTCGGGCTTCTCCACGCGGACGATCTCCACCTTGTCGAACTGATGCAGACGGTTGAGTCCGCGAACGTCCTTGCCGTAGGAGCCGGCCTCCCTGCGGAAACAGGGAGTGTAAGCGGTGAGGCGCTGGGGTATCTGGTCGGCGGCGAGTATTACGTCGCGGAAGATGTTGGTCACAGGCACCTCTGCCGTAGGGACGAGGTAGAAATCGTCCACCTCGGCGTGGTACATCTGGCCCTCCTTGTCGGGCAGCTGACCTGTGCCGAATCCGGAATCGCGGTTGACCACCACGGGCGGCTCCACCTCCTTGTAGCCTGCTGCGGTATTGCAGTCCAGGAAGAAGTTGATGAGTGCCCTCTGGAGCTTTGCGCCCTTGCCCTTATAGACAGGGAAACCGGCGCCGGTAATCTTTACACCCAGGTCGAAATCGATTATATCGTACTTCTTGGCGAGCTCCCAGTGAGGCAGGGCGCCTTCCGGCAGCTTCACCTCGGGGCCGCCCATCTTCACCACCTCGTTGTCATCGGCGCTCTTGCCGGGCTTTACAAGGGAGCAAGGGATGTTGGGCATGAGCACCAGGTTCTGCTCCATCTCCGCGGCGGCCTCGTCCATACGGCCGAGCAGCTCGGTGGAACGGGCTTTCAGTTCAGCCACTGCAGCTTTGGCCTTTTCGGCCTGGTCCTTGAGACCCTGTTTCATAAGAGCTCCGATTTCGGCGGCCTTCTGCTTCTGCTGAGCCAGGAGGGCGTCGCTTTCGGTCTGGAAGTTGCGGCGCATACGGTCCAGCTCCAATACCTTGTCGACTATGGGCTGAGCGTCGAAATTCTTGATTTTCAATTTCTCGACAACCGCATGAGGGTCGTCGCGAAGCATCTTGAGCGTTAACATAAGTTTCTAAAAATAAAAAAAATGACCCGCACCGCGATCCCGAAGTGCAAGTCATTCTATTTGCATACTTGTTTAACCTTCGAGATTAGTTCTCAAAAGGGACAACGGACACGTATGACTTGTCGTTACGCTTGCGCGTGAACTTCACGGTGCCGTCGATAAGTGCATAAAGGGTGTGGTCCTTGCCCATGCCAACGTTGGTGGAAGGATTGTGGACGGTACCCCTCTGGCGGACGATAATATTGCCGGCCTTTACGACCTCGCCTCCGAATTTCTTGAGACCCAAGCGCTTGCTTTGTGACTCACGACCGTTCTTTGAACTGGATTGACCTTTCTTGTGTGCCATAACTCTTAAGCGATTTCGTTAATCTTAATCTTGGTAAGCTTCTGACGGTGGCCATTGAGCTTCTGGAAGCCCTTGCGACGGATCTTCTTGAAAACAAGAACCTTGTCTGCCTTTGCGTCATCATCGAGTACGGTAGCCTTAACAACGGCTCCCTCAACATACGGAGTTCCGACCTTGACGGCCTTCCCGTCGGCGACGAGAAGCACCTTGCCGAACTCTACGTCAGCACCCTTGGCATCGGCGAGCCTCTGCACAAAGATTTCGTTGCCAGCTTCTACTTTAAACTGCTGGCCTGCAATTTCTACGATTGCGTACATCAAACAAATTTTTAAATGTTTGGGCCTGGAGCGTCTGCCATGCTTGCAGATCTTAAACGGGCTCTTCGGTCATAAAACGGACCGCAAAGATAGTAAATATTATTGAATTTCAAAATAATATTTTGTTACCCAGTACTCGAACAGGGGGTCCAGCAGCTGCGGGTTGTCCTCGGAATCGAAGGTAACGATCTCTTTCTTGCAAAGGGCGTCCTTAAGCCGGCGCACATTGGCGGATGAGTTGAGCTCATAACGGCGTATGACCTCCGCGCTGCTGAAACGGGTGTGTCCGTCCAATATGGCGCGGAGCAGCGACACCTGGAAGGTGGTAAGGTCCGCCATGATTGCCCGGAACCTCGGCTCATGAACGGCCACCAGGTCTGCAAGCGCTTCGTTGAGCACGGGCTCCATGATGTAGCCCTTGGAAAGCGAGTCGCAAATAGAGGCGAAAAAGTTGATGTAATAGATGTTGTTCCGGAAGCGTTCGCATACTCCGAGCATCAGTCCCCTGTCAACCACTTTTCCGCTCATCAGGAAGCCCCTGTTTACGGAATCCACTATGTCCTTGGGGTCTATGTCTTCCAGCTTTACCCGTTCTACCTGACGGTGGAAAAGGCGGCGGTGCTCGAAAATCTCCTTCATGGCGTTCACCTGGGAGCCGCAGAGCACATAAGCGGCAGACTGGCGGTCTTCGGCGGTGCGGCCTTTAAAGACCTCCTGCATGATGCGGCATACGGTACCCCCGTCTTCCGTAAGCATGACGCTCTGGAATTCATCTATACAGACGAACAGCTTGTTGCCGCTTTGCTGCGCAATACGGTACGGAAGGCTTATTACCGCACGTATGTCCACTTCATCGATATCCCAGTCCAGTGTGAGTACGGAGCCGTTGTTCTGCCACATCAGCTCGTCGAACACGAAGTGGGAACCGGCCAGGTTGTCTGCCACCAGCGACGCGTAATCGGCGGAAGTAGAGCCGTAAGCTTTAAGGATTTCCGAGCCCAGGCGGATGCAGAAATCGCTGACGCTGCGGACGCTCATCGCGGACACACGCACTACGCGGAACTGTCTGGATTCCAGCTTCAGGGTAGAGAAAACCTGCTGCAAGATGGAGTCCTTGCCGGTCTTGGGGGCCTCGTACAAGCAAACGTTCTCCCCGTCCCTGAGCATATTGCCCAGGACGGTGCATTCGGTCTTACGTCCCACGAAGTAGCGGCCGCTCACCGGCCTGTTATATATAAAAGGTGAATCCATCTGCAAAACAAAAATGTTTCACAAACTTAATGAAGATAAGTGTAAAAAACAAGAGGGTGTATTCCAGGACTTTTCCAAGGAATACACCCTCTTATAAAGATTATTTCAGTCTCAAACTACTCCACGGGAACGGGAGAGTTGATGGAGAGGTTCTTGACGCAGCTCAGAGCGCTATAATCCTGCAAATAGGAACAGGTGAAAGCGGTGCTTCCGGTGAAGTGCACACTTGCCGGGCTGTTAGGCCTGCCTTCGAGAGATGCTTCAGTTGCCTTGCAGGTGAGGTCGACGGTGATGGTTCCATTGCTGAGAACTACAGTACCAGCCACGGGGTAATATGTGGTGCCTGTGTAAGTGTTCTTAACATAGCAGCGGGAAGCGGTGCTATACCTCAAAGGAATCAGTGCTCCGATCTTGGCCTCGGTTCCGAAGGTATAGGTTCCATCGGGAACAGGATTACTGCAGAAGCGGTTTGCATAGTTCTTCTCGAAGGTCCATCCTGCCTCGGCAATGACTGATATCATCATAGACCAACTGTTGTTAAAATTGGAGTTGGAGCCGAAGGCGAAAATGTTGCAATCTGTACCCGGAATAGCCTCCTTGGGAGCATCGTTCTCCTGGCCGATATACTTGCTATACCAATAACCTACGTACACGGTACCGGCAGGCCCAACCAGGGATGTAAACTCAGCATCCTTGTCATCGCACGGATGTGTATTGGTATCTGACGCCTTGCTAAGAGGGACATCGATGTCTATGTTGACCTGAACAGGGTCCCCATAAACCTTATTATAATTTCCATCATAGCTGTACGGCTTCACACTTGCAGAATAGTTGAATTTCTTGGTTCCGTCTGCATTCTTGGAAATGGTAAGCACCGTGCTCTCGGCATCGACCTCAGTAGACTGAAGGAGGCCTGCTGCATTGTACAGGGAAACGCTCACTGCGCTGAGAAGGCCGGGATTCGCCTTTGTAATACCATTGGAATATTTGAGGGTTGCATCGGCTTCAGCTACGCCGTAAGTATAGGTTCCGTCAGGAACGTCATTGAGGTCGACCTCTCCAGCAGCGGTATAGAAAGTGAAGGATGCATAAGCGGGCTCAGTGTCTGCAGGGTTCTTGCGAGGCATGTAGAAGCTTACGTACCACTCGTTGGCCTTGGTGGTGAAGTGGGTGCTGGAGGTATTCTTCCAGTTCACCTCTGCACCTCCGGCGCGGAAATCATTGCCGGAAATTGCAAGAGCGCCAACATAGGAATACTCGTACTGCTTGGCCGCATCATCTACGAGGACAGCGTTAACGGTATATGTTCCGTTGTCTTCCTTGACTACGATTTCGCCGTCATAGATGGGCACGTTGTGTCCGTCCTGCACAAGTCCGGTGTAGTATTTCTCTTCTCCAGAGGCAGATTGGATAGAGAAGGTGTTGTCTGCATGGACTCCGGTTGCGTCAATCTCGAAGGTGCCGGTAGGAACCTTGTCCACAGGGAAGAAGTTGAAGGCGTCCCCATCGAGCTGGCCCTTCTTGTTGAGAACCAGGGTAACCAGCTCTCCTTCTGCATCCAGTTTGATGACGTACTGCTGGTGCAGATTGACTGTCCATGTCTCGGAATTGTAGATAGACTGGCTGTTGCCGATGTAAATGGCCTCGGCTATGCATGCAGGGTGCCTGTGCGACTTACCGTTAAGAGAATAATACACGGTATGATTGTCAAGGCTCATTCCGGTGTTGCCACAGAAATATGTCTGGACATTCTCTTCAGAAACGGCCGTGCCGTCAATGCTACCTGCAATCTCGATAGGATCCTCTGCGGAGCCGAGAACGATCTTCTTGGTCGTGCCATTAAAGGAGCCGATAATAAGGCCTGTCTTTCCTTCGGGGCCTCCAATGAGCTCACAATTAACGGAGCAACCGTCCATTCCTGTAAATGCGTAATTACCAATCTGCCCCACAAGGCCACCGAGTCCATTCACTAAACTCTTGGCTTCAACTTTACCGCCAGCGGTGCAGTTGGAGAAGGTATGTGTCTGGCTCTGGAATCCGGCCACACTTCCTGCCACAGATTCCTTCTGCGCGGATTCTACGGAAATATTACCAGTATTCGAGCATCCGTCCATGCGTCCTGTACCGCCATGGATACCACCTACGCGTACCTTTGCATTTCCTACGAAAGAAATATCACCGGAGTTACTACAGTTCTTGGCAATGTACACTGCCGACGTATTCTCAGACTGAGGCCAGCCACAAATACCACCGACTGCATTGTTTGTAGTATGGGTATTGTAATTAACCAAGGTAACATTTCCGGAGTTGGTGCAATTCGTAAGTGTGAATTTGTTCTTGGCATTCCAATCGGTTCCACCATCGGAGGTAGCGCCGGAGAAATTGTAGCTGGACCCCACTATGCCGCCTACATAAGGCGTATAGCCAGCATTTGTAGCCGTGAATGATGCAGTACCGAATGTCACGGTTACATCGCCATAATTGTGGCAATCCGTCATAGGACCGGCGCAGTCACCCACCAGTCCGCCCATGGAAGGACGAGCTGCAGTATGGCTTCCCGGATTATTCATAGGATCCGTGAGGGTCAGGGTTACTTTACCGTAATTGGAGCAGCCCTCAAATGTGGGATTGTTGTAACCGGTAGCGGAGACAAGGCCGCCGATTGTAAGACCGGCAGCAACACCGTGGTACTTACTGCTATGAACAGTGTAACTATGAGCGGCGTCCAAGCCACCGATGTTATTACGTCCTCCGATTGCAGTTGCGCTGATGGTTACGTCACCGCGGTTAACGCTGTTGCTTACAGTCCTGTCTGCGAAATAACCGGCAAGACCAGCTACAAAAGTAGCCTTGAGACGGCCCTCAGACAAGAACGAAATATTGCCATTGTTCTCGCAGTTCGTAATGTTGCCGGTAGTGTAGCTGGAAATACCTGCCAGACACAAAGCGGCTTCATGGCCCGCGCACTTAAGCGTTACGTCTCCGTTGTTAATCAGGTTAACATTATTACTGTTATTGGTAGTTCCACCGGTAATACCACCGATATAGAAGTTCTTGGTATTGGTTCCGGAGCAATTGATAGTAAGATTACCGTTATTGGTACAATCTTTAATAACGTTAGCCGCATTTGCACCCATACTACCCATAATGGTTCCGACATACTGGGTTGCGCCAGTATTGGCGGTGGTATTAATGGTAATGTTACCATTGTTAACACAATCAGCGACCGTGATTCCATGTCCAAGGCCAGTAGCGTCGCAGCGGCCTATTATAGCAGCAGCATAACCGCCTTTAATTACGACGTCACCGCTGATGTCCGCATTATTGGTAATTCCGGAAACGACTCCCTTGTTGTTACAGGCCACAAAACCGATATTGCCCGTCATAGTCGCCGGGAGATTGAGCTTACAGGAAGCATCGATCGTGAAATCCTTGACGGTTCCGGTAACTGTTACGAACAGAGGTGCGGCGTTGGAAGTCCAGTTGATGAGCTTGCAGCCCTGGCCGTCGAATACACCGGCATAGCTCTCGGCCGTACCGATCTCAACATCGGAGCAGTCGATGTCGTTGGAAAGGGTAGCAGTCCAGGCCTTGGGGAGGTCTTTGGCCACTGCGAGGAAATCCTTAAGCTCCTCGGCATTGGAGATCTGGAAATAGCTCCAGACGGCTTTTTCGGTAAGGTCACCGAGGTTCTTGCCCTTGTTGCGCTCCATCACCAGCTCGTTTGCAGACTGACGCATACCTGCCTTGTTGCCCAAGAAGGAGATGGATGAAACGCCTGCAGACTTTGCAGGAGCTACGGCGGCTGTATAAGTCACGCCGGGCTCGAAGCCACCCACGCAAATGACGCTCACGTAAGGAGCCTCACACTTGTTCTCGATTTCGGGAGCTGCGTTCTCTTTATCAACCGCCACGGCAATCTCGCCGGCGCAGTTGACCGTTCCGTCGTAATAGATACGAACCTCACTCACACCCTCGGTCTGGCCCACGTTGAAGGTTACCAGGGACATGACGTTACGGAATACGGGAACGCTCTCTGCATCTGCATAATACGCAACGGAAGGGAATGCCTGTGAATCGTAGGTGCGGCCTTCGGTTATGGTCTGCTCAGCAGGAATGTCTACTGAAACCACGCCTTCGGCGATGCTCAAAGCTGCCTGATAAGGATAGACGGCAGTGAAGGTCTTGGTCCCCTCGGGAACTGCACCGGCGATCTTGGCATTTACGCCTTTCTCGCCCGCGGCGCACTCGACCACCGAGAACTTGATAGGGCTGCCGGCGCCGTCGGCAAATACGGCCACCTCTTCGCCAACCTCCCAGAGAACTTTCTTGTCGTCGATAACCACTTTGGTACCGGCATCGAAAGCAGCGGAAAGCGTAACAGGAACATAGTTGTCGGGGACAACGTCAACATTGATTTTTTCCACGGGAGCGATCTCCTTGGTACAGGAAACCGCGGCGGCAAGCACAAGCGCCGCAAAAATGAATAATCTCTTCATAGCGCTCATTGTTTACCAGGTGAAATCTTCTACGTCACCGATGTCCTCGGTGAGACCGTCGTTACTGTCGCACAGCATCTCCTCAGGCACTCTCGCCTCGATGGCTATGCGCGGAGCCTTATAGGCCCTCGCTGTTGTGAATGATAGTTTTTTGGTCATAATTGACATTATTATGGTTAATAAAAATATGTCAGTTGGTTTTTGCTCCAAAGTCCAAAATTAGCAAACAATGAAGAAAAAAACAAAAAAAGCCACGCCTTTTTTAATAAAATTAATAATATATTTGTGGTTAAGCTTTTTTGTTATGAGACAATACACCAGGCCGGACATTGCAGAGATCAGCGAAGAACTGGTCCGCATAATTTGTGACAGCCTTGTCGGCAGTTCAATCGAGGACTTTACCGAGTCCGAAGAAATCGAATGGTAGGAGGACAGGCTATGAAGAAATTCTTTACTCTTTTGATTTCTGCCGCGGCACTGATATCCTGCGGTAAAGAACCGGTTTCAGTAGAAGTCTCTGCCGGACAATACGCCCGTTTCAAAATAAACGAAATAGATACCAAAGCCTACCTCACCGACGGCTACAAGATCTGTTGGGAGGCAGAAAAAGACGACGTGTCTATTTTCTGCAGCGCCGACAACTGCCGCTTCCGTGCGACCTCCGGCGGTGACGGAGACTTCTGGCTTGAGGGCTCGCTGAGCAAGCTTTCGAGTATTTACTACGCCATTTATCCGTATAACGAAGAAGCGACGAACCGTACCGGTTTCGCAACCACTACGATTCCATCCAACCAGAAGGCGATTCCCAACCAGTTCAGCAATATCGTGGCCGTTGCTTCTACAAAGACGAATGAGCTTCACTTCAAGAACTGCGTATCTTTGGTCGAGGTTGACTTGCAGACAGACGGCATCAAGAC
Organism: uncultured Bacteroidales bacterium; assembly: GCA_947305645.1. Taxonomy (GTDB): domain Bacteria; phylum Bacteroidota; class Bacteroidia; order Bacteroidales; family UBA932; genus Cryptobacteroides. Next base: position 5,399 of record CAMZEC010000013.1, on the reverse strand, counting down.
CATACGCTTCAAAGGTAACAACGGTGAACTGATTGCCGGTAAAGTGCGCATCAGCATACCCTCCAAAGATGAAGGGGAACCCGTATGCACAGTCATCAGCGGAGCAAAGGAAGTCAGTATCTCAGACGGTGAATCAATACTGCAGAAAGGCACTTATTATCTTGCCGTCATTCCTCAGACTTTCAGCAAAGGAATAACCGTCACCCTGGAAGGAGACGGGGCAAGGGCTGTCAAGTACACCTCCAAGACAGTCACGGCCACACGCAGCAAACGCCTGCTTACCGGAAACCTGGCCCTTGAAACTGTAAACGAAGACAACAACTTTTTTGTGAGTTTCGATGACGGCGAGCAGTCCGGCAAAGTGTGGCCGGGCGAAAACAAAGTCTTCTTTTACTCGTACTCCGGTATTAATTCATTCCGCTATTCGGTTAAGTCTTCCGGGTACAGTGCCGAATACTTCCTGGACGGGAGTGAAACACCTGCAGATGCGTCCAGCCGTATAGGAACCGGATTCACCGGAGAATCGGGAGTTCTCAATATCCTTCCGGCATCTCCCGCCGGAGGCGACAACCAGAACAATGCCATGCTGAGAACCGCTGCCGCGCGAGGTTCCAAAGATAATCCTGTGGATCTCTCTACTGATAACAGCACCCTTCCGGGGCTGTCGCTCAACGGAATAAACACCGCCAACTGTTACATTGTACGCGCCCCGGGATGGTATTCTTTCCCCCTTGTTTATGGTAATGCCATCAAGAACGGCAGCCCGAACACCAATGCCTACGCGCCGGACGCGAGCGGAGAACGTATCCTGTCTCCATTTATCGGTGCAGATGGCAAAGCTATTACGTCTCCCTACATCAACGAGGGCTCAGACAAAGTAACAAGCGCAAGGATTGAATGGCAGGATGCCCTCGGTCTGATTGCAGATGAGGTTAGTTTCGTTAAAGGCAGCGGTAAAGATGACAGAATTGTCTTCAATGTGCCCGCCGGGACCATTCGTGAAGGCAATGCCGTAATCAGCGCTATTGATGCCGATGGCTTGGTTGTCTGGAGTTGGCATATCTGGGTCTGCGGAGCCTCTGCTTCAGAACTTCAGCCTGTCACAGTCACCAACAAAGCATCCAAGGACTTCGGGTTTATGCGTTTCAACCTTGGCTGGGTGGCAAAGTATTCCTCTCCCATAGAATATCCCGAGCGCAGCATCAGGGTACGCCTTACAGAAAACGGAACAGGTAAAGTGATTAATCTTTCTTTTGTCCTGTCCGGAGCAAGCCTTCCGGCCAACGAAACCGGTTTCTGTCCTTTCTGGCAGTGGGGCAGGAAGGATCCTTTTGTTGCAGGAGACGGCACGCTGGTCAAAGATGCAAGCGACAATTTCCGGAAGAAAACATGGTACACGACAGCAAGACGGGACACCGTTGGTACTCGTGCCGCGCTGCTCGACAGGAACATAGCCAATTTCATCCGCCATCCTTCCCAATACAACATCAATTCAGGAGGCGACAACACGTACACCAACACCTGGAACGCCCTGCAGGACAAGCTAGGTGCTACAGATGTTATTGTAAAAACAATTTACGATCCTTGTCCCGTGGGCTATTGTCTCCCTCCCATGAATGCCTGGAGTGCATTCAGCGCTACCAACATCTCGGAAGAATTCAATGGCGGCTGGTATTTTTGGAGCAAGCCGGACAAGGGCGGCGAGCCTGTGTTCTACCCCGCTACCGGATCGATGTCCACCAGCGACTACCTGACCTCATCCGTATTCGGCTCACTCAGGAATGTGGGCACCCATTGTTCCTACTGGTCAGGAAATCCCAACCAGATTAACAATGCCGGAGATGCCAACTCCTCATATTATTTGTCTGCATACAAGACTTCATCGGCATCCGGAGTATATACGATCTACGGCAGCAACCGCCAGTCCGTATACCCCATCCGCCCCTGCATAGAACAATAGCTATGAAAAAGATACTTTTCGCACTACTGCTGTTTGCAGCACTCCCCCTTCAGGCCCGCAACTCCTTCGCCATAGTAGCCGACAAGGCCAGCTACGATGCCTGTGCCGCATCAATAGAGAGGTACGCGGCGGCAATACGGCAGCACGACGGCAAGAACGTGCTGGTGCTGGTGGCCGACTGGACCCCGGAGCGCCTGCGCGACACCCTGCAGCTGCTGCACGGCAAACGCAAGTTGGAAGGAGCGGTGCTCGTGGGCGACATCCCTGTTCCCATGATACGCCAGGCCCACCATCTGTGCACCGCATTCAAAATGGACCCCAAGATGCCCGACAAGCGTTCCTCCGTTCCATCCGACCGCTTCTACGACGATTTCGGACTGAGCTTCCGCTTCATCAGGAACGACGGCCCGCTATGGTATTACGACCTGATGCCGGAAGGTGACCAGAGGGTGCGCTGCGACATATATACCGCCCGAATCAAGCCGGCACGTACCGACCCCGGTCACAGTTTCCATGAGCTCATCTGCGAGTTCCTCGACAGGGCCGCGGAAGCCAAAGGCAGTCGGGAACCGCTGGACAAGGTATTCCACTTCGGAGGCCACGGAAACAGCTCGGAGAGCATCAACGCCCGCATCGACGAGGAGCGCGCTTACTACGAACAGTTCGGCCTAAAGGAGCCGGAGGGGCAGGTTCGCTTCCTGCACTTCGACGAAGAGCGCTACACCCGCGACCGTCTGAAGGCCGTCCTGGCCGACCCTGAGGTGGATTTCGCCCACCTGCACACCCACGGGGCCGTCGGCGCCCAATACATAAGCAAGGAGCCCTATACCTACATGGCCACCGAGCACATGGAGTACACCAAGATCTTCCTGCGCGGCAAGATGCGGAGCGCCAAGGACAAGGTCGCCGCTGCCGCCAAGCTGACGGCCGATTACGGGGTACCCGGGAGCTGGCTTGCCGGATGGGACGACCCCGCCATAACCACAGCCGATTCCCTTAAATCCGCCTCCGTAGACATTACCCTGCCCGACCTGGACGGTTACAAGCCGGCTGCAAAAGTGATACTGCTGGACGCCTGCTTCAACGGGGCCTTCCTGCACGACGACTATGTGGCCGCACGCTACGCCTTCGGGCACGGGAGCCGCAGCATGGCCGTTACCGGCAACAGCGTCAACATAATCCAGGACCACTGGAAGAACGAGCTCGCCGGCATGCTGGCGGCCGGCAGTAGCGTCGGCGAATGGGCCCGCCGCTATATGACCCTGGAGTCCCACCTCTTCGGCGACCCCACTTACCGCTTCACCGCCACCGCCCCCCGGAACCCTGATGTGACGGTCGGCCTTAAAATCAACTCCGGCAAGTACAGCCCGGCGGAATGCCTGCGCCTAATGCGCACGAGCCCGTATCTGAACGTACGCCTGGAGGCGCTCTACTATATAATGCGGGAGGCGTCCGACATCAAGCTTGTCGAGGAGGCTATCGGCACGGGCCTTGACGATTCTTACGAAATGGTACGCCGCATGGCGGCACGTTACGCCGAGGTCTGCGGCGCCCCGGGACTGCTGGACGCCATAGCCCGCCACTATCTGGATCCGCAGGAGTCTTCCCGTGTACGCTTCCACCTTGTCAGCGCGCTCGCCCTTTACCCGGCAGAAGATGTAGAAAAGGCCATGAAAGCCGCCTGGAGAGGCGTCTGGCCGCTGGAAGACGAGTTCGAATCTTCAGTGAAGCGCATATGCAACGGCATACGCAGCAGCGACAAAGACCTGGGAGAACTGGGCGGCCTGCACACCCCCTACAAAGACAAGATGTTCACCATCAAACGGCAGCGCAATGCATGCACCCCTGCGGCCATCAATCCCCTGCTGGAACTGATAGCCGACGAAGGGGCCGACAAGAGCATGCGCATGACGGCGGCCGAAGCCCTCGGCTGGTACACCCACTCCTGGCGCCGCCGGGAAATATATGATGCCCTGAAGAATCTTAAGGTCGGGAATCCCGGCGTCGAAGAAGAGATATACCGCAGCATAAGAAGGCTGGAAGACAATGCGCATACCCGCTAGACTGGCACTGCTGACGCTTTTTCTGGCGCTGCCGCTGACCCTTGCAGCACAGAAGAAAGCCGAGATATACGGCACCGTTACCACAGAAGAAAACGGTGTCCGGGTGCCTGTGGATTATGCCGTAGTGCTGCTCAAACCCGCCGGCCTCTATGCTACGACCGACGCAAAGGGAGCCTACCGCATAAGCGGACTCGACCCGGGTTCCTATGAACTCAACATCCAGCTGATCGGCTACGAGACCATAGACACCACTGTGGTCGTACGGCAGAGCCTGAAGAAAGACTTCGTGCTCAAACCCAGCAGCTTCCGCCTGGAAGAGGTACACGTGGTAGCGGAGGCCTCCAAGGCAGGGGAATCTACGGCGTCGCTGATTTCCCGCCAGGCCATAGACCACAGCCAGACCAGCTCGCTTCGCGACATTATGCAACTGCTGCCGGGCGCCTCCATCACCAATCCCGACCTTAACTCAGCCCACAGCATCAGCCTTCGTTCAGTCAACGGCAGCGACATGAACAGCCTGGGCACCGCCATCATAGTGGACGGCGCACCCATGTCCAACAACGCCAACATGGAGGGCATCACCGCAGCAATGAACGGCGTATCGTCGGCAATCGCCGGCACTTCCGTATCTGCAGGCGGCGCCTCCCCTGCCGGAGGCATCGACGTCCGCCAGCTATCCACCGACAACATCGAATCGGTGGAGGTCATACGCGGCATTCCCTCCGTGCAGTACGGAGACCTCACTTCGGGAGCCGTCATCATCAACTCCAAGGCCGGAGCAGAACCGCTTACGGTACGCCTGAAGGCAGACCCGAAGATATATCAGGTGGCGGCTTCCAAGGGCATACGCCTGGGCGAAAAGGCCGGCGACCTGCACCTCAGCGGCGACTACGCCTACAGCAACGCCAAGACCACCGAGTCGTATGCCTACTACCAGAGGCTGAACGTCAAGGGCCTGTGGTCCAAGACTTTCGGGCCAGTGGTCACATCCACCGCCCTTGACCTCCGCTTCGGCAAGGACACCCGCGACAAGAACCCGGACGACCAGCGTTCCAACCTGGCGTCGGGCGGCACCAACCTGGGTTACCGCATCAACACCAACGGCACCTGGAACATCAACCGCGGCTGGCTCAAGACCCTCCGCTACGACGTCTCCAACAGCTTTACCTGGAAGAAGTCGTACCACGAGCAGGACAACGTAAACGCCGTGGCCATCTACACCACCAACATGGAAGACGGCACCACGGTGGCCAACATCCCCGGAATGAGGCTTTACGATACCGCAGGCAACGAAATCACCTCCCTGGGCACGGCCCCCGGAGCCTACGCCATAATGACGCCGTACACCTATTTCTGCCATTACGACTTCTACGGCA
>CAMZEC010000012.1 GCA_947305645.1 uncultured Bacteroidales bacterium | reverse complement strand
AGCAGCGACAACCGAATCACCGACTGGCTCTTTGTCCGGGCCCGCTACCGGCATGCCACGCGCTTCCCGATGGGCGGGAAGGTCACCCGGTTGGATACGGACGTGCTCAATGCCTCGGCCGGCGTGTACCTGCTGGACTCCAAGCTCTGCATTGCCATGATTTTCAAGGACATACTCAACAATATGCCTTCGCTCACCACGACTGCGTACTCCAACTATCTGGAAACGGTGCGGACCACCAATCTGAACCGTTACATGCTCCTGAGCATCCGCTACAATTTCAACTCTTCGGAAAAATAAGCTAGTTTATGAGCAGACATTTTTTACTCGTTATAACTGCGGCGGCATTGTTTACCGCTGTCTCTTGTTCTGAGAGTGGGCGGCACTGCTATTACAGCCAGTTCCGCAGGAGCGACAGCCTCCAGGTGGCCGAGGTCTTTTCGCCCGTAGGGAATGAAGTCAATGCGATGGGCCACCACGGACCTGCCGTGGACAACCGGTTCATGGCGCTTCGTTTTTATTTCGACGGCAGGGGAGCGATCGATGTGTACAGCAAGAGCGGCAAGATCGACAATGAGCTGGGACGCTGGCTGTGGTATCCCTCTGCCGAGGCGCAGGCAGAGGAAGGCGCCGGCTGCGATGAGTATTATGTAGGGAAGACCGTCGGCCTCGGTGGCGTGCGTCTTTGGGACGGTGAACAGGAGGTCCGTCTGGATGCCACTGCCGGGCGCCGTACCATCGTAGGCAGGACAAAGCGCGGAGCTTTTATGGAAATGATTTCCTACGGGGTTCCCTGCCAGGAGGACACGGTGGATATCAGTGTCCGGGTCGATGTGACCGACCGGGACCGCTGGGCCCTGGTCACGGTCCGTGAATTGAACGGGAAGCCGCTGCGTTTCGCTACGGGAATCAACTATCATCCCGGCTCCCAGATCCGTCAAGGCGAAGGTTGGCTGGCTGTCTGGGGCGAGCACCCGGCCGATGTGTCGAGCCATCCGGCGCCCATCGGCGGAGCGATCCGCTTCGACCCGGAGCAATTTCCCGAAGTGGAGGATACCGGCACCGCCTTCCGACTCATCTCGAAGCCGCTCCCGTCCTTCTCCACCCGCATCGTCGCTGCTTCCACGAGGGAAGACAAGCTCAACTCTGCCGACCGTTTCTTTGCTTTTGTCGAATAAACCAATCCCTACCCGAAACTCAGCGTCAGAGCTAAAATGCACTGGAGAAGTCTGCAAGACCTGTTGTCTCTGACACTGAGACGATTTTGGCCCGGTGTCGGAAGGAACAGGCCATAGAAAGCCCTGCAGCGGGCCTAAGCCCCGACAGTGAGTTTTGGCTTTTGCATATCTAGCGGTTTATCAGTTTTATCAGTTCGGGGCATATCGTGGTCACGGCGATGCCGGGTACCTGTTGCAACGACTCCAACGCATCCACCGGCCGCCGCAGAAGCGGCAGGCTGTCTCCTCCGAAGCCCGTGGCCGCCCATGGCCACGTGAATGGGAGGGGCCCGCGCCGCCAGGCGTGGGAGGGATGAGCGAAGCGAAGTCATTCGGAGGTAACTTCTGCGGAGAGCAGCAGGAGTCATCCAAAACAGATCTGCTGTTTGTGCCGTCGGCGGCGATGGTAAAGTCGGGGCTGGGGCCGGGAATGTGCAGGATGCAGTACGACGAGGCGTTGAGCCACTTCGGAAAGTTCTACCAAGTCATTGAAGACCTGCCGTTTGCGTCATCTGTAATAAAGGAACTGGGGCGTCGTTATCCTCAGGCGGAAGTAACTGCTCGTGGGGTGCAGATCTCGTCCGAGCAGCTCCGGGCAAAAATAAAGACGAAGCCCGGAGGCCCTGTCCATATCTTTGCATGTGTCATCGGTCTGGAGAGACGCATATTAGTGTGCAAAGGATTTTCTCTACAACCGATATAGAAGGATTTCAGGATTTGTTTCTGGCATTAGAGACACCGCAAACCATTTTTTGCTAAGGTCTTTTAGGGATGCGCCGATAAGTTACACGTGATTGTCGATGAGGATGATACGTGTTTTGACATTCTTGATAACTTCGCAGATTAATTGATATGTATCATAGAATTGGCTGTCAAAATAAATGCATTGATTAGGCTGCTATAATTAGTTTTCCAGTTTTGATTGGATATCCTCAAATTTTAGGTTGGACTATAGAAGTTGGTTCTTCCGCATATTCCAATTTGCGGTCGCATTTTGCGATTTCATTTTATCATATTCGTCCTTTTTTTTTTATGATGATTATTATTACTTTTGTAAGAACAACTATCTTCCCTATATGCGTTTAAGACATTGCTTATCAACATCACGGTTCTATGTTTTGTATTCTAGGGGAGAGGACAATGGGCTAAAAATCATTATTTTAACTTCACTGTTTCGGCAAATGGAACCTTAGCCGAAGTGTATCGTCATGCCATATGATACTTAAACAACGACTCAAGCACTATGTGCGACCCCAATTGGAGACTAGCTCCAACGATGAGCTGGCTGTACTATGCAGCAGTTACGATGGTGATAATGAAAACTATAATCAGGAGGACTTTCAATGGTAGGGTATAACACACGTGTTATTTGTCGGGCTCTTCTATTGGCGGCATTATTGTCCTTCTTCGCATCCTGTATGCCGGAGGTCTCTGTTGTAGTTACTGATGACGGGCTGGTTAATAGGGAGTTTGAAGCGTCATTTGCAGATGGAGACACTAAAACGACACTTGTCAACGGCAGCAAGGTTCAGTGGTATGCTGGAGATATTGTACGGTATTATAGTCGCCTTAATGGTCAGGTAAGACAAGTTGCCGTTTCTAAAGCGGGTGCTTCTGCACATTTTACGCTCAAAACAGACGATTATTCAAAATTTATTGCTGCAGTATATGGCGCAGATATTGTTTCATCCGACGATGTTTCCTGGATTACTCTGGATGGAGTCGTGCGAGCTGAACAGAGCGGCCGATTTGCCGACGCACACGTGTCTATAGCATACACAAACAACTTGGAATCAGGCAATTTGCAGTTTTATAACTTCACGAGCTTGCTTTCATTTGATCTTCAGCGAAACGATGTAGCTTACGTTCTCTTCAAACCAGCTTCTCCAATCCGTTCAGGGAAGGTGCGTGTGCCAATTAATTATGGATCTACCACAGATTCTTTTGATAGTTCGGTTGCTGCAATGGTTGATGCAATAAAGGTTTTCACATCATCCGGCGCTAGTAAATACTTTATTTCTTTATTTCCAGGGACTATTACCGGTGGATTTGAGCTGTTGTTTTACGATTACTCAAATACTCTTTTAGGCTCGGTAAGCTCATCAAAAGATATAACTCTCAATAAAAACACAATTCTTAACCTTGGCCTTCTTGATGGTAAACTTGAATCACCCGAGCACCTCGGAGGTAAAGAGAGCGGTTTGTATATGGGCGTGACCGGTTTTAACGCCTTCTTATACAAATATCCAATACAGTCTCTGAAGTCAGACTCTGTTTCCGGTTATTATTCTTTTATTGATGGCCTTCCACAGAAGAATGTGACGATGTTGTATTATTCTGTAAAAGATGCGATCAATACGCTGCAGTATGCTGAGTACCCGGAAGATTTATCCACGGTCGCTATCGTTACATTCACTGATGGAGAAGATGATGGCTCTGTGGACTATGAATCATATATGGGGACAGAGGCGCAATATCTTAGCGATGTCAATTCCCTATTATACAACAGCATAGTTCATGGCCATCAAATAAAGTCGTGGACAATTGGACTTCAATCAGATGATGCGAGCAATCCTGGCTTCCTCTCTCATTTACAGAAACTTTCTAGGCCTGCATCTAATGGCGTGCGGGTATCTAGCATGAGTGCAGTGAACCAGCAATTCCAGGCAATAGCTGATGAACTGATTAATTCATTCAATGTGTACAATATGACTGTACGCATAGCAGGCAAATCTTATGGGCAGAGAATCCGTTTCACCCTGGATGCTAATGTATCTAATCCGGCTTATTCGACAAAATACATTGATGGGTACTATAACAATCAAACAAAAACCCTTTATGATGTAAGCTATCACGGGCTTTCCACGTCTTCCGGATCTGAAGTCAACAGTACTTTCATTGAGGAAGACAGATTGTATGAGTTCTCCTTCATGGATTTAGTCCCAAACGACAATTCGGAGTTGTTGGCATCCAATATCCTTCAGTGGACATATGAATCTGATAACGGTTACTACTGGAAACGCCGTTCAGAAATGGAAAGTGACGAAAACCGAAGAATTGAGACAATCAGAAAATCTGCGGTTATTCTTCTGAATCTAGACTGTACGACTTCACTAAACGGCACTCTGTTCACTGAGTTGAAGAGTCACGCCAAAGACTTTATTGCCAGATTAAAAGATGCTGCGTATAGCCCTAATGTGGTGAGCAATATTTTATTAGACAAGAGTAAGATTACACTTGGACTCGCGGCCTCTGCAAAACTAACGGCGACTATTGAGCCGTCAACAGCAACCAATAAAAATGTAAACTGGTCATCCAGTAATCCTCAGGTCGCAACTGTTGATGAGGGAGGTGTTGTGAAAGGAATAAAGGCTGGTGTCGCCACTATTACCGCCACTACAGAAATGGGGAACAAGCAGGCAATCTGCAATGTGTCCGTCGTGGAACCTGAAATCATTGATCTTGGCCTCTCAGTTAAATGGGCATCCTGGAACGTCGGAGCTTCCGCACCGGAGGAGTATGGCGACTACTTTGCGTGGGGCGAGACTGCGCCGAAGCAGACATACAGTTGGTCCACGTATAAATGGTGTAACGGTAGTTTTAATTCACTCACAAAGTACAATACTTCCTCAAGTTACGGCTCCGTTGACAACAGGACCGTATTGGAACTGTCCGACGATGCCGCCCGGGCCAATTGGGGTGGCAGTTGGCGTATGCCGACGGATGCAGAGTGGACGGAATTGATAGACAACTGTACCTGGACATGGATGACACAGAATGGAGTAAAAGGCCGGCTCGTCATCAGCAAGACAAATAGCAACAGCATCTTCCTTCCCGCCGCAGGCTTCCAGGAAGACACGAGCCACCACAATGCCGAGTTCGATGGTCGTTATTGGTCTTCGTCCCTTTCCCCGGCCTACCCGAGTATTGCGTTCCCAAGTACCTTCTATTCAGGTCAGGTCTCTATGGACTCGCGCGAGCGTTTCTATGGTCACTCTGTCCGTCCCGTCACCGATGAGGGTGTTAATCAAGAGGACCCAGTTGTTCAAGTTTCTGCCATTGCTCTTAATCGCACTTCAATACAACTGGAAGAAGGTGAATCAGAACAATTATTGGTTTCTGTATTGCCGGCCAATGCTTCAGATCCTTCAGTAACCTGGACTTCTTCTGATCCGAGAGTGGCAACGGTTTCCGAAGATGGTGTCGTTTACGCAGTTTTTTGGGGTACATGCACCATCAGGGCGACTTCAAATATGAACGCTAATGTATATGAGGAGTGCATTGTGTCGGTTTTTGATAAGGTTCAACAAGTTAGCATTCATCCTGATAACATTGAACTAAATGTTGGCGACAGTCAAACATTGTATGCCACTGTTAATCCGCCAAATGTATATGACGCATCAGTTGAGTGGCGTTCTTCAAATAACAGCGTGGCGTCTGTTTCCTCCTCAGGGCGTGTTACAGCTTTAAGTGTCGGGTCAGCCACAATTACTGCCACCTCGGTAACAAATCCTAATGCATACGGACAGTGTACTGTTTCAGTAAAAGCGCCACATAAATGGGGGATTGAAGATTGGGTGTTTAATCCTGATTATATGCAAGGAGATGATGGCATACACTTAATGGGTGCTCAATCGGGGACTGGAGTGCTAATTAATTATGAAAAGAACTCTCCAAAGACCTATTTGATAAGTCATTTCAAGGTTAATACTATGACAATTAACCCTTCGCACGACTATGTGTTTAAGGTAGGAAACTATAACAGTGCAGATGTGAATATTGAAATTACAAACTGCGGAACACTTGGTGTAGATGCTTCCAGGCATGCCTTTGTAACAATTTCTGGTTTCGATCTGCAGGGAGTCGTTAATCTTACCAAGGTTTCTCCTGCAATAGTGATAATGAACGATTCTGTTGTTTCTAACTATTGCGATATACAGGTTGAGGTATCTGAGATATGTCGTGAAGAGTACCCTAGTAAAACAATTACGACGAGTTATTATATTTATTTAGAACGAAAGAATTCAAAAATCCAGACTATTTCATTTGCCCCAAATGAGTTTCGTTATGGCCATGGCATCTATAGTTTCTGGGAGTTTTACTACTCCGGTGCTTTAAACGACACATTCCCGTACGTTAAGACAATTACATCTGCAAATAGCGGTTCTTTCCTAGTATCTTCACCGGTATCAGTTAAAGTCAAGGTAGAGCCAGAGGACTCAAATATCGACGATTATGACTGGAGCTTTGCCAATACTACAGATAGTAATCCTTCTTCATACAAACAAGATCTAATTGATATTTATAGTCTTAATTACGCTGGAGGCTATTTAATTATGAATATAGGTCTTAAGAAATTAGTAAGCGGGGATGATGCGATAATCTTCCTGAAGGCGAAGTCTAAAGATGCCGATTCGGGTGGCTCGTATGCCGAGGTCGTATCGGATTATGCATATGTAAGGACTGCGAAGAATTATCAGTATAGGATTATTCACAAAAAAGACTATCAAGCGGAATCTTATCCTAAGTGTTTCCGATGGAATGAGTATGTGCCGTTTGATGCGGCGGCCGACTTGTCATTTCCGTATAACGGACAGATAAATCTGGCAGATTATGTGGATACATATGCTGTTGATGCTCGAAATGGCGAACTTCTTTCTTCCGAAGGAATCACTCCCAGCTATGAGTTTTATTATGCCGGGACGGATAAAAATGGAAGTGGTTTCATATATAGTAATGTTGTAGGGAAGGCGAGTTACTTAGATTCTGAAAAAACAGACCAAAACTATTTCGTTACACTTAACGGCAGCATTGTCCAGGTAAATTCTGCTTTTGTCAGTACGGGTTCTCCAGCCATAGGCCGTACGCCTTTGTTCTATGTTCGTTCAGTCTATCAAGGGAAGGTGCTTGCCGAGGCACTTATCAAACTTGAGATTGTCGCCAAATAATTGCACTTCCCGTGGAGTCCAAGTAAGCTCCGAAGAGCTACGGAAAAAAATAAAGACGAAGCCCGGAGGCCCCGTCCATATCTTCGCCTGCGTTCTCAACAACGAACGCAGAATACTAGTCTGCCAGCAGATGCTTCGACCAGAATAGGTGATCGTTCGCAGCGTCGTGCTCATGCTGATAGCCGCGGTAGCCGTGCATGCCGTCGGGGTATATCATCAGCTCGAACTGGATGCCTGCCTTCTGCAGGGCGTCGATTAGCTGTAAAGTGTTCTGGAAGTGTACGTTATCGTCACCGGTACCATGGGTGAGCTTAAGTGCGGGCATGCCGTTGTGGAGGCCCCTGCGCTCCTTCATGGGACAGGAGTTTACCCAGGTCAGCACACTCGCCTCGGCATATCCCTCCGGATTGGCCTGGGGCGTATCCATGAATCGCTCGGTATAATGCGAGTCGTAGAGCTTCCAGTCGTAAACGCCGCCTCCTGCAACGCCGCAACAGAAGTACTCGGGGTAACGGAGGACCAGCATGGAGGTTGTGGTTCCGCCGAAGGAGAATCCCTCCACACCAATGCGAGAACCGTCAACGTAGGGGAGTGCCTGCAGCCATTTTGCCCATGCTATATAGTCTCCGAGTTCGGGTACCGTCATGCGCCGGAAGGCCTCGTCCATGCCGGCCCTTCCGTTCTCTCCGGAGGAGCGCGGATCGACCACCAGATATATTATTCCGTTCTCCCAGCCCCAGGGGTAGGACGCGTCGCGGCTGCGCCATGTGTCACGCACGTAAGGAGTGCCCGGACCTCCGTAAACCTGCATCACTACGGGGTACTCTTTGGTCGGGTCGAAATTGCGCGGATAGCTCATCAGGCCGTAGAGTTCGTAGCCGTCGTTTTTTATCTTTACGAGCTTCGGTTTGGGGCCTTCTTCGTTACTTTCGGTAGAAGTTGTGAACTGCTTGACTTTAAGGGCATTATCCGTCACGTTGAACCAAGGTGTACGGGAGTTGGACAGCATGGCCGAAAAGCTCTTGAAATCGTCTGAAATCTGGGCGGTCGCGGTGTAATAATCGGGGTCTGTCAGGGTGTAAATCCTGCCCTTTTTATCCAGTCTGTACAGGGTCGGATGAACGCGGGAATCGCGCTTCGCGAGGAACCAGAGATTACCCTTCTTAGGGTCATATTTCAGCAGCTGGATATCCCAGTTTTGGCCGTCGGTAAGGCGCTTGAAAGAACCGTCGTAACCGAGGAAGTAAATCTGCTCCCAGCCGGTCTCGAAATTGCGCGCCATGAAGAGGCCGTTGTCGGTGAAAAGCATACCCTCGATCCATGTAACCCAGGTCGGATAGTTCTCGCTGTAAACCGGGCGCTTGCTGCCGTCGGAGGCCGAAACCGCGAACACCTCCAGCAGGCTCTGACGGCGCGGCATGCGGCTCACGAAGAGTTCCCTGGAATCGGGCCCCCAGAACGGGGTGCCGAAGTATTGCTCCGGGTCGTCGGGGAAGTCGGCCCATATGATGCCTTCACCACTGGCGGTAGCTATGCCGATTCGAACCGGCGGGTTGCATTCACCCGCCTTGGGATAGCGAGTGAGCGAGAGCTTGCCATCCTGGCCGAAGGGGGAGTAGATGGGGAACATGGGCACCTTGCTGTTGTCGAAGCGGAAGAACGCCAGCTGACTGGAGTCGGGGCTCCACCAGAAGGCGCGGTACTTTGACGGCCGGCCGAAGATCTCTTCATAATACACCCAGGAAGCATAGCCGTTAAGCACCAGGTCATTGCCGTCTTGCGTCAGGCGGGTTTCCACACCACTCTTTATATCTCTGACCCAAAGGTCGTTATTTCTGGTAAATGCGACTTTGCTGGAGTCCGGGGAAGGGGTGATATTGAGGTCTTGTGCGTGTGCGGATGCGCATGCGAACAAGAAAAATATAATAAAAATGCGTTTCATCACTACAAAAATAGCAATTATCCCGCAAAAAATGCCTATATTTGAAGATTAAAATAATACTACGAAAAATGGCAATTATCGAATGTAAGCAAGTCTGCAAGAACTTCGGTGAAAAGGTGGCGCTGGACCACGTGAGCATTGAGATTCCCGAAGGGCAGATTTTTGGCCTTCTCGGACCTAACGGTGCCGGCAAGACCACGCTGATCCGAATCATCAACCGGATCACGATACCCAACTCCGGCGAAGTGTTGTTTAACGGAAAGCCTATTACCCAGCAGGACGTAGCCCGTATAGGATACATGCCCGAAGAGCGCGGTCTCTACCGCAAGATGAAGGTTGGCGACCAGGCCATGTACCTGGCCCGTCTCAAGGGTATGAGCAGCCTCGATGCCCGCAAGGCCCTCAAGGACTGGTTCGTCCGCTTCGGAATTCAGGACTGGTGGGACAAGAAAGTCGAGGAGCTCTCCAAAGGTATGGCCCAGAAGCTTCAGTTCATCACTACAGTGGTGCATAAGCCCTCTCTGATGATTCTTGACGAGCCGTTCTCCGGCTTCGATCCCGTGAATGCGGAAATCATCCGCCAGGAGATACTCCGCCTCAAGGCAGAAGGCTCCACCATCATCCTTTCCACCCATAATATGGAATCGGTAGAGGAGCTCTGCGACAACATCGCCCTCATCAACAAGGCCAAACTGGTGATTACCGGAGGCACCGACGAGATTCGTCACCGCTACGGTCAGGACAGCGTGGAAATAGAGTATTCTGAGGGTGTCGAGCGTCGCCGCGAGGTGGTTGCCAGAGAAAGCGTCAACGCCCGTCTCGGGGAACTGATCGCCGGCGGCATGAAGCTGAACTCCTTCAAGGAGGTCATCCCCAGAATGAACGACATCTTTATCAAACTTGTAACTCAGGAGGAGGCATAGACTATGAATATCAATACATTAGGCATTATCATCCAGAGGGAATACCTGAACAAGGTCAAGAAGAAGAGTTTCCTCATCATCACGTTCCTCGCTCCAGTTTTGTTTGCGGCCCTGTGCATTCTGCCTTCGGTCATTATGATTGGGGCCAAGGAAGAAGCCAAGAAAGTCGGCGTTATTGACCGTTCCGGTATAGTTACCCCGTTCCTTGAGAGCGGCGAGACCGTAGAGTATATCCAGCTTGCAGATGTTCTGCCCGAAGACGTCAAGACAAATCTTTCCGGCTTCGGAATCGACGCCCTGCTCAGCATATCCGAGCTGGATACCGAGCGCCGCACGGTTACCGCTGACTGCTATTCCGAGAAACCGTTGGGCATAGATACCGGTGAGCTTATCGAGAACCGCATAAACGACGCGGTGGAGGCCTACAGGATAGAGTCCTCCGGGGTGGCCAACCTGGAAGAAATAATGGCCGGAGTCAAGTCCAACATACATCTGCATAGTTATACCATTGACGAATCCGGCAAGGAGACCATCTCGGAGTCCGGAGTGTACATGGTTATTTCCATGCTTCTGGGCATGGCCATCTACATGTTCATCGTGCTGTTCTGCGGTATGGTCATGTCGTCGGTAATCGAGGAGAAAAGCTCCAGGGTGGTTGAAGTCCTGGTTTCCTCCGTTAAGTCTACCGAACTCATGTTCGGCAAGATAATCGGCGTTGCCCTGGTCGCCCTGACGCAGTTCCTGCTTTGGATAGTTCTCACTGCCGCAATCCTTTCCGTGGCCATGGGAATCATCGGCAAGGACAAGATTATGGGGGCCCTTTCTGACGAACAGACAGCCCAGATGACGGAGATGATGGCTCCCGGCGTACATATGCCCGGCGACATCGCTTCTCTCGATGCACTCACAGCAGCTGCCGACAGCACTGCCGTTGCTAGCGCCGAGCCTACCGGCATGCAGGCAATCCTCGGCACCCTGTCCAACATCAACGTCGGCCAGCTGATTATCTGCTTCCTGCTGTTCTTTGTTTTCGGCTACCTGTTGTACGCGTCCATTTTCGCTGCGATTGGTTCTGCGGTGGAGAACGAGGCCGACACCCAGCAGCTGCAGCTGCCGGTCACCGTACCTCTTCTGCTGGGCTTCTTCATTGCGCTTTATGCGTTCAAAGCTCCCGGCAGCGCCCTGGTGTTCTGGGGCTCCATGATTCCTTTCACTTCGCCTATAGTTATGCTGGCGCGCCTGCCTTTCGGTGTCGCAACCTGGGAAATCGTGCTTTCCGTTGTGTTGCTGATTGCGACTTTCGCCGCCTGCGCATGGCTGTCTGCCAAGATTTACAAGGTCGGCATCCTTATGTTCGGCAAGAAGTCTACCTGGAAGGACCTTTGGAAATGGCTTAAACAGTAAAATCAGATATGAGAAAAGTTTCCGCAATATTAGTCGCAGTTCTCCTGCTCGCCGGTTGCAAGACCGGTTTGGTCTGGGAGAAACTGGCTATCGACGGCCACAGGACGGGCGTTACTGCCCCTACTGCCGATAACGTGGCCGAGGCGATCGGTGTCGTGGACGCCCGGACGGGTGTCTATACAGCCCCCAACGGAAGAGTTTTCACCGGCGGCTCCACGCCCGAAGTCGCATCCCTAATGATCAATGCCCAGCCTAAGATGGCGGAGGTGAAGGAAGTGATCGGCTTCTCTACAAGAGCCATGAGCGCACACGCACCTGAGAGCGAACTCAGCAACATGGTGGCGGACATACTCCGCGAGCAGACGGCCAAAATCGTCAAGCGCCGCGTGGATTTCGCCATCACCAATTTCGGAGGCATCCGGGTGGACATGCCAGAGGGAAATGTGACCCTGGACGATATCCGCTCCATGTTCCCGTTCGTGAACAAACTATGTTATGTGGAGCTTAAGGGCGATGATCTCCTGAGCCTCCTCAACCAGCTTGCAGAGACCAAGATGCAATGTGTGAGCGGAGTCAGGATGGTTGTGAACAACCATAAGCTGGAGAGCGTCGAGATAGGCGGCAAGCAGCTTGACGTCAAAAAGTACTACGGCGTCGCCACGGTCGACTTCCTGCTTGACGGAGGAGACGGCATAAGCGTGGCCAGGAACGCCCGCAAGCTCATCCAGACCGATGAGATAATTGGCAAAGTA
Source organism: uncultured Bacteroidales bacterium (assembly GCA_947305645.1). Taxonomy (GTDB): domain Bacteria; phylum Bacteroidota; class Bacteroidia; order Bacteroidales; family UBA932; genus Cryptobacteroides. The sequence goes on along the minus strand of CAMZEC010000012.1, from coordinate 31,705 downwards.
ATGGAAGCCTACGTCCGTAACCTTACGGCTGAAGGTAAGGCGATTGAATATTCGACCGACGGGAGGGTCGTTGTAAAATGATGAAAAAGCTCATAGTGATACTGGCGGCCGTTGCCGCCGTTTGCGCCTGCTCGCCCAAACTCGTCATCCTGCATTGCAACGATACTCACAGCCATCTGGATCCCCTGCGCGACGGGCGCGGCGGCATTATCGAGCGTGCTGCGTTCGTTGACTCCGTACGCAAGGCGGAAGGCGCCGGCAAGGTGCTCCTCCTGCACGCCGGAGACTTCAATCAGGGAACTTCCTACTACACCCAGCTTCATGGAGAAATCGAGGTGGATATGGTCAATGCCATGAAGTACGACGCCATTACCCTCGGCAATCATGAGTTCGACAACGGAATCGAAGACCTTACTGCACGTGTCCGCCGCATCCAGTGTCCCGTTGTCTGTGCGAACCTGGATCTCAGCTCCTTCGAGCTCGGCAAATATGTCAAGCCCTATACCATTTTGCATCGGGGCGGCAAGAAGATAGGCATCATCGGCCTTGAGGCAGACCTTTCGACCAATGTCTCAAAGTCCATATCTTCCCGTATCCCTCAGCTGGACCCGGTAGAGTCTGTAAACAAATGGTCCGACTATCTGCACAAGACGGAGAAGTGCGACATGGTCATTCTCCTCTCCCACAACGGTTACGAGCCCGAGGATCAACAGAACGCTAAAGGAATCAGGGGCGTGGACCTTGTAATCGGAGGCCATTCCCACACGTTCGTGGATGATTTCGTATATGTTAAAGATGCCGACGGCAAGCCCGTGCCCATCATTACAGACGGGTGCTGGGGCCTTGAAATGGGCATGATTAAAGTTTATTGATGATGATTCAGTCGATGACGGGATACGGCAAGGCCGAAGCTTTGCTCGAGGGCGGAAAGCTTACTATTGAAATCCGTTCCGTAAACGGGAAGAATGCGGAGATTAGCATCAAGTCTTCGCTCCTTCCCAAGGATAAGGAGATGCAGCTTCGCAAGACCCTTGCCGACCGCCTGCAGCGCGGAACCATTGATGTTTTCCTGAACTGGGAGCCGAACGCCGGCACTGGCGCCCGTACCGTCAACAAGGAACTTGCCCTTGATTATTTCCGTCAGATAGATGAGCTGGGACGTGAGATTGGCGCCGTTAATCTGCCGTTAAACGATCCCAATTACCTTCTGGCCACGTTGCTGCGCATGCCCGATGTGCTGGACAGCAGCAAGCATGAGGTTATTACGGAGCAGAACTGGCCCCTTGTGGAAAATGCTTTCTATCAGGCTTTGGATGCGATTTGCGATTACCGTTCCCGCGAGGGCGAGGCTCTTTACAGAGATGTTACTTCGCGCGTAGCGCTTATCATGGAGATGGAGAATGAGGTCGAGTCTTTCGAGAAGGAGCGAATCGATGCAGTTCGCCAGCGTCTGCTGAAAACTCTGGAGGAGTTGCGCGTGAAATATGATGCCGAGCGTTTTGAGCAGGAGATGGTTTTCTATCTGGAAAAGCTTGATATCAACGAGGAGAAAGTGCGTTTGCGTCAGCACTGCAAGTATTTCATGGATACCATTGACGGGGAGTCTTATCCTGGCAAGAAACTTGGTTTCATTATTCAGGAGATGGGTCGTGAGATCAATACTACCGGCTCCAAGGCCAACCATGCCGGCATACAGCGGACGGTGGTGCGCATGAAGGATGAACTTGAAAAGATCAGGGAGCAGTCCCTTAACATTTTATGAGAAACTTGCTTTTTATACTGCTGTTCGTTCCGGCACTGTGCTTTGCCCAGATGCCGGATACGACCGGTATATACGGAGAGAGGAAGGATACGCTGGCGGCGGCCGGAGCGACGGCGACCGGTAACAGCAACTTCCTGTCGAAGGGTAAGGAGATAAGGACCGAGGTGATTACGGCCGCGGGCCTTTGCAAGATGGCGTGCTGCAATCTGGCGGAGAGTTTCGAGAACTCGGCCAGCGTGACCGTGGGCTACAGCGATGCTGTTACAGGTGCCAGGCAGATTAGGTTGCTCGGGCAGAGCGGCATTTATGTGCAGATGCTGGACGAGAACCGCCCGGTTATGCGCGGCCTGGCTGCCCCCTGGGGCCTTAACTGGGTGCCTTCTCAGTGGCTGGAGAGCATTCAGGTGGCCAAGGGTGTAACCTCCGTAATCAACGGGGTGGAGTCCATGACCGGTCAGATTAATTTGGAGCACCGCAAGCCTACGGACGAGATACCGCTGTTCGTGCAGGCGTCCGTGATGAACGATACCAAGGCCGACCTCAATATTGCCAGCGCCCTTCAGCTGGACGAAATGGAGAAGTGGAGCACCGTCATCCTTGCCCATGCCGACGGCAACTTCATGGATATGGACCACAACGGGGACACCTTCCTGGACGACCCCCGCGGTGGCAATATCGCCTTGTCCAACCGCTGGCTGTATTATGACCCCAGCGGCCTGCAGGTGCGCTGGGGAGTACGCGGCATCTACGACCGGAAGAACGGCGGGCAGATGTCTTCTATTACGGAGCTTCCCTGGAAGGCCAAAATAGTAAACAAGAACCTGAACGGCTATGTTAAAGTCGGTATACCGCTGAATGAAGACAACAGCCGCAACTTTGCCGTAGTGACCGACTACAGCTGGCTCAAGCTTGACGCAAGGTATGGGGCGGATCCTTTCCAGGCAACCCAGAATTCGGCTTTCGTAAACCTGCTTTATCAGGACCAGTCCCGCGAGAACTTGCACTTTACCGCCGGCCTCAGCGACACTTTCGACAAGTACTTCATGGACCTCCACTGGACTGTTCCCGGTACTATGAGCCAGTCCACGGCTAATGCATGGAGCAACGACCTCGGAGCCTTCGGAGAATTGACTTACCACTATGGCGAGACTTTCTCGGCCATAGCCAGCCTCAGGGGCGATTGGTATTACAACCGCGGTTTTGAGCTGTCTCCGCGCCTGACGCTCAAATGGGTGCCCGTTGAGCAGCTCGTGTTGCGAGCCAACGGCGGAAAGGGCATTCGCACCAGCATCCCTTTGATAGACAATATCGGCGTGCTTTCCACTACCAAGACCCTGAACGGTAGTTTCATGGATTTTCCCCTGGAGAAATCATGGACATACGGTGGAAACGCCACCTGGTACCTGCCTTTCGACGACAGCCAAAAGACTTACCTCAGCCTCGATTACTTCGGCACCCGCTTCGTGGAGCAGATGCTGGTGGATTATACCGCAACGGACATAAGCTTCTATTCTCTCAGCTCGGTCGCCAAGGGGTATTCTTATACCAATAACCTGCAGCTGGACTTTGCCACAGAACCCTTCCGTGGTTTTACGGTCACGCTTACAGGCCGTCTGACTGATGCCCACCAGAGACTGAAGAACCAGGCAGAAGACGACTACAAACCTATGACCGACCGCTACAAGGCGGTGCTCAACCTGCAGTATGCCACCAACCTCAACAAGTGGATATTCGACTTCACGGCCTCCCTCAGCGGTCCTTGCCGCGTTTGGGATTTCATGCGCGGGCTTGACCCCATGTATGCAGACGGATGGACCAAACCCTATCCTCTGCTTTATGCCCAGGTTACAAAGCGTTTCAAGGGCTTTGACATTTATCTCGGTGGGGAGAACCTCACCAATTATACCCAGCCCAATCCTATCATAGGCTGTGATACTCCATGGCTTACCGGCTTCGATGCCAGTTGCGTCTGGGGCCCTCTGATGGGTATCCGGGTGTACGCCGGAATCAGAGTGACAATTTGGAAAACAGAAAAGATATGAGAAATCTGATGATTATACTTGCAATTGTGCAAGTGGTTTTTGCAACAAGCATCCATTGTGCTAACTGCGGCAAGAAGGTACAGGAAAACATAGCCTTCGAAAAGGGAGTCAAGGACCTCAAGGTGGACGTCTCCGGCAAGACAGTTACCGTGGTGTTCAATGATTCCAAGACCGACACCCTCAAGCTCAAGAAGGCTATCAACAAGCTTGGATACACCGCAGATGTCGTTGAATATAAAGTGATTAAATAAAGTGGAAGAAGAACGCAAACTGAATTTTCTCGAGGAGATTATCGAGAATGACCTTAAAAGCGGAAAGGTAGACAGCATACTTACCCGCTTCCCGCCGGAGCCCAACGGCTACCTGCATCTCGGACATGCCAAGAGCCTCTGCATAAACTTCGGTCTGGCACAGAAATACGGTGGCAAGACTAACCTCCGTTACGACGATACCAACCCTACCAAGGAGGATACCGAGTACGTGGATTCCATCAAGGAAGACATCAAGTGGCTCGGCTTCCAGTGGGAAAAAGAGCTGTACGCTTCCGACTACTTCGACCAGCTCTACGAGTGGGCCGAGCAGCTTATCCAGAGGGGTCTCGCCTACGTTGACGACCAGACCCAGGAGGAGATATCCAAGGGCCGCGGCACCGTGGAGACTCCCGGAACCGAGAGCCCCTGGCGCAACCGCAGCGTGGAGGAGAATCTCCGAATCTTCCGCGAGATGCGCGACGGCAAGTACGAAGACGGCGCAAAGGTGCTCCGTGCCAAGATCGACATGGCCCACCCCAACATGTTCTTCCGCGACCCCATCCTCTACCGCATCAAGCATGCTCACCATCATCGTACGGGCGATAAATGGTGCATCTATCCGATGTACGACTTCACCCACGGCCAGTGCGACTCCATTGAGCATATTACCCATTCAATCTGTACGCTGGAGTTCGATGTCCACCGTCCGCTTTACGACTGGTTCATCGAGACGCTCGGCATCTATCCGAGCCACCAGTACGAATTCGCCCGCCTCAACCTCACCTACACACTCATGAGCAAGCGCAAGCTGCTGGAGCTCGTGCAGAAGGGGCTGGTGAGCGGATGGGACGACCCCCGCATGCCTACGCTCTGCGGCGTCCGCCGTCGCGGCTACACTCCGGAGGGCCTCAAGCTATTCTGCGACAAGATAGGCGTGAGCAAGCGTGACCAGCTGATGGACATTCAGTTGCTGGAGTGGTGCGTGCGTCAGGACCTCAACGCCCGCAGCAACCGCTACATGGTGGTGCAGGACCCGCTGAAGGTGACCATAGTCAACTATCCTGAGGGACAGGTGGAGTGGTTCGACTGCCCGCTGAATCCCGCTGAGCCAGAGGGAGCGACCCGCAAGGTGCCCTTCAGCCGTGAGCTTTACATCGAGCGCGCCGACTTCATGGAGGACGCCCCCAAGAAGTTCTTCCGACTCAAACCCGATGGCGAGGTGCGTCTGAAGTACACCTACATCATCAAGTGCGAGGAGGTTGTAAAGGATGCCGAAGGCAACATAGTGGAGCTGAAGTGCAGCTACGATCCCACTACGAAGCCGGGCGGCGGCGAGTGGCGCTCCGTCAAGGGTACTATCCACTGGGTGAGTACTCAACACGCTAAGCCGCTGGAGATTCGCAACTACGACCGCCTCTTCACCCTGGCCGACATGAGCCAGGTGCCCGAAGACAAGGACTACAAGGACTTCCTGAATCCCGAGTCTCTGGTAGTGACCGAAGGTTTTGCCGAGCCCGCCCTGCTGGACGACGCCTCCGGCATTGCCGTGCAGTTCGAGCGTACCGGCTACTACGTCAAGGATGCCGACAGCACGCCTGAGAAGGCCGTATTCAACCGTACAGCAACCCTCAAAGACTCCTATAAACCGGAATAATGAACGATTTCTTTGTATCTGCCATGCTTCTCGGGGCGCTCTCGACAGGAGGCACCATGCCGTTCTGGTCAACAGCCAACCAGGGTGGCATCATGCCCGACAACAGCGGGGCGGTAGCCTTGTTGCAAGCCTACAAGACTTTCGACGATACAAAGACCTTCCAGTGGCATGCAGGAGCAAGTTTTGCGGCCAACTGGCAGCCGAACGACCCCCTGAATCCGGAGAGCTCTCCTATCCATGCCATGGCTGACGAGCTCTACGTCGGAGCGCGTTGGAAAGTACTGCGCGCCGATCTGGGAGCTATGCACCGGGAGCGCGAGTTCCTCGGGTCCGACCTGTCCCTTGGATCCCTTAGCGTAAATGAGGGCCATATCGTGGAGAGCAACAATGCCCGCTCCATACCTGGTTACACGCTTACCCTGGAGCCCTGGGCCATCCCGTTTACCGGAAAGCACGTGCTGATCAGCGGCGTGTGGGGAGACTACAAGACTTTGGACGACCGTTATATGAAGGGAGCCTTGATCCACAGGATGCAGGCGTACCTTACTTTTGATACCGGAAAGCACTTTTATGTTCGTATAGGGCTTGACCATTATGCTCTGTGGGGAGGTGTTGGCCCCAACGGCCAGACCATGGACATCAATTTCAAGAACTATTTCCGTATCTGCACCGGCCGCAGTGCCGGATCCGACGGAACCATAAGCGACCAGATCAACTGCCTGGGCGACCATGGCGGCGCGGAAGAGCTCCGTATGGGATGGCGCTATGATGACTTCGATGTTACCTTCCAGTATGAAAAACCATACAGCGACAAGTCGGGAATGCGTTTCAATAATCTACCGGATGGAGCCTATACTCTGCACTTTGGCTTAAAAGACAAGGACCGCTGGGTAAGCGATGTGCTGGCGGAGTTCCACTATACCATGTGGCAGTCTGGAGCCAAGCACGAAGCGGAGACCGATGCTGAGGGAAATGTCATTCCCTGGCATCCCGGCTTCAATATCTTCGGCGGCGACAATTATTTTACCAACAGTGAATATGCTTCGGGCTGGACTAATTTCGGAAGAAGCATTTGCGGACCGTTGTTCTTTACAAAGCGGTATGGCGACGGGGTAACCAGGATTTACAACAACCGTTACGTGGCTTATCACCTGGGAGTTTCCGGAAAGTTGTTCAAGTTTGCTCCCTATCGCCTTATGCTTACGTTCAGCCGGAATTGCGGCACTTATTATGAGCCTCTGACACCTGGGGCAACTCCATGGGACACTGACTGGCAGTGGTGGGAAAAGAACACATGGGACAAGCCTCTGCCCCAGTTCTCGGCCGCCTTTAACGGATTTGTGCCGTTCTACGTCGGCTGGAGCAGCCGCCTCGATATAGTTTACGGTTTATACCTGGATGCAGGCAAGGTGCTGAACAATTGCTTCGGCGCTACCCTCGGAGTCAGGTTTACTTTATAGCAGAGATATGGAACTCAGTCAGAGAGCCCAGAAAATGCCAAGCTCGCCGATACGCAGGCTTGCTCCTTATGCCGATGCCGCCAAACGCAACGGTGTACACGTTTATCATCTGAACATCGGACAGCCCGATATAAAGACTCCGGAATGTGCTCTGGAAGCTCTCAGGAACATAGACCGCAAGATTCTGGAATACAGCCCTTCTGACGGTTACCTGTCCTTGCGTACAAAAATGGTGGGCTACTATGCCGAATATGGCATTTACCTCAACCCGGAAGAGATTCTCATAACTACAGGCGGTTCAGAGGCCGTGCTGTTTGCCTTCCTCGCCTGCCTGGGACCCGGCGACGAGATTATAGTAACCGATCCCTTCTACGCCAACTACATGGCCTTCGCCATCTCGGTAGGGGCGGTCATAAAGTCTGTCAAAACATCCATCAGAGACGGCTTCCGCCTGCCTTCCGTAGAGGCATTCGAAGAGCAGATCACGCCACGCACCAAGGCTATCCTTATCTGCAACCCCAACAATCCTACGGGTTATCTTTACACCCGTGAAGAGATGGACCAGCTCAGGGACATAGTCAAGAAGCACAATCTCTTCCTGTTCAGCGACGAGGTTTACAGGGAGTTCATCTATACCGGCATGCCTTATATCAGCGCGTTCCACCTTGAGGGAATAGAGGAGAACGTTGTCTTGATAGATTCCGTGTCAAAGCGCTACTCCGAGTGCGGAATAAGGATTGGTTGTCTATGCACCAAGAACAAGATGGTCCGCGATGCGGTAATGAAGTTCTGCCAGGCCCGCCTTAGTCCTCCGCTCATTGGCCAGATAGTGGCCGAGGCCAGCATAGAAGTGCAGAAGAGCTACCTTCATGGCGTCTATGAGGAGTATCTCGACAGGCGCAATTTCCTGATTGAAGGCCTGAACCGAATTCCAGGAGTGTTCAGTCCCATGCCCAACGGAGCCTTCTATACCGTTGCCAGCCTGCCGGTCGACGATGCGGAGAAGTTCTGCATCTGGTGCCTGCAGGAGTTCAGGCACAAAGGAGCCACGGTAATGATGGCCCCGGCCTCCGGATTCTACACTGAACCTGGCGAGGGCCAAAGGGAGGTAAGGATAGCATATGTACTTAATAAAGAAGATCTTAGGGATGCATTGGAGTGCCTGAAACTGGCTCTCGAGGCCTATCCCGGACGAATAAATGGTTAGTTAGTTATGTTAAGCAGACAAATTGCGGACAAACTCCGCGCCTATGAGACACCGTTCTACCTTTACGACCTTTCTCTCCTTCGCCAGACCCTGGAGAGCGCAGTATCGGTAGCCAACAAATATGGATACGTTATCCATTATGCCATAAAGGCCAACTTCGATCCCCGAGTTCTGGAGATTATCCGCAGTTATGGCCTTGGAGCAGATTGCGCCTCGGGAAACGAGGTGCGCTGTGCCGTAGAGGCCGGCTTCGCTCCTTCCGGAATAGTTTACGCCGGAGTGGGGAAACGGGATAAGGAGATACGTTACGCCGTGGAGCAGGGGATTTTCGCCATCAATTGCGAGTCGCTTCAGGAACTCGGGCTCGTAGACCGTATTGCCGGCGAGCTTGGGAAGGTACAGCAAGTCGCCCTCCGAATCAATCCTGACATCGACCCCAAGACCAACAAGTGCATCGATACCGGCCAGGCGGACAGCAAATTCGGTATCTCCTACGAGGAGGTAATCGCCAATATAGGAATAATCAAGGCCATGAAGAATCTGAAAGTAGCCGGCATGCATCTGCACATCGGCTCCCAGATTCGTGAGCTCCATGTTTTCGAGTACCTCTGCGAGAAGGTGAACAGCATAGTTGCTCACTTGAGCTCCCTTGGCCTGGAATTCGACTTCATCGACGTAGGCGGCGGCCTGGGCATCAACTACGACGTGCCCGAGAACGAGCCCGTACCCAATTTTGCATCGGTCTTCGCGATCATTAACTCGCATCTTAAGGCCGGCGGGCGCCCCGTGCATTTCGAATTCGGGCGTGCCATCGTGGCCCAGTGCGGCGAGCTCATTACCAGCGTGCTGTTCAATAAGACTACGGCAACCGGCCGCAAGCTGGTAATCGTAGACTCCAGCATGACCGAGCTCATACGTCCAGCCCTATACGGCGCCTACCATAATATCGAGAATATTACTTCCCATGCCGACGAACGCGAGCGTTACACCATCGTAGGCACGGCATGCGAATCCACCGACGTATTCGACGAGGGCATTACCCTTCCCAAGACGCAGCGCGGAGACCTTCTGACCATAAAATCCGCCGGCGCATACGGCATGAGCATGGCTTCCCGCTACAATCTACATGACCTGCCTGCGGCAGTTTACAGCGACGAAATAAACTAATAATAACTAACGATATGAATTTCGACCATTTACTCCAGCTTTTCGTGGTGAAGGAAAAGAGTTTCTTCCCCCTGTTCGTGCAGTCTGCCGAGAATATCAGTTCTGCTGCAGCCCTTCTGCTCCAGCAGACGCAGGAGTCCGACCCGGACGAGCGCAGGATGCTGTCACACAGGATCAAGGAGCGTGAGACCGAGGGGGATAGCATTACCCATCAGATTGTCGACGTGCTGATGAACGCCTACATCACTCCGTTCGACCGTGACGACATTCATGACCTGGCCGAGGGTTTGGACGGCTTCCTGGATTCAATCCGCGACTCTTCCAAGAAGATCTCCATCTACCAGCCCAAGCACTCCAAGAAGCTGTCGGAGATTGCCGAGTATATCAGCAAAGCCGCCAATTTGATGGTGGAAGCTACCAAACACTTCGATTCGCTTAGAAAGGATGCCAAGGAGATAGATCGGATTTGCGACGAGATCAAGGAAATCGAGCATATCGTGGACGACATCTACGAGAGCTACATGTCCAATCTCTTCGAATTCGAGAAGGACCCTATCGAGCTCGTAAAGAAGAAGAATATCGCCCAGGCCCTGGAGGATACTTCCGATGTGGCCAAGGCCGTGTCCAGCAAGATTCGCAGCATAGTGGTCAAGAATAGCTGATATGGTTGCCATAGTCCTGATTACGGCACTGATAGCGCTGGCTTTCAGTTTTACCAACGGAATGAACGATGCTGCCAACTGCATCGCGTCCGTTGTGGCCACAAAGGCGCTCCCGCCCAAGGTTGCGGTATTCTGGGCGGCGTTCTGGATTTTCATCGCCATGTTCATCTTCGATACCACCGTGGCAGCTACCATGGGCAAGGGTATTGTGGATGAGAATTGCATAGACGTTTACGTGATTCTTGCCGCTTTGCTGGGCTCCGTGCTGTATATTTTCCTGTGCACCAAGCTCGGCCTGCCTGTATCGGCCTCCCATGCCCTCGTGGGCGGTCTTATCGGCCCCGTCTGGTTCGTATACGGTGGCCAGTACCTGGTGACCAGCGGCATCTTCAAGATCGTTGCGTTCATCTTTATCTCGCCTCTCATCGGCATTGTCCTGGGCTTCACGCTCAACTGCCTCATCATGCTGCTCTTCCGCAGGACCAACGTGAAAAAGGTTGACAAGACATTCCGGCGCATGCAGCTGGTTTCCAGTGCGGCATTCTCGCTTGGCTTCGGCGGCAACGACGGTCAGAAAACCATGGGTGTCATCGCCATACTGTTCGCTACCGCTTTCGCCTCCAATCCGGACAATCCGGTGATGCAGTTCCTTTACGGGAACGGCCTCACGGCTGCGCAGGCGGCAGGCTATACCGGTTTCTACGTTCCCATGTGGCTGAAGTTCACCTGCTACGGACTTATCGCACTCGGTACCGTAACCGGCGGCTGGTCCGTTATCCGTACGCTCAGCGAGGGCCTCTCGAAGCTCTTTCCGACCCAGGGATTCTGTGCCGAGGCGTCCGGAGCCATCACCCTGATTCTTACCGCGGTGCTTGGTATACCCGTGAGTACTACCCACACTATCACCGGTTCGATAATCGGTACCGGTCTGACCAGGGGCGTGAAGACGGTAAAGTGGATTACAGCCAAGAACATAGTCTGGGCGTGGATACTCACCATACCTGCCGTGATAGTGGTCAGCGGAACCATATATCTTATCATGGTGAACTGGTTCGGCGTTCCTGTGATATCACATTAGTGTGAAATGAAGGATTTCTGGAGCATAGTAAAGCGTTACGTCAATCCGTACAAGGGCTACCTGGGCGGTTCGGTGTTGCTTAACATCCTGTCCGCCGTGTTCAACGTATTCTCCTTCTCGTTGCTCATACCCATCCTGCAGATATTGTTCAATATCAACGAGATGCACTATGAGTTCATCCCCTGGGATTCAACGGCGGCCGGGTTTAAGGACATAGCGGTGAACAATCTGTACTGGTTCGTGACGGGCATGATGGACAAATGGGGCGCCGGCAACGTGCTGCTCCTCCTCTGCCTTACGCTTTCGCTGCTCACGGCAATCAAGACAGCCTGTTACTTCGGTTCAACGGCCGTAATGGTGCCCATACGCACCGGTATAGTCAAGGACCTGCGTATGGAGCTGTACAACAAGATTCTGGCCCTGCCTCTGGGATACTTCAGCCAGGAGCGCAAGGGCGACATAATAGCACGTATGAGCGGCGACGCCCAGGAGGTGGAAACATCCATCACCGCCGCCCTGGACATGCTTATCAAGAACCCCATCCTTATCATCTTCTACGTTGCAACGCTGATAGCTATTTCATGGCAGCTGACAGTGTTCGTGCTGGTTTTCGCTCCGGCGATGATTTGGCTGATGGGATTCATAGGGCGTAAGCTCAGGAGGCAGTCTTCCGAGGCCCAGCTGCTTTGGAGCGATACCATGAGCCAGGTGGAGGAGACCCTGGGCGGCCTGCGTATCATCAAGGCCTTCCTGGCGGAGAAGAAGATGTCCCGCCGCTTCGATGCCGTCACCGGAGCCATGAAAGACAAGAACAGCCGCGTGGCGACCCGTCAGGCCATGGCGCACCCTGTCAGCGAATTCATGGGCACGGTGATGATAGCCATCGTTCTCTGGTTCGGCGGCACCCTCATCCTCGGCGACAGGGCGGTGATTGACGCACCTACATTCATTTTCTACATGGTGATGCTGTACAACATTATCCAGCCCATCAAGGAGTTCTCCAAGGCGGCGTACGGCATCCCCAAGGGTCTGGCCAGCATGGCTCGTATAGACGCTATCCTGGACGCACCCAACCCCATAGAAGAGGCGCCGTCTCCCAAGCCCCTCAAGGAATTCAGGGACAAGATAGAGTTCCGCGGCGTGAGCTTCCATTACGAAGACGGCAGGGAGGTGCTGCACAACATCGACCTCACGGTTCCCAAGGGCAAAACAGTGGCCATCGTGGGCGCCTCCGGTTCGGGAAAATCCACTCTGGTGGACCTGATACCCCGTTTCTATGACGTCAGCTCCGGCGGAGTGTTCATAGACGGCGTGGATATACGGGAGGTCTCTATCCGCGACCTCCGCGCCCTGATGGGCAACGTGAATCAGGAGTCCATACTCTTCAACGATTCGATTTTCAACAATATAGCTTTTGGGGTGGAGCAGTCCGACAGAACTTCTGTAGAAGCGGCCGCGAAGGTGGCCAACGCGCATGAGTTCATAATGGAGAAGGAAGAAGGGTACGACACCAACATAGGCGACAGGGGAGTGAAGCTCAGCGGCGGACAGAGGCAGCGTATAAGCATAGCCCGCGCCATACTCAAGAACCCTCCCATCCTCATCCTGGATGAAGCGACGGCTTCCCTGGATACGGAATCCGAAAGAAGCGTTCAGGATGCCCTGGACAAACTTATGGCCTCCCGTACCACTATAGCTATAGCCCACAGACTCAGTACGATAAAGGGCGCTGACGAGATAATAGTCTTGGACGAAGGACGAATAGTCGAGCGCGGCAGGCACGAAAAACTTCTTGCTCTTGGCGGCTATTACAAGAAACTTTATGACATGCAGTCATTATGATGAAAAGAACCACCATATTCCGCATATTAACCTTGTTGTATCTTGGCGTTGTGGCATTAATCTGCTTCGTCAATTTCAACAACCTTCCCGACGTCCAGAAGACTTTTCTGGGAATTCCCACAGACAAGATCGTCCATTTCCTGATGTTCCTGCCTTTCCCGGTGCTGGCTTTCTGGTCTCTGCGTCACAGGCGTAAGGGGGTAATAAAGACCATGCTTATCCTGGTGGCCATTTTTGCCATCGGCTGCCTGATTGCCTGGGGAACTGAATACGTTCAGGGCATGCTCCCTTACAGGGATATGGATATGCTGGACTTCCGGGCAGACCGTATAGGCCTGGCATGCGGGTCCGTCGTGGCTTTTTTCATCCAACTCTATTTTTTCCGCAAGGCTGATGCGTAGGCTTATTTCTTCTTTGCTGCTGCTTTTGGCTTTCCTTCCGCTGGCGGCCCAAAGCGTCCCTAAAGCTTCCCAGTTCAAAGAGATTTGCGACACCCTCACAGAACGCTGCAACCGTCGTTTCCTCGTAAAATCCAGAGTGACGCTGGACAGGGTACGCCTCAACGACGAAGCTCTCGACTTTACTTTCGACCGCAGGCTGGCCGACTATCCCTGGCATCAGGAAGACGTACTATGGTTCCTGTCCGAGCTGAATACGGAAGCTGCTGATCTCATTGGCAAGCATACGATAGGCACCTGCAAGGCTTCCGGCAACAGGCTGGAAGATCTTGTGACGCCTCGTCTTACCCGTGACGGCAAGGCTCGGGATTACGTTCACAGCATAGAAGTCAAAAGCACCCGCCCCTTTGTAAGAAGAAATTATGCCAGACATATTTCTAAAGGTCTATATGGCCGCCATATAGTTCTCTGGCAGAGTCACGGCCGTTATTTCAACGAGAAAGAGGGAATTTGGAAGTGGCAGCGCGCCACGATGCACCGTACTGTTGAGGACATGTACACGCAGAGCTATGTGTTGCAGGGAGTTATTCCCATGTTGGAGAACGCGGGCGCATATGTTATGACTCCGCGCGAGAGGGATGTCCAGACTCATGAGGTGGTGTGCGATAACGACCCTTCTTTCGATCGCAGCGGCGACCCTGTCCGCCTTTGCGGCGAATACAGTGAGTCCGGCCGCTGGACAACTGCCTCCGAACCCGGTTTCGCCGACGCCAAGGAGGCCTACGAGATAACCGATAATCCTTTCCGCCTGGGCACTGCCCGTATCTCCAAATGCAGCGTTTCTCCGGTCAACGTAGCACGCTGGACTGCTGATATCCCGGAGAGAGGGGAGTATGCCGTGTATGTCAGTTACGTTTCCCGCAGCAACAGCTGCCGTGAGGCCCGCTATACCGTCCACCATCTCGGCGGCAAGACGGAGTTCCTGGTGGACCAGAGCAAGGGCGGTGGAACGTGGATTTACCTGGGTACCTTTGAATTCGCACCCGGCACGCAGGCATATGTAGAACTTGACAACAAGGGCGACAGGAGCGAGGTAGTAAGTGCCGACGCCGTCCGCTTTGGAGGCGGCATGGGCAAGATAACCCGCGGCGGAGGCACCTCGGGCATGCCTTCTTTTGCTGAGGGCTCGTCGTATTGGATGCCTTGGGCCGGAGCGGACAGCACCCTTCGGCTGTGGACCTCCGACTACACCAACGATTATGCGACCCGCGGCGTGTGGACGCAGATGATGATGCAGGAGAAGGGGATACCGTTCGACTGCTCGCTGGCTTTCCATACAGATTCAGGAGCTACTCCGAACGACAGCATCGTGGGTACGCTTGCCATCTATACCCTGCAGGGAGACAACGGGCGCAAGTTCCCTGACGGCAGCGACAGGATCACCTCACGTACTTATGCCGATTTCGTTCAGACCCAAATAGTTGAGGACCTGCGTGCCGGCTTCGACCCCAAGTGGTCGAGGCGCATGCTGTGGGACCGCTCCTACAGCGAATCCCGTACGACCGAGGTGCCTGCACTCCTGCTGGAGCTGCTGTCGCATCAGAATTTTGCGGACATGAAGTACGGGCTCGACCCTTCGTTCCGCTTCACCGTCAGCCGTGCGGTCTACAAAGGCATCCTGAAGTATCTGGCGGCCCGCTACCATTGTCCGTACGTGGTGCAACCCTTGCCGGTTCATGCTTTCTCCGCCGAGCTGGTGGGGCAGAATTCCGTGCGCCTGAGGTGGCTGCCTACCGCTGACCCGCTTGAGCCGACCGCCGTGCCCAGAGGTTACACCTTGTATACCCGTATGGACGATGGCGCCTTCGACGAGGGTGTGCCTGTTTTCGAGAATGATGTGGTGATGCCGATGCAGCCAGGTCACCTCTACAGCTGGAAGGTCGAGGCGTGGAACGACGGTGGCAGCAGTTTCCCGTCGGAGATTCTGTCGGCCGGCGTTCCGCTCGAAGCTAACGGCGCTCCCGTGCTGATAGTCAATAACTTCGACCGCGTGGCCGCTCCTGCCTGGGTGGATACGCCTGCCTATGCCGGCTTCGATTCGCATATGGACATCGGCATGCCGTACATGAGGGATATATGCTATATCGGAGAGAATTACGAGTTCCGGCGGGATAAGCCGTGGACGAGTGACGACGGTCCGGGCTTCGGCGGCTCTTATACCGATTATGCAGGCTCCGTGGTGGCCGGCAATACCTTCGATTATCCGTCGGTCCACGGAGAGTCGCTGATGCGTCTGGGACGTCCGTTCTGTTCCATGTCTGCCGAAGCTTTCTGTGCCGCGGATACCGCTCTGGCCGGAGGATACGGCTGCCTGGACCTCATTTGCGGCGCTCAGGTTACGACCAAGTGCGGCAGCGGTGCATATCCCGTGCGCTTCAACGTTTTCCCTTCGGCTATGCAGACGGCGCTTCGCGGATGGAGCGGGAAGGGCGTTTCCATGCTGGTCTCCGGCTCCAGGATTGCCACCGACGTATGGGATACGGTTTATGATTTTACTCCGGATTCGCTTACCGTGGCGGTTGGTAAGGAGTTTGCCCAGGAGGTGCTGGGATACCGCTGGGCTTCGTCTCACGGAACCAATACCGGTATGATTGACGGTATGCCGTTCTACAGCTGCCCTAATCCTGAATGTTATTCCGTGCCCAATCAGGACGGCATTCTGCCCGGCCATGAGGGAGCTTCGATATGGCTTCGCTATGGCTCTACCAACGTTCCTGCAGCCATCAAGTATGATTCCGGCGCCCATCGCGTCGTTTCCGTCGGCGTTCCCATCGAATGCCTGAAGAACGCCTCCGACCGCGACCGCGTCTTCCGCGAGGCCCTCGAGTTTCTGCAGTAAGCTATGATCCAGAAGACAAATGCAGCAAGGTTGCTGGATGCGGCGGGGATAGCGTATTCGCTTGTGGAGTACGCGGTTGACGAAGAGCATCTTGAGGCTTCCCATGTAGCGGAGGAGCTGGGAGAAAACATAGACCGCGTGTTCAAGACCCTGGTGCTCCGAGGCGACAAAAGTGGGCCATTTGTCTGCGTGATTCCCGGCTCGCTGGAAGTCGATCTCAAGCTGGCCGCACGAATCTCCGGAAACAAGAACTGCGAAATGCTGCATGTCAAGGAGTTGCTTCCGCTTACCGGGTATATCCGAGGAGGATGCTCCCCGATAGGTATGAAAAAGCAGTTCCCGACATTTATCCACGAAAGTGCTCTTCTATACGATACAATTTATGTGAGTGCCGGCGTCCGCGGAATGCAGATATGCATCGCGCCGCAGGACCTGATTCAGTTTATTGACGCAAAAATATACCCCATATGAAACACTGCTTGCTGATAGCCGCCCTGGCTGTTTTCGCCGCCTGTGCCCCTCAGGCTTCCGATATCAATTCCTATGTACCCAGCCACGCAGTTATGGCCCACCGCGGCTCCACTTACTGGGCCCCTGAAGAGACCGAGAGTGCATGGCGCTGGGCCCGCGAGATGGGCGCCGACTATCTGGAATCCGATCTTCAGTGCACCAAGGACGGTATCATCCTGGCCAATCATGACGTGAATCTTACCCGCACTACCGATATCGAAGAAGTATTCGGCCCCGGAGTTCCCGCCACCCGCCGTGATTTCTATATCTCCCTCGGTTTCAGCGCTGAAGATGCTGACGCGCAGCTGGAATGCGATGCGGAGGGATTCGAGCCCTATCACGCATCTTCCTATTATTATGCGGAATTGCTGACTCTCGATGCCGGTTCCTGGTTCAACGAGGCCCGTCCCGCGCAGGCCCGCGACGCTTTTGCCGGCAGCCAGTACGTTTCCGCTCTTCAGGACCAGATTGCCTACGCCGAGGGCCGTATGCTGAAGCGTGACGACGCAGGAAGGAGGGTTCTGCCGTATTGCCTCAAGCCGGCATACAAGGGCAAGACGCTCGCAGATATTCGCGCCGAGGCCAAGGAGAACGGCAAATACATGGAGTTCCTGTATTACGATTTCGCCGGAGCGTACGTCGACGATCCTGCCGACAGCGGCCACCGCCCGGGGATTTACATTGAGTTCAAGGAACCGGAGGTGAACCCTGAAGATATGGAGCAGCGGGTTTACGATATTCTGGACGCCTGCGGATGGAACATCATCACATCGGCTCCGACGGAGACCGAGTTCTACAAGGACGGCAAGGTGCAGGTTGGCAAGACTCGCGGCAAGGTAATCCTTCAGACCTTCTCTACCGCATCTCTGGTGCGAGCAAACGCTGTTTTCAAGGGGCGCCTGCCGATGTGCTTCCTGCTGTGGCCCCCGTGCCCGGAAGACATCCCCGGCGGCGACCTGGAAACTGAGGAGGGCTTCCGCGCCATCCTGCAGTGGGCTCAGGCCAACGGCGCCAATATCAGCGGACCGTCAATCTCCGGCGAGCCCAACAACTACGCCGAGCTCAACCATGCCTGGCAGGCGGACCTGGTCCATGAAGCCGGCATGCTCAACCACCCTTATTCTTTCGATTCGCTCGATCAGATGGAGGAGCAGACCGCCCGTTCCGACGGTTTCTTCACCAACCGTTCCGACCTTACCCTCCAGTACCTGATCGACCATGGCCTCCGCGCCGGCACTGAGAACCCCGCCGCCCCGGCTTCCGTCCCCGATCCCGTCGCCACCCTCGTGCGCCTGGGTTACTAGCCCCCTCGCGCCGCTGCTGCGCCTGCAGTGAGGCTGACGCGGCAGAACCTTCGCTTCGCTCATCCCTCCCACAGGATGCTCCCGTTCGTTTAGGAGCAAGCTCCACACGGCACGTCGCATCCTGCGGGCCCCTCCCGTTCACGTGGCCACGGGCGGCCACGGGTTGCCGCATCAGCCCGACAGTCCCGCTTCGTCGCGGCGCGGTTCGTTGTGGTTGTAGCGAAGTGACTGTGGCACCCCATTTCATCACGTCGCTGAGTGTTTTTGAGCAAATACTGCCGAATACTGCTTGTGACGTGATTGTGAAGACCTCCAGAGTCACGTCACTGGCAAAATATGAGATAAAAGAAAGAGTCTATCATCATTTTATGCAGAGGCAGCGGCGCAACTGGTCTTCAGTTACAATCTTCTCGGAGAACAGACTGTCACATTTTCGGTATTGAACACTCTTGCATTCTTTCCAGATAGCATTGCCTAAGTCTGACCGTTTGCGTTCAGGAAGCTGATAGATTGACGATTCACTGCACCCTTTGAAATACCGGGAAGGCAGGATGATGTCGTCAATAATATGGCATAATTCAATATCTGTCATGCGGTTCTTATTTATGCGGCCTTGTTCTGCGATAAAGGCTTTAGATGGGTCGAATGCTGGGACACCACGCTCAATAACTTCCAGTGTAATAGCTGGAAGATTGTTTTCTTTCTGCTGATCTGCAATATCTTTTCCATCAGAGATACGGTTCATTTGAAAGAGGAAATTGCGTGGAGAGACATAAACGCTTTCCACATAAGCCGTGTCTTCAATGTCTTCCCTGAGTAAAAGGCCATTAGAAGCCATTCTACATCGCGTTGGATTCTTTTTGTTGAACGGCAAATAGTTGTGCCGTTTATAATCTTCCATCAAGACAGGCGCCTGGTTTCGTCCAAGGTCTTTGCGGAAGTATGAATTAACTGAACTGTGAGGATAACCGAAAGCAGTTGTTGACAGTCCATGATGCAGTCCCTGTTTTAGTACATAGTTCAGCATCGACTGGGTATGGTATAGCCCTTCGACCTTTAATATGAAGCCCTCTTTCTCTCCAAGCGACCCTTTGCGACCATACTTTGCATTAAAGTAGCGCGTATAGGAATAGCGGTGCCGCTTCGCCAACTCATGTGGATTACCAGTTCGGGCCGCTTCGTGATGATGGGTTGAAAGAAATCCGTCTGCAAGCAATGTTGAATCAGTTTCCAACGCTGCCATGGCCAAATAATTGAATCCGATAATCAGGTCGCTTTCGCTCCTGAACATTACCTCCTCATGAGATGAGAGGCATAAATGGTAAGTCTCTTTCATAGTCTGTTCTGGTTAATAATAGCACTTTGTGCTTCTTTTTTCAAAGATAGCAAAAACAACTATGATTGGAGACGTATTATCGGAATTATTGCGTTTCTATTATAGAATACAAAAATTACTAAATTTGATGAGGCAAGCGTAAACGGGAGTGTATAGTCAACTTAACGAGGAGGAACTGGCCAGATACTGCTCGGAGAGAGACATAATGGCAGAGGAGGAGCTGTATAGACGATATGCAGCAAAGGTGAATACAATCTGTTGCCGATACACAGACAATGCTGCGGACGCTGAGGATTTGATGCATGAAGCGATTATCAAGGCGCTGGACAAGATATCCACATACTCTTTTAAAGGAACAGGGTCTTTGTCCGTTTGGATTTCCAGAATTGCCATTAATATGGCCGTAGATCAGATCCGCAGAAAGAGATTGCGAATAGTACCGCTGGAGTTCTGGACTCATGATACTGTAGCGGAGCCGACTGAGGATGAAATGGAGTCTATATCGGAAGATATGCTCTTGGACTTTATAACCAGGCTGCCGGAATTAAGAAGGACCGTCTTCAACCTTTATTGCATTGACGGATACTCTCATAAGCAAATTGCTGAAATGCTCGGGATAAGTGAAAAAGGCTCGGCCGGAGTGCTGGCGAAAGCAAGAAAGCAACTTAAAGAAGAAATCCGGCATTATTTGAAAGACCGGGACAAATGAGGAACTGGGAAGACATACTGAAGAATAAACTGGAGAGGTATGAAAAACCTCTTCAGGAAGGAAGCCTTGCCCGTTTCCAGGTTCGCAGAAATGCTGCCCCCATCACTCAGAGTCCCAGACGCACTTCAATCCTTTGGGTGGTCGGATCCGCTGTAGCTGCGGTTCTTGCTGCTGTTCTGCTTTTCCGCCAGCCTGTCAGGTCTGATTTGGGCATACAGATTGACCATCAGCCTGAGCAAACTGTGGCCTCACTTTCGGATTCAGTCGATACGTATATACCCGGGCAGGAGCCCGCAATGTTAGCACAAGTAGAAAATGCCAAGGAAGTTAAGGGACACTATGATTATCAGCACGATAACCATATAAGTCCGGAAGATAAGTATACGCTTGAATGCGACAAGACACTTGAAGAGTTGGAGATTATTGCTCCGGACAATGTTGCCGAATCCACTACGGACACTGCGGCTGAAGCTGTTGAAATATCCTCTGTAACTGATGATGAGCTGGATGAAATGGCTCCGTCTCCCTTTGTCCCTGACATCCCCGATAGTGAACCACTTAATCTGGAAGTCTCGTACGCTGCCGCTGGTGTTGCAGCCAACGGAGCAGCGGCAGCGCTAGTGGAAGCTGGATTGTTTGCTCTGAGTCATAGGGATTATAGCCCTCGAGATAATGGAAGAGCATATCAACATTATCCGCCATTGAAGACCGGTTTTTCGTTGAGATTCCCAATATCAAAGAACCTGAATGTTACAAGCGGTATAAATTACTTATTGTATTTATCCCAATTCTACTATTATACAGGATCCAAAAATATTCAGACAGTTCACTACCTGGGATTTCCCGTGCGCCTTGACGGCACCCTTGCGTCTAACAGATGGTTTGACGTCTATGTAGGAGGTGGTATTGAGGCGGATTTTTATTTACATGGAAGTGAGATAGAGAAAGAATGGGGGCCCTACGGCGGTCTGGAGCTTTCTTTAATAACCGTGGGGGGGATTCAGTATAATATCACTAAGAATCTGGGGGTATATATAGAGCCTGAACTTAGTTGGATTATTCATGACCGGGGACCCTATACATACCGCGATAGGCATCCCTTGAGCCTTTCGGTATCAAGCGGAATAAGAATAAGTTTTAGCAGATAACAACTATTTTTATATTATATGAACCATAATCTTATTATATCATTCTTCATAATTCTGGTTTCTGCTTCTTTGTCAGCGCAGAATAAGATAGAGATTGGAATTAATTATTCTCCTGAGGAGAATTTTACCTTAGCCACAGACATTCCAAATATGCTATACAAGTTCGGTGTTTATGGGGAGTATCGCTGGACTTTGGGTAGGCACTTTGACGCCGGCGCGAGGCTTGACGCCAAGGTTGGACCTATTGGTCCATTCTTGATTAATGATGATGCCATCGCCATTTCGGGAGACCTTTTGGCAGTGGCGGATTTTAATCTTTTCCCTGGCAAGACTGTCAATCCATATATCGGATTTGGACTTGGCCCGGGATTCGGCATGCATAATAATACCTTCGACAATCTGTTTGGCGGGACATTTCTGGTTTACGCAGATGCGAGGCTAGGGATTGAGCTTTTCCGTCATCTCCGGCTTTCAGTCGATTACAGCCTGCCAAATAATTGGGGCGGCAGTTTCCCTGAAATATATACTACCCTCAACGCAAACATCGGCTGGGTCTTTTAGCTAGAGAAGAACAACTTTATTAATAGATATGAAGAAACTCGTCCTCGCAACAGTTTTACTTTGCTTGTGTGCCTGTACTGTCGATATAGACTGGTATTATTTCGGCTATGCTGAAATAAAGAACAATACCTCGCAGACCCTGACTATTGCCATATCGGTAGATCCCGCTTCGCCGTATTACCTTCATTACCATCTTCTGACTACCAGCCCGTTGGATGGAGTCGTCAAATCAAAAGAATGCTTCACACAGTATTATTGGGAACCAGCTAGAGAATCTATTAAGGTTGGTGACGTTCCCACAATCGTCTCAATAACCATTGACGACGGCTCGGAGATTGTCTGCACATCAAGCTCGGAGGACAGTTGGTCAAGACACTTTTTCGATTCTTACACGACCCGCAATAAGGTAGAATGGGTCCGTTTCCAGAAGCATGAGATTGTCATTGAAAACTACGTTATCGATGATGAGTTGATCTCTCTCTGGCGACAGGATCACTGACGCTCAGCGCCGCCGCTCTGCTTGCAGTGGGGCTGACGCGGCAGAACCTTCGCTTCGCTCATCCCTCCCAGCCTCCGGCTGGGCCCCTCCCGTTCACGTGGCCACGGGCGGCCACGGGTTGCCGCATCAGCCCCACTGTCTCGCTTCGCAGCGCCGCTGAGCGAGTGAGCGGAAGCAGGCGTTTCAGTTCCGGGGCCTTTGGCTCCCGAAAAGGGAAGGGGCCCGCGTCAGCGGGAAGGCGCCCCGGGACTGAAATGCCTGTGTAGCGAACGTATCCGCGGCGCTGACGGTAAACGCTACAAATTGTACAGCGGCGAAGCGGTCTGGCGGGGCAGGGGAATCAGGCTGATGCCGGCGGCGGCTTCCAGGCTCTCGGCGTAGGCGAGTTCAGGGGTGTTGTTGTGCTCGCTGAGGTGGCACAGGAAGATGTGACGCAGGCCGTCGTGGCGGAAGGCCTCGATTGCCTCTGCGCACTCGGGGTTGGAAAGGTGGCCGTGGCCGCCGCGGATGCGTGCCTGCAGGTCAAGGGGATAGGGCCCGTTACGCAGCATCTCCGGATCGTAATTGCTTTCGATGACGACGGTGTCGGCCTGCCTGGCCCAGCGGAGAGCCTCTTCCGTCATGCAGCCAATATCGGTCATGATCACGAACTTGTAATCATCCATCTGAATGGCGTAACCTACGGTTTCCGTAGCGTCGTGCGGTACTACAAAGTAGCGGGCATGTATCCTGCCGGGTACCACTTCGTTCCAGTGGCCTTCGCGCAGCTCCATGCGGAAGTCGCTTATTTCGTACCGGGTCATGCAATGCCTTGACAGCGCCCTGTGAAGGTTCTCTGTGGCCCAGACAGGCTTGCGGATATGCTTGCAGAAAGATCCCAGAGAGCGTATGTGGTCTGCATGGTCGTGGGTCACGAGAACGGCGCTGAAGTCGTCGAAGCAAAGACCGTCTGTCTGCAATTCCTTCTTCAGTCGCCGGGGGCTTACGCCTGCGTCAATTACAACGCCTGCTTCGCAACGCCTGCTATCATCGTTGAAGATACCTAGGAAATAGCAGTTGCCGCAGCTGCCGGAAGAGAAAGACTTGAACCTAACGCTGCTCATCGTTCGTACAATACTTGTCTATAACGCTGTAAGCATCACGCACTCCAAGTTCTCCGGCACGCGACAGGTCTATACATCCTTTCTCCTTGTCTTTCAGGTAGATGAGCACAAGGCCGCGGTTGAAGTAGGCGTCTCCCATAGCGGGATATAGCCTGAGAGCCTGGGTGTAGCTGTCTATGGAATTCACCATCTCGCCGCTCAGGCAGTACAGGTTGCCCAGGTTGAAATAAAGGTATGGAATATCCGGAACCAGCTCAGTTGCGGCCTGCATGTCCTCTATGGCTTCCGAGTAATCGTAGCTGCGGGCAACACGGTCTGAAACTCGGGCTCGCGTAGCACCCTTGTCATCCATGGCCAGCGTCTGAACGTTGCCTTCTAGTGAGGCGATGAAGTCTATCATCTCTGCCCTGAGTACACCGCGGTTCATTAGGTAGAATGCTTGATAGAAGCGGCTGTAGCGGTCTTTTTCTGCATCGCCGCTCGCAGCCTGGACCGCTTTGTCGAACCAAGAGAGAGCTGCCTGGTAGTTCTTCTGCTGAACGTCGTAAATGCCTTTGATGAAGAAGGTTTCGGAGGGCGTAAGCTGTACCTTGCCGGCACCTGAACTGCCGTCTCCGGCAAGTACCGAGGAGATTGAGCGGACCAGCTTAAGCGTCACCAGGCTGTCGCTGTTGCTGACCAGCACAGGCACGGGAACGGAATCGACAAACTTGTCCAGCAGAGCATGCTCGAAACGGGTGCTCAGGGCGAGGTTGCGCCGTTCGCGCTCGGCGGCCAGCTGGAACTTGTAGAGAGGCTTCAGTCGTATGTCTATGTCCCGGTGCTGCAGGAGTTCGTTATCGAAGTCTTTCTTAGCGAAATCGGCATCCAGAGCCAGCAGGGAGTTGTATTTCTTGGTGGTGTCGGCAAATGAAGCTTCGCCGGTGGAGTTCTTGTACCTGTACTCGCCGACCTTACGCTGCGCCGTCTTGTAGTCGGCCTTGGACTCCTTGGTCATGCCCAGCATGTTCTCCACGTAGGAGCGGTTAAGGTAGGCTTTTGCGAAGTCGGGGTAGAGTTCGATGGCCCGGTCGTAATCGGCAAGGGCGTCGCGCCAGCGGCCCATTTCCATGAAGAACGCAGCACGGTTGAAGTAGGCCAGCACGTTTCGGGGATTGATGTTAAGCACCCTGTCCATGTCGTCCAGGGCACTCTCGTAATCGCCCACCTGCGCATATATGAGCGAGCGGTTGTATAGCGTGAGGGCGTTTCCGGGCTCGTCCTTGAGCACACGGTTCAGGTCGCGCATCGCGGAATTGTAGTCGTGCAGCTCGTAGTACATCAGGGCCCTGTTGAAATAGGCAAACGTGTTGGTGCTGTCCAGCTCTACGGCGTGGGTCATGTCGTTCACGGCCTCCAGATACTTCTCCTGCGCCGCCAGCACGCGTCCGCGCCTTATGTAGCACTCTGGCTCGAAGCGGTCCAGCTTGATGGCCTTGTTGTAATCGTTCATGGCCTTCAGCGTGTCTCCCAGGAAGAGATAGGAGGCGCCCCTGTTCAGATAGGCCGACGGATCCTTGGGCTCTTTTCGGATGTAGCGGTCGAAGTCCTCCACGGCTTCCGGGAACCTCTGGGCCAGGAAATTGGTCACGCCGCGGCTGTAATAGAGGCCTGTGAACCCGGGCCGCAGGCTGATTGCCTTGTCGAAGTCGTCAAAGGCCTTCTCGTATTCTCCGTTGCGGCTCTCGGTTATGGCACGGTAGTGGTATCCGTTGGTAAACACGGGATTAAGACGCACTGAAGTATTGAAATCCTTTTGCGCTCCGCGAATGTCGCCGAGGTTGTACTTGGCTATGCCGCGGTAGAAGAAGCACCAGTAATCGGTACTGTCCAGACGTGCAAGTATGTTGAAGTGCTCAATGGCCTGGGCGTATTTTCCGTCCTGCAGAGCTATACGGCCGCGCATGCTGAACACATCCTTGTCGTACTGGGCATGCAAAGAAAGCGCTGCGGTGAGCAGTATCAATATGGAAAGGAGAAACTTTTTCACTACATTTGCAAAGATAATCATTTATCGTGCCGTTTTGAAGCGTATCTGCAAAATTCTTATCCTGGCAGCCGTCCTGCTGACGTCCGGATTCCCTGCGAATGCCGGCATACGGGACGACCTGGTGTGCCTTGCCGACTCCCTGATGGAGGGGCGCGGACATGCTTCCAGGGGTGCCGTGGAGGTGCAGTCGTACCTGCTTCGCCGCTTCCGCCAGATGGGCCTGCAGCCGTCGCTTCAGACCTTCGGGACCGACAAGGGCGTGGGCCGGAACATAATTGCCGTAAGCAGGGGAGACGCGCGCTCCAGCCAGTACACGCTTGTCATCGCGCATTATGACGGACTCGGGTGGATAGGCGGCAGGGTGTACCCCGGAGCTGACTGCAACGCCTCCGGAGTGGCCGTCCTGCTGTATCTGGCGGAGGCGCTGAAGGACAGCGGCCGGAATTTCGTCTTCGCCGCCCTGGACGCCCATTCCGAAGGGCTTGCCGGAGCGGAAACGCTGGCGGCGGCGTGCCCGTGGAAGCTGTCGATGGTGATAAACCTGGACACCATAGGTTCCGTGCTTGCACCTCCCAATAAGTATCGCCCCGATTTCCTGATTGCCCTTGGCGGCAAGAGCTACGAGAAGGCGCTCGAAAAGGCGAACGAGGACATAGGCCTGAGGCTCTATTACGATTACTACAAGAGCAAGAGTTTTACGGATTATTTCTACAACAGGATATCCGAACAGGCGCCCTTCCTGCGGAGGAATGTGCCTGCCGTAATGTTTACCTCCGGCATCACGATGAATACGAACAAACCTACTGATGACGCCGAAGGCATAGACTTCGGGATACTCGGCAAACGTGCCGAGCTTATCAGAAACTGGCTGAAAGCCCGTTAATCCTTCTTCAGCCTGCCGATGGCATGCTCCAAGCTTGTGCTGGGCTCGATGATGTTGTAGTCGGCCCAGAAGTCCGGGTCGATGTAGAAAAAGGTTTTATCTGCCAGAGACTCGCTTCTCTTGAAGGCCTGGTCCCGGGGAATCTGCAGTTCACGTCCTCCTTCGTGCCGGTTTGTTACCACCATTTCGGCAACGGCTGTGTAGTCGGTGGCAATCAGCCTCTTGCGCCAGTCGCAATTAAAACGGAACCTCGTTCGGAGGTAACTCAGGCGCGTCTTGCCGCCGTCGTTCGTATAATTGAGGAGCAGACTCATCTCCTTGGGCCGGAAATGCAGACCCCTTGGCTCACGGACAAGCATGGCACGTGTGGCCAGCCTTGGGTCGGACATGTCCAGGGAAAGGTCTATACGGGTGAAAGCAAGAGTCTCGCGGTCTATGTACACAAGTCCGTTATGAAGAGCGATATCATCCTGAACGCCGGGGATGAGCTTAATAACAAACTGCATTCGGTCGTTTATCATCTCCGGCAGCAGCATCTCCAGATAATAATTCTTCAGTTCCTCCTCATCCAGAACGAGCCTGCGCATCTTTACCAGATCCAGGTCTACAGGCATGGTGGGGCCGCCCTGCACCTTGACTCCAAGGGTGTCGGAAGCGCGCGGGCTGGTAAGCAGGCGGCTTTTTACGACGGCTGCCCTGTCGGGGACGAAAATATCCTTTAAGGGTGACTTATAGACACGTGTAACGGCCTCTGAAACATAGATGTAACGATGGCGTTTCTGGACTGTCTCCCGGAAGAAACAATCGAAAAGCTCCGGGTTGTCAGGTGCGTTTTCATTGATTTTCTGGATAGCCAGCAGCATTATGGCGCGCGGATCCCCTGTAGTGACTGTTGCCGCATCCAGGGTGAAACTGCTCCTGCTCATGCGCACGCTCATTACCTTGTCATTCGCCTCGGGAACGCTCTGCTTGAGATTTCTATAACCGAGCAGCGAAAATGACAGCTGTTTTGCCTGTTCGGGCGATTTGATGACGAAGGTGCCGTCGGAGTTGGTGATTACGGCTATTTGCGTGCCCGGTATAGAAACGCCTACCGACGCAAGCGGGCGGCCGTTATCTGCGTCGCGAACGACTCCCCGTACGCTGAAACGCAGGGTGTCGTTCTGCGCGGAGGCAACGGCTCCGCTTATCAAGAGCAATAGCGTCAGCAGGCTTTTCCTCATATCGATTTAGAAACTGAGTGTAAGGCTAAGGCCGGCGGCAGGCTGGAGTCCGGAGCCGGTAGAAGGCGTAAAGGACAACTGGGGAGCCATGCGCAAATCCTGGTAATACATGTTCTTAACCTTGGCGATGTTGACGGCGTCGCAGATGTTCCAGATATTGAAGATGCAATGAGCGGATGCAGTGAGGATTACCGCACAAAGGGAAGCCCCGGTGGCAGCATCTGCGGACAGGGAGATCTGCTGATTCTGCCTGTAATAAGAAGAGCCTCTTGCTGCAGAGTGGAACAGGAATGAGGCTTCGGCAGCTTCTAAAATGCTGAAGCCGATATTGGCAGCAAAAATACCCAATCCGCGGCCCCACTCGCCGTCTATGCATTGGCCAAGGCCGGGAATAAAGAATGAAGCTATTCCGGAGACTGCCGGAGTGTACGGATCATCGGTCCTCTCCCTGTACGATCTGGGATTGTAAATGGAACTAATGTCCCTGTAACGGACATCGTATCTCTCTGCTGTATAGCGAGGCTGTTCATATACCTCCGGAGCAGGCTCGCTGTACTTCTCGACCACACCGTTCTCGTACTGGATAGACTGGATTTCTGAGTATGTGAGATTATACACGGGCCCGTTGGGATTGTCCATGCGTTTGAACCTGACGGAGTTGTCCCCGACCTCGAGTATTTTGGCTCTAATCTGGTCTCCGTTGATTTTGGTAATAATATCGTCGGCCCCGGCAATAAAGGAGGCGGCGCAAAGTAATACTGAAATTAAAATGAACTTTTTCATAATGTACAAATGTAAGATTTTTTATGTAAAGATATATCAATTGATTTCTTTTTACATCCGGAGTGCATTTTCTTACTTTTTTTGACAAAAGTTTTTATCTATTTTTACTTTGGTTTGCTAAATGCTAACGATCTTTGAGCACGGCTATTTCAAAAGAATAATACGATTAAGAGATAGGTACTCTGAAAAACTTTTTTTTGAAATGCGGGCATAAAGTGCGAACTTTGTGCCCGCTATGTTTTATACCTTCAGAGAACTTTGTTACAGTTCTTCGCTTGCAGTTTTCATAGCTGTGAGCCTTGCTATAGCCGCAGTGCGCTGGGGACATAAGTGTGAACCTTATGCGCGCCATATGGACTACTATTTCCCTGCCTGGAAGGTGGTCGTCTACAGTTTCCTTACCAGTATCGTGCTCATCCCGTCCGTATTCATGCCCAAAGAAACGGATGCAATTCTGCACGTGAGGATGATGCTTATGCTGTCGTCTTTCTACTACAGCTCCATGATCCTGTTCTCCTATTTCGGCACGGTTCTGAAGGTTAACTGGTGGAAGCGCCCTCTTTATGTGCTGTCTATTCCTTTCGCTATAATGATAGGTTCCGGCTGTGCATTTACGCTTATTCCCGGAACACAGCTGCAAGGCAGTTTCTGCAAATTGTATTTTTCAGTCGGCGGGCTTCTGGCCGTTGCATTCCTGCTCTGTTTCGCCATGGCCGTGCTGATGCTGGTACGTGCTTTACGCCATGTTGCAGTAGCTAACTACTCCAATCCGGAAGATTTCCCGAGCCATTATGCAATGCAGGTTATCTGGATACCATTTACACATGTGGCCGTCAGCTGGATTATCGTTTACATTGGCTCCCTTGAGATTCTGGCTGTCGGAATGCTCGTCCTTTCCGTTATCAACGTAGCTTTCATCATTGGCGCCCTTTCTCCCCACAGGGCCAAGGATGTGAGGCAGTTTGAGGCCGCCCCGGACCCTGACCATAATCCGGAGCTTAAGCATGGAACAGTTGAGCCATGTTGTGCCGAGACGGAAGAGAACAGCGAATTCAAGGAAGAACTGGTCAAGACAATACGGCGCTGCGTCGAGGATGAGAAAGCCTACCTGGACAGCCACCTGACACTGGCGACCTTGTCTCGCAGCTGCGGCGTCAACCGCACCTACGTATCCCAGGTTATGAGCGACCGCCTCGGGGGCTTCTTCCTGTACATCAACCGCTGCCGCTTGGCGCATGCCGCAAAGTTCAAGTTGGAGTGCCCAGATGCCTCCGTGGAAGAAGTAGCCATCGCATCCGGCTTCGGTTCCCGCCAGTCTTATTACAACGTCCGCAGACAGCTGCAAAAAGAAGGAGACCGATAATCTCTTACCGGCCTCCGTTTCTTATCTGTACATCTTAAGAAACTCCCTATTCTGAGAGTTTCTTGTAGGTGCTGTAGCGTATCTTCGCAAACTCTTCGGTCTTGGCGAGGAGTTCACCTGCGCTCTCGGGGTAGAGCTTGCTCAGAGAACTGAAGCGAACTTCACCCTTGAGGAAGTCCTGGAACTTGGTCCAGTCGGGCTCCTTGGAATCCAGGCTGAACGGGTTCTTGCCGGCTTCTTCGAGCAGCGGGTTGTAACGGTAGAGATGCCAGTAGCCGCACTCTACGGCCAGCTTCTCTTCCTTCTGGCTGAGCCCCATGCCAGCCTTAAGACCGTGGTTGATACAAGGCGCGTATGCAATGATGAGTGAAGGTCCGTCGTATGCCTCGGCTTCCTTTATGGCGTTGAGGTACTGTACGGGGCTCGCACCCATTGCTACCTGGGCAACATAGACGTAGCCGTAGCTCATGGCCATCATGCCCAGATCCTTCTTGCGAATCTTCTTGCCGGAAGCGGCGAATTTGGCGATTGCGCCGGCAGGAGTGGCCTTGGAACTCTGTCCGCCGGTGTTGGAGTACACCTCGGTATCGAGCACGAGAATATTGACATTCTCACCGCTTGCGAGCACATGGTCGAGTCCGCCGTAGCCGATGTCATAGGAGGCACCGTCGCCGCCGAAGATCCACTGGCTGCGGGCAGGGATGAACTGCTTGAGGGCAAGCAGGGCCTTGCAAGTGTCGCAGCCGCATTTCTCCATAAGGGGAACGAGCTTGTCGCACACTTCGCGGGTAATTGCATAGCTGCTGCGGTTGTCCAGCCACTGCTGGTAGAGTTCCTTTATCTCAGGGGTGCACTTTTCGCACTCGAGACCCTTCTGCATGTGGCGGGCGACGGTTTCGCGTATGCGCTCGCTTCCGAGCCTCATACCCAGACCGAATTCGCAGAAGTCCTCGAAGAGGGAGTTCTGCCATGCCGGACCGTGGCCCTTTTCGTTGGTGCAGTAAGGAGAAGCGGGGAAGGAGGCGCCGTAGATGGAGGAGCATCCGGTAGCGTTCGCGATCATCATGTGGTCGCCGAAGAGCTGGGTGATGTTCTTGATGTACGGGGTCTCGCCGCAACCAGCACACGCGCCGCTGAACTCGAACAGAGGCTGTGCAAACTGGGCTGCCTTGACATTGCTCTTGGGATCGAACGGCTGCTTGTAGCCGACCTTCGCGTTCAGGTAATCGAAGTTGGCCTGCTCTGCGGCGTTGTCCTGGTAGGACTGCATGCTGAGGGCCTTCTCCTTTGCGAGGCAGACGTCCACGCAGTTGCCGCAACCGGTACAGTCGGCCACCGACACTGCAAGGGCGTACTTGTACTGCTTGAGGTTGGCCTTGCCCTCGGTGAGCTTGAGACCGGCGGGAACTGCTGCGGCTTCCTCATCTGTGAGCAGGAACGGACGGATGGCGGCATGAGGGCAGACGAAGGCACAGGTGTTACACTGGATACACTTCTCTGCATCCCATACGGGTACGTTGACCGCTACGCCGCGCTTCTCGTAGGCTGCGGTGCCTGCAGGCATGGTGCCGTCCTGCCAGTGAACGAAGGAGCTTACGGGCAGGGTGTCGCCGCACTGGGCATTCACCACGTCGGCTATCTCTTTCACGAAGGCTGGAGCGAGCCTATTGGCATTCGGGTTGACGAACTTGGCGGTGATGTTTGCCCACTCGGCCGGAACCTTGACCTCGGTGTACTCGCCACCGCGGTCGATGGCTGCGTAGTTCATGTTCACCACGTTCTCGCCCTTCTTGCCGTAGCTCTTGAGGGCGGCGTCCTTCATGTACTTCACG
>CAMZEC010000011.1 GCA_947305645.1 uncultured Bacteroidales bacterium | reverse complement strand
TCGATGAAGGAGTACACCTCCTGCGAGCCGAGGAGGAAAGATGCCACCACCTTGCCCTTGTCTATCTGCTTGCAGCTGCCGTTGATGACGCCTTTCTTGATGAGGCGCAGCAGGCCGTCGGCGAACATCTCCGTGTGCAGGCCGAGGTTCTTGTGGTCGCCCAGCTGCGACGCGAGGGCGTTCGGAAGGGCACCGATGCCCATCTGGAGGCAGTCGCCGTCGTCAACCAGGGCCGCGCAGTTCTTGCCGATAAGCATCTCGGTGGGAGTGGGCTCGGCGAAGTTTGCAGTGACCAGCGGAGCATCGTCCTGCACCAGATAGTCGAAGGACTCCAGGGGGATGAGATCTCCCAGGGCGAACGGGACGTTGGGATTAACGACCCCTATCACAAGGTCTGCCGTCTGAATGGCCGCCACCGAGCAGTCGACGGACGTGCCGAGGGAGACTCGTCCCTGGGCGTCGGGCAGCGATACGTTCACCAGAGCCGCCCCGAGCTTGATGGCTCCGCTCCTGTACAGGCGCGGGGTCTCTCCCAGGTGCACCGGAGTATAATCGGCGTAGCCGGCATTGACGTTGGCGCGCACGTTGGGCCCCACGAAGAAGCCCTGCTCGAAGAATATGCCCTCGTAGCGAGGCTCGCTGTAGGGAGCCGGGCCCTCGGTATGGAAATGATGGAAATGCAGGTCGGTCACGTCGCCGGCGTCTGCACGGCGGCAGAGTGCCTGAATAAGGCAGTGGGGCACGCTGGCAACGCTGCTCAGATGTATGTGGCTGTGCGAAGGGATGTGGCTTACAGCTTCATCCGCGGTTACATATTTTATAGTGTTCATAAGTATGCAAATTTAAGCATACTTTATGAATTATCAAGCCGCAAATCGTATTTACGGATCAGTGAACTGATTTCCGGGTCCAGGTTGCCTCTGTGAATGTAAGACGGCTCCTGAGAACAAGCGTGCATATAATGCTGCACGGCCATTCTTTCATTCCCTTCACGCGCAAAAATGATAGCCATAAGATAGTCTTTCCCGGCACTCGCCGGCAGCTTTTCCAAAAGTTCCATGGCAGAACTGTTTCGGTCTGTAGCAACATACGCTACCGCAGTATTGTAGTCGCCATAGGGGCGCAGAATGGACAACGCCAGTTCGTAATCGTGGTCCCGCAGGCACTGCACTCCGCGCATATAAGCCGTATCCAGTTCGGTCGTATGAACGGTATCCTTCACCATTCCTTTACGATGCAAGTAAAAATTGAATTTGACTATACGCAATTGCGGATACAGCTTCTCCCTCATGTATTTATATCCTCCAATGCGGCTTATATCACGTTCACGTTTGTCCAGGTCGGAAACAGAATCGCACAAAAGCCTGTAGCGGGCTTTGTCTTTTTGCGGCAGCCATGAGTCACTTTCCATGAGAGCGTCCAGCATGCGCCAGTTTTCCCCGCCGCTACGGCTCCTGAAACTGATCGCAGGCGTTTTAATCTCCTCGGTGTCCCCTTCACCCAGTGCAAGCCTGACGCCTGCATCACGCTCGAGCGAGTCGCGCAGTTGGGCGGCATAATGCGAAAAGTACTCTGAAGCCGACATTGCCCGCCTGGCAGACAGCACCTCGTTGCTTTTGCAGAGCCCTTCTGGGGAGGCATAAGCTTCTACGCATATAGAATCCAAGTCAAACGTTTCATTGAGCACCAGGTCCCGTATATTGCCTTTTATGCGTCTGATTTCCTCCGGGTTGTTGCCAAGTCCCGGCTCGATGCCGGCTCTCCCCTGCTGAAACTCTATATAGCACGCGGTATTGGCTTCCACCCTGCGGTTGATTATGCGTTTCAGGAAGCGTTCGCTTCCATCGGCAAGGCCCGATATTGATGAGATGTAAAATGTAAGCGGCTCCGTTCTCGGTATCGAATAGACCCTCTTGTCCTGCTCCATTATATCGCCGGAAAGGACAATATCCACTTTACGCAGCCTCGGTCTTGTGTGAATAGTCTGGACGTAATTGTATATGAAATCGCCCGAGTCTGTAGTAATGACTGTATCCAGGCGTATCCCTTCCGTCACTATCGGAGCCTTTACATATCTGCGGAACATTTCATCTTTCATCCCTGCCCGTTTAAGATTCCAGCGCTTGAACAGCAGATATGTATAATGCTCCACAGCCTCTTGTTCTGTTACTCCGTAAACAGACGCAAACTGTTCATCGGACACCAACGTAGTATCGTTCCAGAATGCATACAGCTCGGGGAGATTTCGTTCCAGGAATATTTCCAAGGCCGCCTTGTTTATGAACCGTGTGCTGTCTGTAATAATGGACTCGATAAAGCGCCGGTAATGTTCGTATCCCCTGAGCTGAGCCTTTCGGTAATTACTTCCTGTTATTATTACAGGATCAAGGCGCAGAGAATCGGAAAGAATATACATATCCGGATTCAGCCTTAACTGCCAGCGGCTGTCCTGCATGTCCCTGGGCACCTTCACTTCAAATTCCAGGTCAACAGAGCCCTTCCTCTCCGCCACGTTCCGGAAGCGGGCCGTAACCACCGCAGCCGAGAGCCTGTCTGTAGCAACCATCTCTCCATTCTCGTCGCGTACTGCATTCATGATAAGCATCTCATGTCCTTCGAGATCTACCACATGAAAGGTGTCTTTGACTGTTTCCGGCAGCCGTATTTCTCGCAGGGATGATTCTGTCCGGGAAGGCAGGGAGAGACTGGCATGTAACTCTCCCGCCTTCATCTGTTCTATTTTGCGCTGGGCGCTGCAGCCTGCGACAGCAATAAGAAATGCCGCAAGGCAAAAGAATCTGAAGTTTTTCATGCAGCAAATATGCGGCAAGAAATGCTGAAAAACAACGAAGACAAAGAATCGTACGGCAGTTTTTTACGATTCTTTAGACGATAAAAAAATGCGGAATGCTAATTTTTCAATAAACGTAAATCTTCTGACCTATTCTCAGCTTGTCGCTGCGCAGGTGATTCCAGCTCATAAGCTGCTTTACGCTTACACGGTAGCGTCTGGCAATATGGCTCAGAGTATCGCCTTTCTTTACGGTGTAGCAGGTTTTGGAGCCGCCTCCCGCTACGCTTCCGGCAGCAATGTCCTTGATAACCTGATCGGTAAGGTAAATGGACGAGTTATGATTGTACAGTGAATCCGGTTCTACGGCAAGGTAGGCTTCGCTCCATGCCTCGGGAATATTGACGGTGCAAGTGCCTCCGCTGCCGGGGACAATGTCGTTATAATACTTCGGATTTAGGTATTTGAGTTCTTCTTCCGGAACGCCCACCACCTCGCTTATCTGCTTGAAGTGCAGGTTTTTATGCACCTCGAAAGTGTCCACCTGCACAGGTACGGGAACTGCCAGGGAATCGGCCCCTGCATCGAAATGATAAGAGAACGCATACATCATTCCCACGAACGCTGGCATATAACCTCTGGTTTCGCGCGGCAGATAAGGATAAACCGACCAGAAGTCGCGCTTACCCCCGGCCCTTCGTATCGCTTTGTTCACATTGCCGGAACCGCAGTTGTATGCACTGATGGCAAGTGGCCAGTCCCCCAAGGTGTTATAGAGGGCCTTCAGGTAACGGGCAGCCGCATCCGTGGCCTTCTCCACGTCCATACGCTCGTCTATGTAAGAATCTATGCGAAGGCCGTACGCACGGGCGGTACGGTACATGAACTGCCACTGACCGAGGGCGCCGGCACGCGAAAGGGCCGTAGGCTTGAGCATGGACTCCACGACAGCCAGGTATTTAAGTTCAAGCGGCAAGCCGTACCGGCGAAAGGTTTCTTCGTATATGGGGAAATAATAGGAGCTGTATGCCATGGCCTGATGCATGTTCGCGCCCCGCTTTTCCGAGTAAACCACCATGTAGTTCCTGACCACTTCATTGAAAGGCAGCGAAAAAATGGGGTTAAGCGCAGACAGTCGGAATATCAGGACGGAATCGCTGACTGCGGAAGCCAGATGCAGGGTGTCGACTCCTGCCACAGTAAGGCTGTCAGCGGGCTCCTGCGCCTTGAGCACCGGTGACACCAATGTCAGCGCGATTACTATAGCGTACAGTCGTTTAAGCATAATGTCAGAATCTTATGCCGACGTTTATTCCGAAAGCTGGACTGGGATTGTACGCCAGCTGAGTATCAGGCATAATAACGGTGGGACTCACTTTCATGGCCATGTCGTCTGCAATCTCGAAATCGTGCATGTAGGAGAAGACGTTGGCATCGATGATCTGCAGCACGTAGATCAGCACCATAGCCAAAGTGGAATAATCCCTGTACTGGCGGAAAGTGTCCCTGTAATACAAGGCTGTTTCTGCACTGATAGGGCCGGTATATGGGTTCTCCTTGTCCGTAGCTTCCTTGTATATTCGCCGGTAGCGCTGGTAATTCAGGTTGTTGGTGTTGTAAAAGTAATATGCCGTCCCGAGTGCTCCGATGTAAATCGGAATCTTCCAGTATTCACCGTTGTAAGCCTGTCCTAGGCCGGGGCAGAGCAGGGAGAACATGGTCGCACGTCCCGGCAAAGGGTAACGGTCGGACTTAAAGCTTATAACACCGTCCATCATTGTGGCCCAGTAGGCAACCCCGGCTCCGATATAGCAGTATTTGGCCACTTCCGGGTTCCCTTTGACGTCGAAGTAAATGCCCGCACCCAAAGGGGCGAAAATGCCGGTATAGACTATGGGGAGCTTCCAGTACTGCCGGTTGTAAATCTGGTTGCCGCCGATGAAAATGGCGGAGCCGGCACACATGGTGCCTATTTTAATCTCGTTTTCGTGCTTCAATCCTCCAAAATACTCCTTGAACGAGAACAGGACGTCTGTAGAGTCTTTAGGGTTTGCCTTGTCGTCGTTATAAGACTGCTGAAAAGCCTCGCGCTTGAACTGCGCCGAGGCGTTCAAGGCGAAGAAAAGCAGAAACAGGACGGTAAGGACTCTTTTCATCAGATCTGTGCGTCATCGAGGACGGCCAGAAACTTCTCCACCTCTTCGTCGGATGCGAATCGTATGGTCATCGAACCTTTTCCGCTTACTGACCTGCGTACGGAAATGTCATTAGAAAAGTACTTGCCAATATGCTCCAGGAGCCGGTCGTAGGAACGCGGCAGCGCGGGCTGGACCGCCTTGGCGGGAGCGGGCAGTGGCTCGCCGGCAGTCGTGCGGCGTACCATGGCCTCCAGTTCCCTTACAGACAGTCCCTGGGTGATTACCAGGTCGCACAGCCGCTCCTGGACTTCCGGATTCTCGATTCCGAGCAGAGCCTTTGCGTGGCCGGTGGAAATCAGCCCCACCTTGAGGTCGTGCTGAACCTTCACGGGCAACTTGAGCAGGCGGAGGGTGTTGGCCACAGTAGCTCGCTTCTTCCCCACCCTGTCGGCCATCTGCTCCTGCGTCAGGGAGCACTCCTCCATCAGCCTCTGATAGCTAAGCGCCGTCTCCACCGGGTCGAGGTCCTGACGCTGGATGTTCTCCACAAGCGCCATCTCCAGCATCCCCTGGTCGTCGGCGTCGCGCACATAAGCGGGAATGGAGGTCATACCCGCCATGCGACACGCGCGGAAGCGCCTTTCTCCGCTGATTATCTGATACCCGCCGGAAGGGTTGGTGCGTACGGTAATCGGCTGGATGAGCCCGAAGACTTTGATAGACTCGGCAAGCTCCTCCAGAGCCTCCAGGTCGAAATTCATTCGGGGCTGGAAGGGGTTGGCCTCCACCATGTCCATGGGGATGCGGGTGATGTCCGCTTCGCTCCTGCGGGAGCCGCCAACGTCCTTGTTGATATAACCTACCGGTTTGCGCAGCTGGTCGGCGGGGCTCACACCGCCCATCAGGGCACCGAGCCCTTTGCCGAGGCCTCTTACTTTATTGCTCATATTTCGCTTCTGTTTTCACCGTTGCGCTCCAGAACTTCGGAGGCAAGATTCAGGTAATTGGAGGATCCGGAGCAGGAAATCTCGTAAAGCAGTATAGGCTTTCCGTGCGATGGTGCCTCGCTGAGCCTTATATTTCGCTGAATTACTGTACGGAAAACAAGGTCCTGGAAGTGCTCGCGAAGTTCTGCCAACACCTGCTGGTGCACCTTGGTGCGTCCGTCGAACATGGTAACCACGAAGCCTTCTATCGTGAGGTCGGGATTCAGGCCGTTCTGCACTATCCTTATGGTCTGCAGCAGCTTGCCGAGTCCTTCGAGGGCGAAGAACTCAGGCTGGACCGGTATAATTACAGAATCCGCTGCGGTCAGGGTGTTCACGGTAATCAGGCCCAGCGAAGGAGAGCAGTCGATTATGATGTAGTCATAATTGTCGCGAATCGGAGCTATGGCCTTCTTGAGCACGGACTCGCGGTCCTGCTCGTTGACCATCTCTATCTCTATGCCCACCAGATTAATGTGAGAAGGTATCATGTGCAGCCCGCTCATTTCTGTCTGGATGAGCGCGTCTTCTACGGAAATCGAGCCTTCCATAAGCTCGTAAAGGCTACGGTGACGGTCGTCGTCGGGAGAAAAATTCAGGCCGGAAGTGGTATTGGCCTGAGGATCCGCATCTATAATCAGAACTTTTTTCTCAAGGGCGGCGAGAGATGCTGCCAGATTGATGGCGGTTGTGGTTTTCCCCACTCCACCTTTCTGGTTTGCTATTGCTATTACTTTTCCCATATCATGCAAAAGTACAAATTATTTATTATTTTTGCACTATGACCGAGTCTAAAACTACCTGGTATTTCATAGTGAATCCCCGCGCCGGTTCCGGTAAAACCATGTCGCTTTGGGTTCCATCCGAGCGAATGCTCCAGAATCTGGGCATCCCCTTCATAACTGCCATGACAGACCACAAGCGTCATGCCACGGAGCTCGCGAAGGAAGCCGCTGCCGCCGGATACCGAAGGATAGTTGCCGTAGGCGGAGACGGTTCCCTGCATGAAACCCTGAACGGAATTGCGCAGTTTTGCGAAGAGACCGGAACGGATACCGCCGAGTTCTACCTGGGCGTGATGCCCATAGGCTCCGGTAACGACTGGATAAAGTCCCTCGGAGTGCCTCACGACCTCGACAAGGTTATCAGGCTGATACAGAACGAGTCTTTCGGGCAGATGGACGTAGTCAGGGTGCTTGGCTCAGGAGGAAAGATTGCCTGGATGGCCAATGTGGGCGGTACAGGATTCGACTCCCACGTCTGCAGCCGCGTAAACCTTCAGAAGGAACGCGGAATGAGAGGAAAGCTCATTTACCTGAATGCCCTTCGTTACACCATGATGCATCTGGCCCAGCTTCAGCTGAAAGTGATTGCGGACGGCGTCACTGTTCATGAGGGCATCTGCTATTCAATAGCCCTTGGCAACGGGGCCTACAGCGGCTCCGGCATGAGGCAGGTTCCATTGGCCGATATCAACGATGGGTTAATTGATTACATGCTTGTACCTAAAGTAAAGCTTTCGAAAATGTTAAAGGAGATTCCCCGCCTGTTCAACGGCACGATCAACGAGTCGGGAGTGGTCAAGTACGGCAGATGCAAGAGCCTTCAAATAATGCCTCTTGATGCAGCTTCTGAAGACATCATAGAACTTGACGGAGAAATAGTAGGGAAACTGCCTCTATCCATCGAAATGGACGGCCGGAAAATCAATGTCATCAAAGGCTGAGATTATACTGTAGCTTCACTTCAGTCTTAAGTGGCTTATTATCTGTAACCCAGGGATATTCAACATACGATATTCTAAAGTAAACTGAATGCTTCCGGCTTGGTTTCCATGCACCGGTGAGAGATGTACTCCAACCTCTGCCATAGTATGCAGGAACGTTGAAATTTCCTGGTGCGTCACGCTCGTAGACATAGATTCTGTCCACCCACTCATCCACACAAAACAGCGTGCCGCGCAACCATAGTCTGAACCGTTCGGTACTGTATCCTGCTTCCGAATTGGCCAGCCACGACAGTGACTTGCAGCGAACGACATCCAGCCTTGAATTCAGGGCCCAGGCACCCAGAGAAAGCTTCAGCTCTCCCCTTCCTTCGAATCGCCACGCATCTGTCTTTTTTGCCGCAAGCCGTAGCGACGGCACGATTGAAAGCGGCCCTAGAGCCAACTCGGGGGCATATTTCACCATCATTCTGATTTGCTTATTCGATACGGCGGCAACTGCATCGAGCCCTTTAAGGCCGGCTCCTGACACCACCTCCGGGACACCTTTAGCCCAACTCAGCAACAATCCATATTTGCTGCCGTATACCGGCGTCCAGATCACACCGGCCACGGCTGCCGCCTCTCCGTTCCACGCAAATTCCCCGAATACTCCTGTGTTTTTCAGTCCCAGCTTGAAGTCAGCAGATACGCCTTTGGTGCTGGCTGTCACGCCTGCGCTCATGCTTCTGCCGCACCAGGACACGCTGGCCATAGGCAACTTCCCGCTGAACGAATAAGCTGCGCCAATGCCCCAGCGGCCCAGATTGATATCGGCTGCCACTCCGCAATGATCTGGGTTGAAAGAACCCGTTGGAGTGAATCCCGTACCGTTGCGCCTGAAACTGCTGACGCTGCTGTAATGCGACATCGAGAAGCCGCTCCACAAAGCCAGCCCCTGACCGAAGCGGGCATTGAAATGCCCCAGGACCACTTTTCCCAGCCACCTGCGGCCGTAGTATGCTCCGCTGACCGTCCCGACACCGATTGACGGATTGGAGTAAGTTGTACGGCTTGCCCAGTTGATTTCCGCAGTTTCGCCAAAACTGGCTTTATACTTAACTCCCGCCGCATAAGCATGGCCGTCGTTTTCTTTGATAGCACCTCTAAGCATCAGGTCGTGGTGCAGACGCAACTTGCGGGGCGCACCCGGAGATGCGTTCGACACCAGGCATGTAAAGGGCCTCAATGCCTCGGCGTATTCGGGAGAGAATCCGTCTATAAGGCCGAGTTCCACATAAGAGAGTATATCGCCGGACCTTTCCCTCCAGTCCATAATCGACGCCAGCTGGA
Organism: uncultured Bacteroidales bacterium; assembly: GCA_947305645.1. Taxonomy (GTDB): domain Bacteria; phylum Bacteroidota; class Bacteroidia; order Bacteroidales; family UBA932; genus Cryptobacteroides. Next base: position 36,822 of record CAMZEC010000011.1, on the reverse strand, counting down.
AAGCGTTGAACAGTCCGGAAGCCTGCAAACGGCTGCGACCGGCGCCGTTAATGTCCAAAGGACGCAGACTCAGGTCACGGTAATGCTGCAGTGTGCTTTCATCAAGATCTTCAAGAGATGACGCGCCAGTAAGATACAATACTGCGGATTCATAATCCGGGTCAGGAAAAATGGCCGCGAGAGCCAGCAGAATAATGATATTTTTCATAATTTAACAAGTTAAGGTGTTACAATATAAGGACATTTTTCCTTATATTTGTATGTTATGCACAATAAAACTGTACAAACTTACGACCTGACAGGTGACCTCTTTTTGAAGATGCTGGCGCAGGGTTACGCGCGCATTTCCAGTAACCGACAAAACATCAACGATTTAAACGTTTTTCCCATACCCGACGGAGACACCGGCGACAATATGTGTCTCACAATAGAATCCGGTTATTCTCAAGCTTCACAGTTAGGCGGTGCGTCACTCGGAGAGATAGCCGGCGCCGCTTCTTCCGGAATGCTCATGGGCGCCCGCGGCAACTCGGGTGTTATTCTGTCCCGCATTTTCGCAGGCATGGCCAAAGGCCTCTCCGGCCTCTCCCATACCGATACCGAAGGATTCGCCGCCGCTATGGCTTCTGCTGTTACCGAAGCCTACGGCTCTGTAGCTCACCCGGTTGAAGGAACCATTCTTACCGTAGTCCGCGAAAGTACCGAGGGCGCAATTCCGCAGCACAGGGAGTCCATGGAAGAATATCTATCGGCCCTTGTTCACGGTATGGAGAACTCTCTGGAACATACCCCTGAGAAGCTTCAGGTGCTTGCAGACGCAGGCGTTGTAGACAGCGGCGGAGCAGGGCTCCTCAACATATTCTACGGCTTCCAGGACGCCCTTCTGGGCATCAGCAGCACCGTTGATGCTCCAGTAAAACCGCAAGCCGCTACGGTGGATTTTTCCCTTTTCGACGAGAATACGGAGCTGAAATTCGGCTATTGCACCGAGTTCCTGCTCCGGCTGCAGAACTCCAAGGTGGATCTTAAAACCTTCGACGAAAAGGAAATCGAAGATTATATTACCGGAGCCGGCGATTCCGTAGTTTTCTTCCGGGAAGGCAGCATAATCAAAGTTCACGTGCACACCAAAACGCCCGGAGACATAATCAGCCATTGCCAGCGCTGGGGAGAATTCCTCACCTTGAAGATAGAGAACATGACGCTGCAGCACCATAATTCCAACCTTGCGGAGCGTTCCAAGCCCGTCAAGCGCAAGGAATACGGTACCGTAACGGTAGCCAGCGGCAGCGGCCTGCGGGACATTTTCAAGGGACAGCTGGGGGCGGACGAGGTGGTAGAAGGCGGCCAGACCATGAACCCTTCCGTGACCGACTTTGTGGCAGCGTTCGACAAGGTTCCGGCAAAGCATATTTTCGTCTTCCCCAACAACTCCAACATAGTCATGACGGCCCGCCAGGCGGGTGAAGTTTACGCCGACGCAAAGGTGCATGTAATTCCGACGAAGAACATCGGGGCCGGCTACGTCGCCCTCGCATCCTTCGATTCAAGCTGCACCGATCCCGGAGAGCTCGAAGCGACCCTTACCGGGATCGCCGGTTCCGTGGTGTGCGGCTCCGTCTCCCCTGCCAGCCGCGACACCGTAAAAGACGGCATAGAGGTACACAAGGGCGGATTCATAGGCTACCGCGGCGACGAAATCCTAAGCAGCGGCGACGACCGCAAAGCTACTGCCATTGCCCTTTGCGATGCCCTTGAAGTCGGCTCCCGCGACGTTGTGCTGATACTCGGCGGAGCGGACGCGCCCGAAGAAGAGGCCGCCGCCCTTTGCAACGAACTTCAGGCAAAATATCCTACCGTAGAATTTATTTACAATCATGGCGGCCAGCCCGTCTTCGATTACACATTCATATTATGCTGACACTTTATACTGATACCGATTGCGACATTACTCCCGCCCTTGCGAAGGAGTACGGTTACAAGTTCATTCCCATGCCCTATGCCGTCGACGGCAAGCTGGTTACTCCCTATGTAGACTGGCAGGAGTTCGACTCAAAAGCCTTTTACAATATGCTCCGCGCCGGGACCATACCTACCACCAGCGCAATCAGCGAGGCTGTGTATATCAATCATTTCGAGCCCGAATTCGCCGCCGGCAACGATATTCTGTACGTCCATTTCTCATCCGGCCTTTCAAACACCTTCGAGAATATGGAAAAGGCTCTTGACACACTTCGCGACAAGTATCCCGGGCGCAAGTTCTATACTGTCGACACCCTGGGCATCTCCGCCCTCTGCCTCAATATCCTAATGGAAGTCTCCGACCTGTACAAGGCAGGAAAAACTGCAGAAGAGATTGTCGAATGGGCCAAGGTCGAAGTGCCCAAGTTCCCCATGTACTTCTTCGCGGACGACCTTAAATTCTTCCGCCGGAGCGGTCGTGTAAGCGGTCTTGCCGCCACGATGGGCAATTTCATCGGCATACGTCCCATTATCTATCTTGACAACGCCGGCAAGATGGTTTCCATAGGCAAGGAAACCGGCCGCACAAAGACTATTGACCGACTGCTTGCGTATGTCGACGAGCTCGGCGAAGATGTTTCTGCCCACCGTGTAGTTATTGGCCACAGCGACTGCCCGGACCTGGTCGACATAGTCGCAGGCAAGCTGCGTGCTAAATTCGGCGAGGACCTGCGTATAGTCACCACCGTCGTCAATCCCACCATAGGCAGCCACTGCGGGCCCAACGGCCTCGGCATCTGTTTCCACGCCAAACACAGGTAGGCCATGCTGATAATCAAAGAAGTCCGCACACTCAGGGAACGGAGGCAGTTTGTACAATTGCCTCTGAAGCTGTATAAGGACAATCCGTATTTCTGCCCTCCCCTGTTTTCGGACGAAATGGCCATTTTCGGCAAAAGAAATATCTACAATGAGACCTGCGAGACAGTCTATTACGGAGCCTGGCGGAACGAAATAATGGTCGGCCGCATAATGGGCATCATCCAGAAAGCCGCAAACGCGAAGAACGGTGAGAAGCGTGCCCGCTTCGGCCGCTTCGACTGTATCGATGACCAGGAAGTGGCTGACGGCCTCTTTGCCGCCGTTGAATGTTGGGCGAAGTCAAAAGGCATGGACACCGCCCACGGGCCCCTTGGATTCTCAGATTTGGAGCGGGAGGGCCTGCTGATTGAGGGCTTCAATTGCAAATCCACCTTTGAGGAACAGTATAACTTCCCTTATTATCAGAAACTTATAGAAGCCTGCGGTTATCGCAAGGAGGTTGATTGGACAGAGAGCCAGTTGCGCGTCCCCAAAGATTACGACGGCGAGTTGGAAAGGCTCGGCGACTTCGTTATGAAGCGCTACAAGCTCCATATAGGGCCGGCAGAGAACGTCAATGACTTCATAAACAAATACGCCGACGATCTGTTCGACCTGATAGACAAGTCATACAGCCAGCTGTACGGCACAGTGCCCTTCACGGACGCCATGAAGAAGCAGATGATAGAAGGGTTCCGCTTTATCGTAGACCTTCGCTTCGTGGCAGTTATCCTGGACGAGAACGACAAGATGGTGGCCTTCGGCATTTGCTTCCCCGGAATCATCGACGCCATCCGCCACTCGGGCGGCCATATCACGCCCGGTATGCTCCTGCGCTTCTTGAAGCTGAAGAAACATCCCAAGGTTATCGACCTCGGTCTTGTAGGAGTAGATCCGGATTACCTCAACAGAGGCGTCAGCGCCGTATTTGCGTCCGAGCTGATGCGCATGCTTAGAGAAGACGGGATAGAGTATGCAGAGACCAATCTGAACCTGGAAGACAACTACGACATCCTGAATCTCTGGAAGCATTTTGACCGTCTTGAACACAAAAGGCGCCGCGCCTTCGTAAAGAAACTGGTATGATAAAGATAGTACTCGACTGTTTTGGCGGCGACCATAGCCCCGAAGCCAATGTAGACGGCGGACTTGCAGCACTCGCAGCGATTCCCGACCTGCATCTCATCCTCTCCGGAGACGAGTCGGCACTGCGTAAGCTGCTGGAAGGCAAGCAATACGATGCCTCCCGCCTGGAGCTGCTGCATGCCCCTCAGGTCATAGGATGCGACGAGCGTCCCACCGACGTCATCAGACTTAAGCGCGAAAGCTCCATGGTCAAGGCCATACGCCTTCTGAGGGACGACGATTCCGTGGCGGCGATGGTCAGCACCGGCTCCACCGGAGCCCTGGTAGCGGCGGCCCTCACCCGAATCGGACGCCTCCGTGGCGTCATCCGTCCGGCATTCTGCCCCATACTTCCGACAATGAACGGCGGCATCGTGGGTGTGTGCGACAGCGGCGCGAATGTCGAAGTGACGCCTGAGCATCTGCGTCAGTTCGCCATCATGGCGTCTCTCTATATGGAGAACGTCTACGGCGGCAGCAAGCCCCGCATTGCCCTTCTGAACGTGGGCAAGGAGGCCGAAAAGGGAGACGAGCTCAGGCAGAACGCCTACAAACTGCTCTCCGAGACCGTAGAACTTAATTTCGTGGGCAACATGGAGAGCCGCGACCTGCTTAGCGGAAACTACGATGTCGTGGTGTGCGACGGCTTCTCCGGAAATGTGCTCATAAAGGCCACCGAAGGCACTGCGATGGAGCTCCTGAAGAAGCTCAAGAAGGACATCTACTCCAGCTGGATATACAAGCTGGGGGCTGCCATAATGGCGAAGATGTTCAAGCAGGAGAAGGATTTCTTCAACTACCAGAACTACGGCGGCAGTGTCCTGCTGGGCACGTCAAAGGTGGTTGTAAAGGGGCATGGCAGCAGCAAGGCGGTAGCAGTACAGAAATGCATCGAGCAGGCATACAGGATGCAGGTCAGCGACCTTAACGCTAAAACTGAAGTAATTATTTGTAAATACGAACACTACGAAGACTAACATGTTTGAAGAAGTAAAAAAGATTCTGGCAAAACAGCTTAGGCGCGATCCGGAGACCATCACACCGGAGTCCGACATCAAGAAGGATCTGGGCGCCGATTCCCTTGACATTCTGCAGCTTCTTATGCGTGTAGAAGATGATTACGGCATCGTGATTCCGGACCAGGAACTGGCCGGCTTCAGAACCGTCGCAGATGTTGTTACATTTTTGGACAAACAAAAAACAGTCTGATATGGATAGAGTTATACTTCACGACAAGACTTTCAAGCCTTTCATTCCCCACAGCAGGATTCTGGATGCGATAGACGAAATCGCAGAAAAGATAAACATGGATTTCGAGGGCTGTGAAGATGTTCCTGTAATGGTATGCACCCTTAACGGGGCGCTCCCCTTCACCGGAGAACTGTTCACCAAACTCAAGTTCAACTGCGAACTCGGCAGCGTGAAACTGAGTTCATACCGTGGCACGGAATCAACCGGTACCGTACTTACCGTTCAGGGTCTCTCCGAGGACGTGAACGGCAAACGCGTCATCGCCTGCGAAGACATAGTCGACACCGGCAACACCATCCTGGCTCTCAAGGAGTTGCTTCTTGCCAACGGAGCTACTGAAGTACGCATCTGCACCATGCTGCTCAAGCCCGACGTGTATAACAAGGACGTCAAGCTGGATTATGTGGGCATGGAAATACCCAACGACTTCATTGTCGGATACGGGCTCGACTACGACGGCCTTGGCCGAAACCTCAAGGACATTTATGTTTTAGACAAATGAGATACTACATTTTATTCGGTCCTCCGGGAGCGGGCAAAGGCACCCACGCCGGAGCAATTGCCTCCAAGTATAACCTTAAGCATATCTCCACCGGCGAGCTGCTTCGTGCAGAGATTGCAGCCGGCTCGGAGCTCGGCATTCAGGCAAAAGAGCTCATAGCTGCCGGCAGCCTGGTACCGGACGAAGTAGTGGAAGGAATGATAGAGAATGCATTCAACACCATTAAGGGTGTAGACGGCTTCCTCCTGGACGGATTCCCCCGTACTCTGCCTCAGGCCGAGGCCCTGGATGCCATTCTGGCGAAGCGCGGCGAGAAGGTTGACGGCGTGATTTCCATCATGATTCCCGACTCCCTCGTTTATGAGAGAATCGCCGGCAGGGCAAAGATCGAAGGCCGGGCGGACGATGCTTCTCCCGAAGTAATCGCCCATCGTATAGAGACCTATCATGCCCAGACCGAGCCTCTTAAGGAGTATTACCGCAACGCCGGCAAGTATCACGAGGTCAACGGCTATCCCGGCACCATCGAGCAGAACCGCGACCGTGTTCTGGCCCTCGTAGATACCATCTGGTAAGCGATGGCGCGGCAGAAAGAAGACATAGCCGCTATCAGCCGCGAGCTGATTGAAGATGCCCGCAACGGTGTCTTCAAGCCCGTCTATATACTGATGGGCGATGAACCTTATTATCCCGACCTCGTCTGCCAGGCCATAATAGACAACTGCGTAGACGAGTTCGGGAAAGATTTCAACGAAACCGTCTGCTATGGAGCCGACGTCACCGCAGAGCAGGTGGTTACTGCCGCCCGCCGCTTCCCCATGATGGCCGACCGCCAGCTGGTGGTAGTGAAGGAGGCGCAGATGATGAAGAGTCTCGAGGATATTGCAATATATTGCAACGAACCTCTAGATTCCACGGTTCTGGTGCTTCTGCTTCACAAGGCCACTGTCGACAAGCGTAAAGCCCTTTACAAGGGCGTGCAGAAGATTGGAGTGGTGCTTGAAAGTCCGGCGTTACGCGATTATGAGGTACCCGGATGGATTTCCGGCTACTACCGCAAACGCGGCCTGCAAATCGAACCGGAGGCGGCTTCTTTATTGGCGGAGTCGGTCGGAACCGAGCTCTCCACCATTGCAGTAGAGACCGATAAATTACTGAAAAATCTGCCCGAGGGCGCCCGTTCCGTAACTGTAGCAGATATTGAGAAGAACGTTGGTATCTCCCGGCAGTTCAGCATTTTCGAGTTAACGAAAGAGCTTTCATTCAGGAATGCTCCCAAGGCACTGAAGATAGCCGCCCACCTTGGAACGGCTGCCAAGTTCGCCATGCCTCAGGCGGTGAGTGCATTGTATATGCACTTCTACCGTATTCTGAAATACGGTGCCCTGCTGCAGCGCGGCGGCACTCCTTCTGCCGAAGATAAAGCCGCTGCCCTCTCCGGCGTCAATCCCTATTTCTACCGGGAATACGATACAGCAGTGCGCAACTATCCCCTGCCACGAGCCATGGCTGTTATGTCCCTTTTGTGCGAATACGACTACCTCGGCAAAGGCGGCGACGGCGGTGCAGCCACCCCCGACCAACTGCTGGTGGAACTGGTCGCCAAGATTCTTAATGCATGAACTATAACATGAAGAAGTTTCTCGTATCAATTACACTGTTTTTCGTCGCTTTCAGTATCTCTTTTGCCCAGCAGTATGATGTGCTGGATAAAGTGAAGGCGGACGTGCGCAAGTCCAACGGTATGGAAGGGCCCTTCCGCTTCGACGGGCTGAAGCCCCTGAGCAAGGCCCCGGCCGGCTATAAAGCATTCTATATCAGCCATTATGCACGTCACGGGTCCCGTTACTCATCCAGTTCAAAGACTTACACTATTATTCATGACGTGCTGGACAAGGCCAACGAGCTTGGCGTGCTAACTCCTTACGGAAAAGAGTTGCGCAATAAATACGAGTCTTTCTACATGGAGCCCTGGATCAATACCGGAGACCTTGTGCCCCTTGGCTTTGAGCAGCACAAGAAGATAGGCGAATTCGCAGCCAAAGAGTTCCCTTCGGTGTTCAAAGGCAGCAGGAAGGTTAACGCAATATCCTCTACCGCCCAGCGCAGTATCGTCAGTATGAGCGCTTTCTCATTAGGCCTCAAGAGTCGAAATCCCAAGCTGGACATAACTCATGGCTCCAACCATGTCTGCATGACCGTGGCAGCCCCGCCCAGCGCCCCCGATGCCCTTGTACGTCACTTCAAAGGAGAGGATGACGCTCCCGCCCTTGAAAGCGCAGAGAGTTTCCGCGCGCGTACGGCACGCGAGAGCGAGCTGCTGAACAAGCTGTTCACAGACACATCCTTCATCAAGAATGTCAAATACGGCGAGCGTTTTCCGTTCGAGCTCTGGCAACTTTACTGCGGATATCATAACTACGAAGACCGCCCTCTTTTCGACGATCTTTTCACAGATGAACAGCGTGTGGGCTTCTGGGAAGCGGAGAATTATGAGTCATATCTTTATGAAGCGACCGCCCGCTACAGTCAGATTCCTCTGCTCGAAGACATAATTCAGAAAGCGGACGCAGCATTCAAAGATCCTGAGAAAGCGGCAGACCTGCGTTTCGGTCACGACTACATTCTGGAAGCGCTTGCCGCCCTTCTCAACCTCAATGGCTGGGGCACGGCGGTCAGCAAGCCGGAGGATGTCAAATACTGGTTCCAGAACTACAACGTGCCCATGGCCGCAACCTTGATGTTCGTTTTCTACAGGAACTCAAGGAACGACATCCTCTTCAAAGTCCTTCTGAACGAGGAAGAATGCACTATCCCCCAGCTGAAGGCCGTCAAGGGCCCCTACTACCGCTGGAACGACTTCCTCTCCTGGTATGACTCCATGCGCGCCGCCCACCCGGAGATCAAGTAACGGGTGGTTCCTGTTCGGCCGACTGCCGCAAAACAGGTCGATTTGAGGCAAAATGAACCAGAAACACAGCAAACTGCCGCAAAACAACAAGATTTGAGGCAGTCGGTCGCACTACGCCGGCAGGAGTGCCTCCGGCTGCATCCATTCTCGCCCCTTCGGGGCTGCGGATGAACAACGCCTGGAGCCACTCTTGCACGGCTCCGGAGCAAAGCGACAGAGGGGTTAGCTGCTACGGAGGAGCAGCGCAAGGGGAACCTTCCCCTTGTCCCCTGGGGGTGCAGGGGGATAATAGGAGCTGCGCGTAGCGCAGGCTCCACGAATAAACGCTCAGCGGTTGCTGAGCGTTTATTCGTGGAGCTGGCGGGAGTCGAACCCGCGTCCAAACAAAGCCCCGAAAAGCTTTCTACACGCTTATTCTTCCTTTGGTTGTCGGCGGCGGAATGAGGGAAGACGCCCTGGTCCGCAACTTATCCTCTAAAGCTTAGCGGGACTTGGAGGCGGCGGCCCCGCGCATCCGCTTTGAATGATACCCCTGGGTCCGGACATAAGCGGCGTAAAGCCGGAGGGATATACGTCAGTGCCGCAGCCTTGGCGGCTCTGATTAATGCTCAATCTCTTGGAGATTAGCAAGCGTATGCGAAGTTGTAGTTGCCTACTAATTGTTCGACTGCTGGGATTAACGGGCCAACGGTCCACGCCCGACGTGCTTACCTTCCGTGATCGATGCTGTCAAAACCAGAACAGCCCCAATTGGAATGTGGTGGCAAAGTAAATAAGAATTTGCGTCATTTGCAAGAAAGCCGCTTGTGGATAATTAAGAGTTATTTTATATCTTTGTCGATACAGGCCTCATAATGAAAAAACCATCCGCCATATTTTCTTCCATATGGTCGTTTTACCGTGACGGCTTCAAGAGTATGACTTGGGGGCGGCCGTTGATATGGCTGATTATACTGAAACTGTTCATTCTCTTCGCCATTCTGAGGGTATTCTTTTTCCGCCCAGTTATGGCGGGAATGACTGATGAGCAGAAGAGTGAGCAGGTGGGTGAAAGGCTTACCGAAAAACCCGTTAACAATACACTAAACTACTAGCTTATGGATGTTGTATTCTGGTCACGGATCCAGTTTGCCATGACAGCAGCCTACCACTGGCTGTTCGTACCGCTTACACTCGGTCTCGCCATGGTGATGGGAGTGATGGAGACCCTTTATGTCGTCAAGAAAGACGAGTTCTGGAAGAAGACGGCTCAGTTCTGGATGAAACTGTTTGCCGTTAACTTCGCTGTTGGCATAGCCACCGGCATCATCCTGGAGTTCGAGTTCGGAACGAACTGGAGCAATTATTCATGGTTTGTGGGCGACATGTTCGGAGCGCCCCTGGCCATAGAAGGCATACTCGCCTTTTTCATGGAAGCAACATTCTTTGCCGTAATGTTCTTCGGATGGAACAAAGTGGGCAAGAAGTTCCATCTGGCCTCTACCTGGCTCACCGGCATAGGCGCTACAATATCGGCTTATTGGATTCTGGTAGCCAACGGCTGGATGCAGAACCCCGTCGGTACGACCTTCAATCCCGATACCGTCCGCAGCGAGATGGCGTCCGTCTCCGCATTCTGGGAGGTGGTCTCCAATCCGGTGGCCGTCAGCAAGTTCTGCCATGCAGTAACGAGCGGATGGGTGACAGGAGGCATATTCGTCGTCGGAGTGAGCGCCTGGTATCTGCTCAAGGGCAGACACACGGAGTTCGCCAGGAAGAGCATTTTGGTTGGCGGCCTTGTCGGCCTGATAGGAAGCGGTGCCGTGATGCTGTCCGGCGACTCTTCAGGTGTGCATGCCGCCGAGTTCCAGCCCATGAAGCTGGCAGCTGCTGAAGGCCTGCGCGACGGTGGAAGAGGCGCAGCATTCACAATAGTCCCTGGCATAAAGGTGCCCAAGATGTTGTCTTTCCTCGCCACGCACGACTTCAACGGCTTCGTGCCTGGCATCAACGACATTCTGAATGGATACACCGACAACGACGGCAACTACATCCCTTCGGTCGCCGAAAAGATGGCCTGCGGGCGTGAAGCACTCGATGCCCTTGCCGCATACAGGGAGCTGCGCGACGTCGATCCCATGACCGCCGCTGCAGCAAAATATGTACTACTGGACAACGCGCAATATATGGGCTACGGGCACTTGGAGAAGCCGGAAGACGTAGTTCCGCCCGTGGGTATAGTGTTCTGGGCTTTCCGCTTTATGATAGGCCTGGGTATGCTGATAGCGCTGGTACTACTGCTCAGCGTCATTGCTGCATGGAAAGACAAACTGGCTACATGGAAGTGGCTGTTCCCTATCGCGATTATATGCATACCGCTAGCCTATCTTACAGGACAATGCGGATGGATAGTGGCGGAAGTCGGGCGCCAGCCTTGGACAATCCAGGGACTGCTGCCCGTGAATGTTGCCATTTCAAGCCTGAGCGCAGCTGCGGTGCAAACCACCTTCTTTATCTTCCTTGCTGTCTTTGCGCTCTTCCTCGCGATAGAGATACGTATTATGTTGGGAGCAATACGAAAAGGCCCCGCCGCAGACCTTAAAAACGAATAGGCTATGAGTTACGAATTCCTACAGAATTATTGGTGGTGCCTGGTTTCCCTTCTGGGCGGTCTTCTTGTATTCCTGATGTTTGTGCAGGGCGGCAATCTCCATCTTGGAAACCGTGCCCTGGACGAGCAGCGCCGGAGTATGATTCTCAATTCAACCGGTCGTAAATGGGAGCTTACCTTCACGACACTTGTTACGTTCGGTGGCGCTTTCTTTGCATCATTCCCATTGTTCTACAGCACAAGTTTCGGCGGCGCGTATTGGGTCTGGATACTCTTGCTTATCAGCTTTGTTTTCCAGGCTGTATCTTATGAATTTTTCAACAAAAAGGAAAACCTGCTCGGCAGCAAGACCTTCAGCATCGCACTGATGGCCAACGGTGTGCTTGCGCCATTCCTTGTGGGCACTGCGGTAGGCACCTTTTTCACGGGCTCCGACTTTACGGTAAACAAAGCAGCTATCGCCGACGCGTCCTCTCCTGTCATCAGCACATGGGGCAACGGCTGGCACGGGCTCGAGGCCCTCGGACAGTACCACGCCGTTCTTCTGGGATGTACGCTTATTATGCTGACTGCAATACTGGGTTCCCTTTATCTCTTGAACAATGTAGACGATGATGAGGTTCAGGCCCAGATGCGCCGCTCTGTGAAGATGGCGACCTGGCCGTTCCTGTTCTTCTTCCTGCCCTGGCTGATTATCCTGCTGGTTCGTCCCGGATATACCGTAGATGCCGACGGCGTGATTGGCATGGAGCGATTCAAGTACCTGCATAACCTGCTGCAGATGCCCATCGTGCTGGCGATGCTGATTGCCGGCGTGGCACTGGTGCTGCTTGGCATCTGGAAAGGCGCCCTCACCAAGTCCCGCAAAGGTATATGGTTCGCAGGGCCCGGTACAGTTTTGGTAGTCATGTCGGTGTTTTTCCTGGCCGGTTTTAACGGGACGGCTTACTATCCTTCCTGTACCGACCTGCAAAGTTCGCTGACCATATCAAACAGTTGTTCCAGTTACTTCACACTTAAAGTGATGTCCTGGGTATCACTCCTCATTCCTTTCGTCCTTGCATATATAGTATATGCCTGGCGTAAGATGGATAAAGGAGGCCTCAGTAAAAAAGACGTAGAAGACGAAAGTAAGTATTAATTAGATTGGGCCCTGGTCTCAAATGGCAGAGGGCCACAATCTTCCGGCAGTATTATTACCGGGGTTCCGACACGGGCGAAATGCTCTTTGAGATGAATGATGTCTTCATCCAGTAAGCGCACGCAGCCTTCGGAACCCCGGCCTTGTTTAATGGACTCCCTGTTGTTTGTGCTTCCGTGAATACCTATTCCCCGAAAGCCGGGAGTATTCAAGCGCAAAAACCAGTGGCCATAAGCCAGAATGCTTCCACGGCCGTCGCCGAAATCATGAGTCCACTTGCTGGCGTCCTTAATCTCACTGATGTAGAAGGGCTCTCCGGGATAGGACTCGGGAGTCCTGTTGTCTCCTGCACGATGCTTCTGCCCCTTGTTACGCGCTATACAAACCGGATACACGGCAAGAGCAAGCGTGTCGCAACCCCTGACCTCATAGACGCTTAAGTGCTCCGGATGCACCTTTGAAACTACAAAGAAACAGCTGTCTTTATTAACGACCTCATCATAAACAATCCGGTGAGGAAAGCGGTCGTCATGCTGGCCATATGCATTCAGGCCACAACACAAAAGTACAAGTGCCGGGAGCCAATAGCGTTTCATTTCTCCGGAGATAATTTGTTTACCAGTACGGAAGCTACCACATTCCCGGTAGAATTCAGAAGAGTTGCCGGTATATCGATCAAAGTGCTGATGACCATTAGGACGGCGGCTATTTCCGGAGGATAGCCGAATACGGAGCATATCAGCAGTTCGCCCGTCATTCCGCCTGTCGGCACAGCGCCCATTACCGTTCCTACGAGGATTCCGACTCCTACAACCATCAGCAAAGCATCCCATGACGGTGCGGCTCCGCCAAAGACAGTCAACAGGAACACGACTTTTACTATGCCTCCGATAACGGAGCCGTCTTTGTGGATATTGGTTCCCAGCGGGATGACGCTGTCTGCAACTAACGGACGTACGCCCATCCCCTTTGCCGCCTCCAGGTTAAGGGGAATGCAAACTGCGCTGGATGCGGTAGCTATAGCCGTCAGTGAGGGAGATACTATTCCGCGCCAGAAGCGTACCAGAAGACCGGGGCCGCCAGAAATAATAACCCATGCCGAATTGATAAGGACAAATACGACCAGCGCGGCAATCAGGTATATGTAGACAGCTCCGGCATATTCGCCCAGAATCGTTCCGCCAAGGCTTCCGACGGTCCATGCAAAATAGCAACCTATGCCTACGGGAGCGGCATACATAACGGTACTTACTATCTTTACTATCCAAGCGGTGGCGGATTCCAGAAATGCGGCGATGCGGTCTCCTTTATCTTTCATCAGGGCGACAACGAAACCGGCCAGCATCGAAGCGGCTATCAAATACAGCAGGGATGAGGCTATCGCTCCTTTGATAGAAAAGGAGCTGCTTCCTTCCTGCGCCTGTATATTGGCCAGGAAGGCTTCCGGGTCGGCTGAAGTGAAGGGATACCAGATCATGAAGAGAATGAATCCCACTATGCCGGCAACGGCAGACATGACGATAAAGGTCCCGAGGGTGGTTCCCAAAAGCTTCCAGGCGATTCCGCTTCTGCAGAGCTTGCAGGTGGCAGATGAGATGCTGAAAACAATAAGCGGCACAATCAGTACGAATACTACGTTCAGGAAGAGTTCGCCAATCGGCCTGACCACGGCCGTTCCTTCGCCCCAGATGGCGCCGCAAATGCCTCCGGCAATAACTCCCGCAAGTAGCAGAAGACTGAAGCCGTAATTCTTCAAGAACCCCATAAGGCGCTACTTAGAGTGCTTTCTGGCGTACTTGGGGTCGAAGGCCATGTTCAGGGCATGCGCCAGACGATATCCGGCGTTACGAAGCTCGACTTTGGTCAGAGCGGTGTGATTGCGTATCCATTTAGCGCTTATCTTATCTCCCTCCCGAATATCTTCACGGCAATCCTGGCACTTATCGGCCACGTCCTTGCCCCAGTCATAGATGTTGCCTTTGCATATCTTTTCGATTTCCGAGGGTGAGCAGTCATCGCATATCTCTGCGATATCCGAGAAACTGAAAGGCAGGGGGTCAACTACCATGTAGTAATCCCATACACGATGGTATGTCGTATGCTCATTGGCAAAGTCCACGGGATATTTGCCTATGTTGTCATGGTCGGAGGCATAACGGATGTGCCCGGGGCAATGAATATCGCCGATTAAATGGGTAACCATAACCAATTCCTTCCATTTTACGGAATCCGGAAAGTCGGCCGCATGCGCAAGGTCCTGAAGACAGTGGTCGGCAAAATAAACTGCGTTAATCAGATGCCGTCCGGTTTCCGGATGACTCAGCGTATTGTAGGGGCGGTTGTCCGGATCTACTTCGAAAGTATGTGCATGCCCTACACCGTTAGTCCACGCCAGAGGGAATGTAGCGTCAAGCTCCTTCCTATAGTCGTCACAGTATGATGCAACGGCAACCAGAGCCGTGCCGTGCATAATCTCGTTGACACGTTTCTGAGTGGTCTTGGTAAGGTGATTCTCGGCAATTTTTGCTACAGTAGCATGACCCATACGTCCCCAGCCGGAGGCCGCAGTAGAAGCACATACAGCCAAGCAAACCAAGGCGACAGTCCTTAAAATACTATTCGACATAAAAACTGTTTATCTCTTATTATAGACCATGTCTTCGACGATTCCGCTTATGTTGTATCGGAGCACTAGAGAAGATGTATTAACTTTTTCGAAAGTAATTCTGAAATAGGACAGATCCGTATCCCCTATCGACATAATCCGATTGCCGTTCATCTCGTAATCATATCCGTTGATTCTCTGCTCGGTTATATCGAGAGTAGCATCGAGAAAATAGACATTATCGGTGCCGAGTAACTCCTTTCCCATAGAATAGATGTCCTCGGCCTGGATGGTTGTCTTCAACCCCAGAACAGAGACTTCTGCGTGGTCCAAATCCCAGACACCTACGATGGAAGCCCTGTCGAACTGGTTCATCTTGTTGCAAGCCGACAAGGCAGCTACCGCCACTGCGACCAGCAAGATGGTTTGAGCAAATCTTTTGATTGACATAGTACGTTTATTTAGTTGGTGCATTACTGTCCGTCTGAAGGCAAAAGCTTTTCCTTGAGATGCCTGATCATGTCCCTGGTCATGGTCTCTAGGTTATATGACGGGGCCCAGCCCCATTCTTTGCGGGCACAAACGTCGTCCATCTTATTGGGCCATGAGTCGGCTATAGCCTGACGGACGGGATCGACCTCGTAACGCATTTTGAATCCGGGATAATGCCTGCGGATGGCATAGTAAATCTCTTCCGGATCAAAACTCATAGACGCAATATTGAAAGAGTTACGATGCACCAGATACCTGGGATCCGCCTCCATAAGGTTAATCGCAGCCTTGATTGCATCCGGCATATACATCATATCCAGAAATGTGCCATGGGCCAGTGGGCAGACAAACTCCTCCCCTTTTACTGCCGCATAATAGATTTCCACGGCATAGTCGGTAGTGCCGCCGCCCGGCAGGGTTTTATAGGAAATCAGGCCAGGGAAACGGACGGAACGCGTGTCTACGCCATATTTATGGAAATAGTAGTCGCTAAGCAATTCGGTGGCAACCTTGGTCACACCATACATAGACGTGGGCCTCTGGATTGTATCCTGAGGTGTGTTGTCGCGGGGCGTATCAGGGCCGAAAGAGCCTATAGATGAAGGCGTAAAAACAGCGCAATGCTTCTCGCGGGCTATTTCCAGCACATTAATCAGGCCGTTCATCTGTATGTCCCAGGCCTTCAAAGGAAGACGCTCGGCAGTTGCGGAAAGCAGGGCTGCAAGGTTATAAATGGTATCAATGTCGTATTTGTCTACAATATCAGCTACCTGTTTGGCGTTACAAACATTTGCCTGTTCTGCAGGACCGCTTTCAAGCAGATCGCCTGTAGGTTCAGATCCGGGAATATAACCGGCGACAATACGGCCATGATGGTAGATTTTTCGCAGTTTCATCGTAAGCTCGGAGCCAATCTGGCCGCTAGCGCCGATGACGAGTACGTTTTTCATGAGCAGTGTTATTATTATTATGCAAATTTATTAAATTTGTGAGATTAAACTATATTAATATCGCATATTTTTATGTACGGAAAATTTCAATCCCATCTTCAGCAGGAGCTGAAAGCCATTGATGAAGCCGGTCTCTACAAACGCGAACGCACAATCTGCGCACCCCAGGGTGCAGAGATTACTTTGGAAGACGGCAGCAAAGCTCTGAACTTCTGCGCCAACAACTACCTCGGTCTTTCCGACAATCCGCGGCTCATCGCAGCCGCCAAGAAAGCCATGGACGAACGCGGCTACGGCATGTCCTCTGTCCGTTTCATCTGCGGCAAACAGGACCTCCACCGTGAACTGGAGAAGGCGATATCCGAATATTTCCATACAGAAGATACAATCCTGTACGCCGCTTGCTTCGACGCCAACGGAGGCGTATTCGAGCCGTTGCTCACCGCCGAGGACGCCATAATCTCAGACGCCCTCAATCACGCCTCCATAATAGATGGCGTACGCCTCTGCAAGGCGGTGCGCTACCGTTATGCTAACGCCGACATGGCCGAGCTCGAAAAGTGCCTCCAGGAGGCCCAGGCCCAGCGTTTCCGCATCATTGTAACCGACGGCGTCTTCTCCATGGACGGCAACGTGGCCCCTATGGACAAGATATGCGACCTGGCGGAGAAATACGATGCCCTGGTGATGGTGGACGAAAGCCACAGCGCCGGAGTCGTCGGCAAACATGGCCGCGGAGTGGCTGAACTGTATAATCTTTACGGCCGCATCGACATTCACACCGGCACGCTCGGCAAGAGTTTCGGAGGCGCGGTCGGCGGCTTCACAACCGGCCGTCAGGAAATTATCGACATGCTGCGTCAGCGCAGCCGCCCTTACCTCTTCTCCAACTCCCTGCCGCCCATGATCTGCGCCGCAGGAATAGAGACCTTCAAGATTCTGGCAGAGAGTGACGAGCTTCACGACCGCCAGCAGGAGAACGTAGCCTACTTCCGCGACAAGATGCTTGCAGCAGGGTTCGACATCAAGCCCACCCAGTCAGCCATTTGTGCCGTAATGCTTTACGACGCTCCGCTCAGCCAGAGATTCGCTGCCGCAATGGCCAAAGAGGGTATTTTTGTAACAGGATTCTACTACCCCGTAGTTCCCAAGGGCCAGGCCCGTATCCGCGTCCAGCTATCCGCCGCCCATACACGCGAGCATCTGGACAAGGCCATCGCAGCCTTCATCAAAGTCGGCAGGGAACTCGGAGTTATAAAATAGACGCCATGCTCAGAATAGCGATTCAATCAAAGGGCCGGCTGAACGAAGAAAGCATGGCCCTTCTTCAAAGTATAGGCATTGAAGTGGATGCGCCCAAGCGCAAGCTGCTCTCCAAGTCCCAGACCTTCCCTATCGAGGCCCTGTACCTCAGGGACGATGACATTCCCCAGGTTGTTGCCGGAGGCACCGCCACACTCGGAATCGTCGGCCTTAACGAAGTGGAAGAAAGGGGCGCTGACGTAGATGTCATTTACAGGCTCGGCTTCGGCGCCTGCAGGCTCAGCCTTGCCGTCCCCAAGAGCGAGGCTTATGACGGACCGGCCTGGTTCAACGGCCGCCGCATAGCCACCTCGTACCCTATAATACTCGGCAAATACCTGAAGGCTAATAATATAGCCGCCAAGGTGGAAGTTATAACCGGTTCCGTGGAAATAGCCCCCGCAGTTGGCATTGCGGACGCCATTTTCGACATAGTATCCTCAGGCAGCACCTTGATAGCCAACGGCTTGAAAGAGGTGGAAAGCGTCTTCGAATCCGAGGCCGTGCTGATAGCTTGCAAGAACCGCAACTCTGAGGACCAGGCCGTAATTGACGACTTGCTATTCCGCATCGAATCGGAAACCGTGAGCCGCGGAAAGAAATACCTGCTGATGAACCTTCCCAAGTCTTCCCTTGAGGAGGCCATCAAGATATTGCCGGCTATGCGAAGCCCCACAGTGATGCCGCTGGCCAACGAAGACTGGTGCTCTCTGCACTCCGTAATCGATGCCGCCGACCTCTGGACAAAAGTCCGCCAGCTGAAAGCCATCGGTGCCGAAGGCATACTTGTAATGGACGTTGACAAGATAATCCTATGACCATTATCGAAAACCCGCCCCGTTCCGGATGGGAAGCCCTTACAAGACGCCAGGGCGTCGATTTCGAAGGGATACGCCCACGTGTAGAAGCCATCATGAGCGCAGTCGGCCAGGAAGGCGACGCTGCTCTCGTGAGACTTATGCGCGAAATCGACGGCGTGGACGCCCCCCTGGAAATCAGCGGCGAAGAGATTGCCCAGGCATGCCTTAAAGTCGCCGCTCCGGTACGCGATGCCATTCTTGCCGCCAAACGGAATATCGAGGCATTCCACCGGGCCCAAATGCCAAAGGAGATTCGCGTAGAGACCGCTCCCGGAGTCGTCTGCATCCAGCGTCCAGTGCCAATCGGACGCGTAGGCCTATATGTTCCCGGCGGCAGCGCTCCCCTTTTCTCCACCGTGCTTATGCTGGCGGTTCCCGCCGCCCTGGCCGGCTGCAAGGAACGCATACTCTGTACTCCCTGCCGTAAAGATGCATCCGTAGCTCCGGAGGTGCTGTTCGCAGCCAGGGAGTGCGGCATCAGCCGGATCTTCCGGATCGGAGGCGCCCAGGCGGTTGCGGCTATGGCCTATGGAACGAAAACGGTTCCCAGGGTAGATAAGATTTTCGGCCCCGGCAACCCTTACGTCACCCTGGCCAAGCTGCTGGTCAGCGGACGCTGCACTTCGATAGACATGCCTGCAGGCCCGTCGGAGGTCATGGTTATCGCCGACGAAAACGCGATTCCGGCTTTCGTGGCGGCAGACTTGCTATCCCAGGCCGAACACGGTAAAGACAGCTCCGCAGTTCTTGCTTGCACAAGCAAAGCATTTGCAGAAAAGGTTCTGCAGGAGGTCGACCGGCAGAAGGCCAGTCTCCCCAGGGACGCCCAGGTAGAAGGCTCCATGTCGCACAGCTTCGCCGTCGTGCTTCCGGACATGAATGATCTGGCCGGTTTCGCCGACGCATATGCGCCCGAGCACCTTATCATCAATACGCAGAACGCAGCTGAACTGGCATCCCGGGTCAGCAGGGCGGGAAGCGTTTTCATCGGCCCGTACAGTCCGGAAAGCGCCGGCGACTACGCCTCGGGTACAAACCACACCCTTCCTACGAGCGGATGGGCAGCTTCCTGCAGCGGCGTCAACCTGGACAGTTTCTTCCGCAAGATGACCCTTCAGGAAATAAGCCGCGACGGCCTTAAGTCGCTGGCTCCTGTAATCGTGAATATGGCCCGCGCCGAAGGATTGGAAGCGCACGCACGGGCAGTCTCCATAAGAATCGAAGAACAATGAGTCGCATTTCCAAGCTGGTGAGGCCCAATATTGCGGCACTTGCCCCGTATTCAACCGCCCGTGACGAATACGGCGGACCTATCGGCATCTTCCTGGACGCTAACGAGAGCCCGTACGAGAACGGCTATAACCGCTACCCTCACCCAAGCCAGCAGGCTGAAATAAAGGCCCGGATAAGCAAGATAAAGGGCGTTCCTGCCGCCAATATCTTTCTGGGGAACGGCAGCGACGAAGCCATAGACCTGGTTTACCGTATATTCTGCGAACCCAGCAAGGACAATGCCGTCATCATTGCGCCCAGCTACGGCATGTACAGCGTTGCGGCAGCCATCAACAACATTGAGGTAAGGCCAGTTATGCTGGACGAAGAGTTCCAGCTGAGCACCGAGGCCTTGCTCAACGCTTGCGACGATTCTACCAAGCTTATCTTCCTCTGCTCCCCCAATAATCCGTCAGGCAATGCCTTCCCTGCCGGCCAGCTGCTGGATATCTGCGACAGATTCCACGGCATTACGGTGGTAGATGAAGCCTACGTGGACTTTTCCTCCAAAGGCAGCCTTGCCGGCGAGGCCGTCAAAAGGGACAATCTCATCGTATTGCAGACGCTTTCCAAGGCACGGGCCATGGCCGGACTGCGAGTCGGTATGGCCATTTCCAACGAGGAAATCATCAGGCTGATGTCAATGGTAAAATACCCCTACAACCTCAGCCGCGCCGCTATGGAAAAGGCCCTGGAATTCCTGGACAATGCAATCGACGCTAACGTGGGCGTTATTGTTAAAGAAAGGGAGAGACTTTCGGCAAAATTGCCCTCCTTCCCCTTTGTCCGCAAGGTTTTCCACAGCGATGCCAATTTCCTGCTCGTTCAGGTAGATGATGCCGATTCTTTATATTCCTACCTGCTGGACAAAGGAATCATCGTCCGGAACCGTTCTAGAGTCCGCGGGTGCAACGGATGCATACGCATCACAGTAGGACTACCGGAAGAAAACGACGCACTTATTACTGCGCTGAATAATTACGACAGAGTATGAGCACCTTGAAAAAAGCACTATTCATAGACCGGGATGGAACCATATTGGCAGAACCGGCTGACGAGCAGATCGATGCCCTGGAAAAATTCGCCTTCGTGCCCGGAGCCATTTCCGGCCTCAAAGCATTGACAGGACTTGGATATGAGCTTGTGCTGGTCTCCAACCAGGACGGACTCGGCACGCCCTCCTTCCCCACAGAGACTTTCCTGCCCTTCCAGAATCTCATGCTCGAGACGCTCAAAGGAGAAGGTGTCGTGTTCGACAACATTCTGATAGACAAGTCATTCCCTTATGAGAACGCCCCTACGCGCAAGCCCGGGACAGGAATGTTCGGTGCATACATGGACGGCTCTTACGACCTGCCGGCATGCTTTGTTATCGGCGACAGGCAGACGGATGTGGAATTGGCGGCAAATCTGGGTGCACGCGCCCTTCAGCTGGGTCCTTTGAACTGGGCGGAAATTGCAGAAAGCGTCAGGAGTTCTTCCCGTCAAGTCACCGTTAAACGCAAGACCCGCGAGACTGACATTGAGCTCACCCTTGACCTGGACGGCAAAGGGCCCTCAGGGATAAGCACCGGCTTGAACTTTTTCGACCACATGCTGGAGCAGATCCCCCATCATGGCGGAGTCAGCCTGGCTGTAAACTGCAAAGGAGACCTAAAGGTTGACGAGCACCATACCATTGAAGATACCGGCATAGCGTTAGGTCAGGCAATATACCGGGCGCTAGGGGACAAAAGAGGCCTGGAGCGATATGGATTCGCGCTTCCGATGGATGATTGTAAAGCACTGGTTCTCATTGATTTCGGCGGTCGCCCGGTTTTTGTCTGGAAGGTTCAGTTCGACCGTGAATACATAGGCGACACTCCGACGGAAATGTTCCCTCATTTCTTCAAGTCGCTTTGTGCTGAAGCCCGTTGCAACCTCAGGATAGAAGCAGAGGGCGAGAATAACCATCACCTTGCAGAATCCATTTTCAAGGCGTTTTCCCGCGCCTTGCGTCAGGCGGTAAGGCGTAATGTGTTCGACAGCACTCTCCCCTCTTCAAAAGGAACGTTATGATAGCCGTTATAGACTACGACATGGGGAACCTGCGTTCGCTGGAGAACGCCCTTGGCCGCCTCGGTGCTCAGTGCATCGTGACTGCAGATCCCGACATCATTCTAAAAGCCGACCGTGTGATTCTTCCCGGTGTCGGCCATGCCGGCAAGGCCATGGAGAATCTGAAAGCCCTCGGGCTTCCGAACATCATACGTTCGCTCAGGCAACCTGTGCTGGGCATTTGCGTCGGCATGCAGGTGCTTTGCAGAGACAGCGAAGAAGCTCCCGGAGTGCCCTGCATGGGCATTTTCGATGCTCACGTCAGGAGATTCACAGCGGCTCCGGGACGGAAGGTTCCTCACATGGGATGGAATAACCTTTCCAATATGGAAAGCAAACTGCTGAAGGACGTCCCGCGGAACAGCTACGTCTATTTTGTGCATTCATTTTATGCCGGCACATGCCCTGACACCGTGGCCACATGCAATTACGACAGCGTGATGTTCAGTGCCGCACTGCGTTACGAAAACTTTTACGGCACCCAGTTTCACCCTGAAAAGAGCGGCCTGGCCGGAGAACAGATACTGAAGAATT
Organism: uncultured Bacteroidales bacterium; assembly: GCA_947305645.1. Lineage (GTDB taxonomy): Bacteria > Bacteroidota > Bacteroidia > Bacteroidales > UBA932 > Cryptobacteroides. Next base: position 14,367 of record CAMZEC010000011.1, on the reverse strand, counting down.
TCCTCGCCCTATGATAGAGATTATCCCGGCCATAGATATTATGGGAGGCAGGTGTATCCGCCTCTCGCAGGGCGACTACTCCTCGCAGAAGGTTTATGACGGATATCCGGAAGACTGGGCCCGCGCCTACGCCGACTGCGGAGTTACACGCCTGCATCTGGTAGATCTGGAAGGGGCAAAAGAAGCATCGCCCAGAAATCTCAAGACACTTGAGCGCATTGCAGCCCTGGGCCTGCTGAAGCTCGAATGGGGCGGCGGAATCAAAGACGACACAGCCCTGAAGGACGTATTCAACGCCGGAGCCGACTGGGGCATAATAGGCAGCGTGGCCGTAAAAGAGCCAGGGCTCATGAAACAATGGCTTAAGAACTATGGGACGCGCATAATCCTTGGCGCAGATGCCCGTAACGGCAGGGTCGCAGTGAGCGGATGGCAGGAAGACGGCGGACTGGGCCTGAAAGGATTAATACGCTTGTTTACACCTGACGGCCTGGAGCAGACCATTGTTACCGACATATCCAGGGACGGCATGCTCCAGGGGCCTTCTTTCCCGCTTTATTCAGATTTGAAAGAGAGTTTCCCTAAGCTGGGAATCATAGTAAGCGGAGGCGTTTCCTGCCTTGACGATATACGGCGGGCAGATGAGCTGGGACTCCACGGCATAATAATCGGCAAGGCAATATACGAAAACCGCATCACCCTGAAAGAACTGGCGACATGCTTGCAAAACGCATAATACCCTGCCTGGACGTCAAGGACGGACGGGTTGTCAAAGGCATCAATTTCACAAGCCTCGCCGAAGTTGGCGACGCGGTAGAAATGGGGCACAAATATGCCATGGAAGGCGCCGACGAGCTGGTCTACCTGGACATTAGCGCGACCATCGAAGGCCGCAATACCTTTGCGGAACTTGTCAGGCGGGTCGCCGATACCGTCAACATACCGTTTACCGTCGGAGGTGGAATAAGGAGTTTGGACGACGCGGCGCGCCTGCTTGATGCGGGAGCGGACAAGATTACCATCAACAGTGCAGCCATCGCCAGGCCGGAATTGATAGGCGAAATCGCCGGCCGCTACGGAAGGCAGTTCGTCGTCGTGGCCATCGACGCCAAATCAGGCCCGGACGGAAAATGGCATGCGACCACGCACGGAGGAAGCCGTCCCACGGACAAGGAACTCTTTGCCTGGGCCCGGGAGGCCGAAGACCGCGGCGCCGGAGAGATACTCTTCACCTCCATGGACCACGACGGCACGCGGAACGGCTACCCCTGCCCCGTCTATGCCGCCCTGTCCGACAGCCTCGGCATACCGCTTATCGCCTCGGGCGGCGCAGGCAGCGTAGATGATATTGCCGCCGTACTTACGGACGGCAAAGCCGACGCAGCCCTCGCGGCCAGTATCTTCCACTACGGTAAGTACACTGTGGCCGAAGTCAAGGGGCAACTCGCAGCATCAGGAATTCCAGTAAGAATATAAACAATTGAGTAATATGATATTCGACGATTTCAACTTAAGCAAAAATGCAGATGTTCTTTTGCCGGTAATCGTACAGGACGCACAGACTCTGAAGGTGCTGATGCTGGGCTATATGAACCGTGAGGCTTTCGAAAAGACGGTCTCTGAGGGTCGGGTTACATTCTTCTCCCGCACGCGCCAGGAACTCTGGACCAAAGGCGAAACCAGCGGCCATTTCCTGAACGTACGAAGGATGTTCGCCGACTGCGATGCAGACACCCTGCTGATTCAGGCCGACCCGGTCGGTCCCACTTGCCACAGGGGCACGACCGCCTGCTTCGACACTCCCGACCATGAGGGATTCGTGCGCTCGCTTTCGCGCCTTATAAAAGAACGCCACGCCGAAATGCCGGACGGTTCTTATACCACCAGGCTGTTTGTCAAAGGGCCCAAGGCCATTGCCAAGAAAGTAGGAGAAGAAGCCACCGAAGCCATTATCGAGGCAGTCGATGGAAACCGTGACCGTTTCATATACGAAACGGCCGATCTCGCCTACCATTTGCTTGTTCTTATGGAATCCATGGGCTGCTCGCCGGAAGATATAGAAAGGGAGCTCGCCCTGCGTCATAAATGAAAGACGGCAGCCTTTCGGGCCGCCGTAACTGTTATTTGTCGAAGAGTTTTTCTTTGGTTCTGGTGAGCTTTTCCTTCATTGCATCCACCGCGCCGGTAATTGCATTTTCGAATGTGTCCGCTACCCGCTCGATGATGAGGTCGTCACCGGGAAGATGAATGTGCAGCTTGGCTTTTTTGCCTTCCTTAACGTCTTCCAAGGTCACTTCCGTCTCCGGTGCTACTCCGGGCAGGAAGAATTTCTCAAGACGTGCGACTTTCTTTTCGACGAACGCGGTGAGCTTCTCGCCGGCGTCGAATTTGAGGGATTTGAGTTTAATCTCCATTTTTACCTCCGTTTTTTGCCCTGGGATGGGCGTTGTTATATACACTTTGCAGCCGTTCCACGGTATTGTGCGTATAGACCTGCGTAGCTGCCAGCGAACTGTGTCCCAACAATTCCTTTATTGAATTAAGGTCGGCACCGTCTTGCAATAGCTCCGTGGCAAGGGTGTGGCGCAATACATGCGGAGATCGGCGTACAGTTACGTCAGGCACGCCTGCAAGCTCCTTTTTGACAACCCTGTCCACGAAAACCGGATACAAGCGAGTCCCCTTGCGGGTTCGCAGAAGCGGCGATTCGGGCGCATACGCGTCATCCGTCAAAGAACTGACTGCACTCAAATATAGTGAAATTTCTTCACAAAGCGAAGGGAGCAGAGGAATTTCTCTCATTTTATCACCTTTTCCCCTGACCCGCAGAACCTGGCGCTTGAAGTCTATTGACGAGACGTTCAATGATATCAGTTCGGCCCGCCGCAGGCCACAAGAGGCCAGTAAGCTGATAATCAGTCTGTTCAGCTTTTGCTCATAACTTCCGAATTCCGGATCCCCTTTGGTAGACTCGAAATAGGCCTCCATAGACTGCTCCTTATAGAATACCGGCAGGCGCTTTTCCAATTTTGGACGCTTGACCAGATGGACGGGATTGCTTTTAAGTACCCCTTGTTTAATAAGGAAGCGGCAGAAACCGCTCAACACGCTCAAATGCTGGGTAACCGTCCTGGGAGACAGCTTCCGGGAATCGAACAAATATACTTCATACGCTCTTATAGCATTGACGTTCAAGGTGTTTGCAAAGTCTTCCGAGCCCTCGCAGAAATCCACGAAATTCTGAATGACTTCCGAATAGATTTCGTAAGTCCTTGGCGAGTAGCGGCGTATGTCGCGTATGTATGAGAGATATTTATTTCTCATTGAGTCCCATGTCCTTGGCAACCTTGCGCATATACTCGTCGGCTTCTTCAAAGTTGTTGCCGATAAGCCCGTCCAGTATCGCTTCCTTGACAGCTTCCTTAAGTATGCCTATTTGCGCACACGGCGGTATCCCGTATACTTCCATCACATACTCCCCAGTAATGGGATTCTTGAAGTTGCGTATCTTGTCCTTGGCCTCTACTGCTATAAGTTTCTGCTTGACAAGTTCGAAGTTGGATTTAATCCTGGCCACTTTCACCGGATTCTTCGAGGTGATATCGGCATTGCAGAGTATCATCAGGTCGTCGATATCGTCTCCGGCGTCGAACAGCAGCCGGCGCACTGCACTGTCGGTAACATCTCCGTCGACCAGAGCGATAGGGCGGAGATGCAGCCATACCAGCTTGCGCACATATTTCATCATGTCGAGCGGCAGGCGCAGGCGGTCGAATATCTTAGGCACCATCTTGCTGCCCAGCACCTCGTGGCCATGGAAACTCCAACCGATTGCAGGATCGAAGCGCTTGGTCGCCGGCTTGCCTATATCGTGCATAAGAGCCGCCCAGCGTAGGGGTACACTGTCGGAAACGGCAGCCACGTTGTCAAGCACTGCAAGCGTGTGTTCGAAGTTATCTTTGTGCCCCTTGCCGTCCACCGTTTCCACGCCCTTCAGGGCACTGATTTCCGGGAGGATATGCGGCAGGAGGCCCCCTTCGTCCATCAGCCGTAAGGCCATGGACGGATTGGGAGACGCCATCATCTTTTCAAGCTCCTCCGTTATCCTTTCGACGGACAGGATAGAGAGGCGGTCGGCCATACGGCGCATAGCCTCCATGGAGTCGGGAACTATTGTAAACGTCTGTTCCGAAGTGCTGAGTTTGGCCGCAAATCGCACCGCCCGCAGCATTCGGAGAGGGTCGTCGGAATAAGTGGTATCGGGATCGAGCGGGGTGCGGATTATGCCTTCTGCAAGATCCCGTACGCCTCCGAAAGGATCCACCAGCTCGCCGAAGCAATCGTCTCCGGGTTGCAGGCTGAGTGCCAGGGCGTTTATGGTAAAGTCCCTGCGTTGCTGGTCGTCTTCCAGCGTGCCGTTCTCAACTATGGGCTTTCGGGACTCGCGGCGGTAGGACTCCTTGCGGGCACCTACGAACTCTATTTCGTCTCCATGGAAACGGAGCATTGCCGTTCCGAAGCTCGGGAAATAGGACACATTGCGGCCGCACTTCTCCCCTACGGCTTTGGCGAACTCGATGCCGCTGCCCTCTACCACTATATCAATGTCGTTGCACTCCCGTCCGAGCAGGCAGTCGCGGACGTACCCGCCTATGACGAAGGCGCGGACGCCCCTTTCGGCGGCGACTTCACCTACCAGCCGGAATACAGGCCTGTTCAGGAACTGGGGCATTACCGTAGACATAGCATCTCTTCGTATTTAGGTAATTCTGAATGGTTTATAAAAATGTTCCTGCTTCTGCGAAACACAAGGGTGCGTTTTCCGTTGGTCAGGAAAAGCCAGCGTACGTTGAGCACCTGGTTGTAACGCATCGCCTGGGCGGCAACTTCAGTGTCTATATCCACGTCCGGCCGCTTGCATTCAACCACCGCCAGAGGATTCCCGGACCTGTCGTAAACCAGTATATCCGCCCGCCATTTCTTGGCACCCAGCTGCAGCGGAGCCTCGCTCATCATCAAATGTGCGGGCACGCCGGCCCCCTGAAGCAGCACGCCTATGAACCATTGACGAACCTGTTCCTCAGGAGTTGCGGCCACGTCCTTGCGCCGCAGCGGGTCATATATTGTATCAGAGCGCATTTACGCCTTTGACATAATCGGGATACCAGCAATCCTCGCTTATCACGTCCGTGCATTCGTAAGAATTGCCGTAGCCGTCGGTGGCAACCACTTTAACGCTTGCATTGGCGTCCTTAAGCGTATAGGTATACATATGGAACATATTTGTGTAGTAGCTGGTACCGGTAGTACCGCGCCCTCTCACTCCAACATGGTATCCAATGGCCCACCAGTCCTGATTGGAAGCTGTTGAAACAGTATAGGTCTCACCTGCGGTGACGGAACTGTAGGTTTGCTTGGAATTACTCATCAGGGATGCATTTCCGCTGAACACGCCGTTTTCGTATACCTTGACAGTCCAGCGGGAATCCCCGTTGAACACATTGATCATGAGTTTTTTTGCCTCGTATGGCCACTGGAAGTATGCATAGCTTCCACCGGTCTTGAGATTGCCGCGGTAAATGCGCATCTGGTAATCGCGTGTATTCATCTGTTCGTTCTGGCCCACGAAATACTCATCCGCAATGGAGGTGCCGCTGAACTTGTATATAGTATATCCGTTCGGGCAACCGTCGCCCTCAATGTTGCTCCACCACCACTGACCGCAGACCGCACTGTGTATATGCTCGTTGACTCCGGTTGATTTTATGTTGGAGTAGAAACGCTTATAATGAGTATGGCCCGAGAATATCTTGGCCGAGGCATATTGCTTTATCAGATTGATTACGTCAGTGACATGTTCGTTTCCGGTAATATTATAGAGCGGGATGTGAACGCACAAAACTATCATCTTGCTCTTCGGCACATTGGCGAGATCCTGCTGCAACCAGGCGTACTGGGCATCATTAAACCCTCCGTGATAGCTGGAGGCATCGGTATTACTATCGTAGTTAATATCGCGCATGCAAACGAAATGTACGTTTCCACGATTAAAGGACAGGTTGATCGGGCCGAACACATCTTCGAACTTACGCTGGGCCTTTAAATATAAGGTGCTGCTGGTGTCGTCAGTTGTCAAAGCCTTTCCGGAGGTGGAATAAAAATAAGTATAATCGTGGTTGCCCATGGTCTGGAACACAGGCATGTTTATACCCTTGAAATGGGTACGCATGGTTGTCATGCCGCCATTGGAATTGCGACTGGATTCAGAATAAACAATGTCGCCGAGGGTTATTCCGTAACAAGGCAGGCTTTGGGCGGCTATTTGAGCATTGATTGCCGGCTTAGCCTCGTCGCGGAAGCGGTTTGTATCTGATTTTTTCTGATTTCCACGCACCGAACTATGTGCCTGTGGATCAGCCATGGCAAATATCATGAACTCATTCTCTACCGCCTGGCGGGTAAGCGTAAAGTCATATCTGGGTTGATCAGTTTTGTATCTAGTGTAGAAATCCGGACACCCGTTGTCATTTTTGTTAATTACAGCGTCTGATGGAAGTGAGATATAAATATACCAGGTATCAGGGCAAGTCAACAAAGAATAATAGCCGTTTGCGTCCGTTACCGCCACATTAAAGCCGTCACTGACGCTGATACCGGCAGCGGGAGTACCGTCATTGTATTTTACATATCCTTCAGCCAGATATCCGCCCCCGCTGTGAGGAACGCTGCAGACTGCATAAAAGACATGTAATTCTGATGTATTTACGGAGCCGCATAAAAGGGACTTGTAACTTACTTCATCCACGATGTACTCCTGGCCACCGTAAATGAGCGTTCCTGCCACGTCTACAGGCTGAGCTGCAGTACCTATCGTGATATTTCTGGCATTGCCGTTGAAAAGGCCTACGATTATTCCTGTACCGCTTTTATCCTGGGCAGCGTTTTCCACTTTGCAATCCACTTTGCAGGCAGCACAGCAATCGAGTGTAACATTGCCGTAATTGCCGATAAGGCCGGCAGCAGCATTGATTGCGACCTTGGATATCACGTCACCGGTATTGATACAGCCGCTCAGGCCATGGTCCTGCGAATGGAAAGCGGCGATACCGCCGATGACCGACGCCGAGTTTGCGGAGTTCACTGTTATCGAGCCGCTGTTGGTACAATCTTCAGTAGTGCCGGTTCCGCCTACAATGCCTCCCAGACGCACCTTGCCTGAACCTTCCATAGTAATATTGCCGCTGTTGATGCACCTGAGTATCTTGCTTTTAAGTCCTGTTGCTTCGCCGTTGGGCCATCCGGCAATTCCACCAACTGGCGAATTGGACTTTGCCGCATCAAGCTTGACAACGATATCCGCATCGTTGGAACAATCAACAATACTGGTATTGTCACAGGGTTTGGTATAATCGCCATTGTCCTGAGTAATGCTGCCTCCGGATATACCTCCGACATCGAAGATGAAGTTACCGGAAGACAGGGCCGTACGGTCGGAGGTGGTAGCTATTGCCGTTATCTTGCCGTGATTCAGGCATTTGTCTATATCGCCAAACGGAGAGCCGGCAATGCCTCCGACCTGGGTGCGGGCATAGCTGGCAGTACTCTGCTCTATAGCGTCGAAACTGGCTACAACTTCTCCCGAATTGACGCATCCGTTCAAAGGTGCGCTACCGTACGCAGCTCCGATAATACCACCGACATTTCCAGCGGAGACAGCAATCTGCCCCAGGGCAGACGTCTTCTTTCCGCAGGGAGCCGCGAGTTTGACCATTCCGTTGTTGGAGCAATCGGATACGGCAGCTTCGGCATATCCGGCAATACCGCCCAAGGCGGCTGCGGCGATACCGGCAGAACCGTTGAACTCTATGTCTGCTTCATTGGAACAAGATGAAATCGTTCCATAGCTGTACGCGGCAATACCTCCAAGTACTATTACATCTTCCACGTCGGATTTGGCGGTCACGCTTACCGCAGCCTTGTTTGTCACTCCGGAGATACTGCCGTAATTGCGAACGACCAGAGGCGCGAACTCGAGAGCATCTGAATTGCACGCCCCCTCCAGCTTAAGGTTGCTGATACTGCCATGGGACATATTGAAAAGAGGCTTGTCTATATTCCTGACAGTGAATCCGCATCCGTCGAAAGAGCCCGAGAAATCGGCCGCAGAGGTATACGTACCCCCTCTCATATCTTCATCCGTCATGTCAATGTCCTGTAGCAGCACTACAGTAAGATCGGTTTCGGCTGAGCTGGACTCAAGGAAAGACTGGAGTTGCCAAGAATGAGATATGGGGAGAGCTTTTTTCTCAAGAGAGATTCCACCTAAATCTGTTATTGTGTTTCGGGCTGCAGGTAAGGTGTTCTTCGAAGATTTGACATACCAGTTTTTTGGTGTACTGCAAAAGACGGAAAGCCCGTTATACTCACCGGGAGTAAGCGCGACGTAATAAATGCCGGCGCCACCGGACGTAACAACATTTACAAAAGGATGCCCGACCGGCGCGATAAGCATTTCAGAAACATAATCCGGCACCGAAAACTTGAGCAACGCAGCTTGATTCTTGAAGACCAGAGTCTCTCCTTTAGAGGCTACCGCTTTCATTACAAGCGCATTGGGATCTACATTGTCGAGAGAAGGCCACTGGCTTCGAGGCACAACTGCATCCAGTACACCATCGTTGATGGTGCTCGCACTGAAAGGATACACGGCCGTATAACTGCTTGCACCTGCCATGGCCATACCCGAAAAAGTGCCATGTTGCGTTCCTGCTCCGGCAATGAGTGTAAACAGGCTGAATGATTCACCGTCGTAAACCGCAATGGCGTCACCTTCACTCCAAAAAACCTTTACGCCTTCAAGAGTGGCTTTACTCTCCGAAGCGTCGATACAGGCTTCAAGAGTAATCGGAACTTGCCTGCTGATCTCTATCTCTACATGTTCGGGCGTACAGCAGATAACAGAGATCAGTAAAATGAGAAACAGGATGTATCTTTTCATACAAGCAAAAATAATCAAATTATAAGTATTTCGCAGTAAAAGTCGAAGCAGATTTAAGTTGCTCCGGCGTTCCCTCGAAGACCACCTGTCCGCCCTCATCTCCGGCGTCAGGTCCCAGGTCGATAATCCAGTCGGCGCTTCGGATTACGTCCGGATTGTGCTCCACCACTACAAGGGAATGGCCAGCCGCCAGCAGGGCGTCGAAGCTCTTGAGCAGCTTCTCCACGTCGTAGAAATGCAAGCCCGTGGTGGGTTCGTCGAATATGAAGAGTATGCGTTCCGCCTTCTTGTTGCGGCGGCTCAGGCTGAGGAAGTATGCCAGTTTGATACGCTGGCTCTCGCCGCCGGAAAGCGTGCTGCTGCTCTGCCCAAGACGTATGTAGCCAAGGCCAACGTCCAGCAGAGGTTGCAGCTTCTCCACAACCTCCTGCGCTTCGGGCTCTTCGCCTTCGGCAAAGAAGTCGGACGCCTGCTTCACGCTCATATTCAGTATGTCGTCTATATTCTTGCCGCGGTAGCGCACCTCCAGCACGTCGGGCTTGAACCGCTTGCCGCCGCACTCGTCGCAAACCATGGTTACGTCTGCCATGAATTGCATCTCTATCTTAACTACACCGTCTCCCTGGCACTCCGGACACCGCCCGCCTTCCTGATTGAAGCTGAAGTAATTGGGGCCGAAGCCGTTGATCCTGGCATACTGCTGTTGGGCGAGGAGCTCGCGTATGGGGTCGTACGCCTTAAGATACGTAACGGCGTTGGACCGGCTGCTGCGGCCGATAGGATTCTGGTCCACATATTCGATCCTGCTGATGCGGTCCAGGTTGCCCGAGAGCCCCCGGAACACGCCCGGAAGATCGCCGGAGTCGGTCAGGCGGCGTTGCAAGGCAGGATAGAGTATGTCCCCCACCAGGCTCGACTTGCCGGAGCCGCTCACGCCGGTTACGACTGTAAGAACGCCCAGAGGGATACGGACATCTATGTCTTTCAGGTTGTGCTCATGGGCGCCCTCGACGGTGATGCTGTACTCCCAGGGCCTGCGGGTGCGGACGTAACGGTGACGCCTGCCGTCGAGATACTGGAGGGTAAGAGACTCCTCCAGTTGGGCGTTGCTGTAGTTGCCCGGGGGGCCTTCGAAGATAACCCTTCCGCCGAATTCACCGGCACGCGGGCCCATATCGACCAGCCAGTCGGCGGCTCGTATGATCTCTTCGTCATGCTCGACCACGATGACAGTGTTGCCCAGGTCGCGCAAGCGTTTGAGGACCTTGATAAGCCGCTCGGTATCACGGGGATGCAGGCCGATGCTAGGCTCGTCCAGTATGTACATGGAACCTACCAGGCTGGAGCCTATGGCCGTCACAAGGTTGATTCGCTGGCTTTCGCCGCCGGAGAGTGTGTTGCAGGCACGGTTGAGCGTGAGATAGCCCAGGCCGACGTCATCTATACAGCGCAGGCGGGAGATTATCTCGTCCCTCGGCTCCGAAGCCACGGCCGCTTCAGAATCTGTAAGTTCGAGATTCTGCATAAAGTCCAGCAGTTCACGTACGTTCATGGCGAGCAGCTCGGCTATGTTCTTGCCGCCGACCTTAACCCACAGGGCCTCTTTGCGGAGGCGGGTACCCTTACATTCGTGGCAGGTGGTACGGCCGCTGAAGCGGCTCAGCATAAACTTGTATTGTATCTTGTAGCGCTGGGTCTCGACCCATTCGAAGAACTCGTTGATTCCGACTATGGAGCTCAGGTCGTCGTATCCCTTGCTGCGCGTGTTCCAGATGATGTCTTTCTCCCTCTCGCTCAGCTCGCAATATGGTTTGAAGGCATCTATGCCATATTGCGGCGCCAGCTGGACCAGGTGGTCTTTGAACCAGCCCATCTTGTCTCCGCGCCAGCATGCTATCGCTCCGTCGTAAATACTCTTTGTCTTGTCCGGCACAACTAGGTCTTCGCTGATGCCGATTATCTTTCCTAGGCCGCCGCATACCGGGCAGGCGCCCAGCGGACTGTTGAAGCTGAAGAGGTAGTCATCCGGCTCGGCGAACTTGATGCCGTCCAGCTCGAAGCGGCTGGAGAAGTCGGCGGAGGCTGTATCCCCAGCAACCCGTGCCAACCTCGGCACCGTAAGAGGGGGGACCATAAGCGAAGCGGATGGTGGGGTCGAGCGAAGCGAGACGGTTGTCGGGGATACCGCCTCCGCTGCTCCAGCCGCTTCGGTGACTATTCTGACCAGCCCGTTGCCGCGGGAGAAGGCGTCGGAGATGCTGGCGAGGAGGCGGTCACGGTCGCTTAGGTCGCGGAAGCGGTCGATAAGCAGCCAGGCGTCCTGCGGCTCTGCCGATTGCAGCACATCCTCGATTTTCGCCGGTTTGCCGTCGGCCCAGAGACGGTTGTAGCCGTCCTCTTTCAGTTGCAGGAGCAGCTCCGTGCGATCGTTGCGGGCTTTCCAGTTCAGGTCGGCCAGGATATAGCGGACAGCATCCTCCGGCAGGGACTCCAGATAAGATATTACGTCAGCCGGAGAGTCCTTGCGAACTTCCCTGCCACTGACGGGGCTGTAAGTCCGCCCGATTCGGGCAAAGATAAGTCTCAGGTAGTCATAAACTTCAGTGGTCGTAGCTACGGTAGACCGGGGGTTCTTGATGTTGACCTTTTGCTCGATGGCTATTGCAGGAGGAATATCCTCGATGCCGTCCACGTCGGGCTTGGTCATACGTCCGAGAAACTGGCGGGCGTATGAGCTCAGGCTCTCTGCGAAGCGGCGCTGCCCTTCAGCGAACAGCGTATCGAACGCCAGGCTGGATTTGCCGCTGCCGGATATGCCGGTAACAACCACCAATTTGCCGCGCGGGATTTCCAGCGTGACATTTTTTAGGTTGTTTACTCGGGCTCCTTTTACCAGCATAACTTACAAAAGTACTAATTTTTCTCTTGCTTTTTTGTATTTTTGCACGTTAATCTATGATTAAAAGGCTACTCATATTATTTGCCCTTCTAACGACATCTTTTCTGACTGGTGCGCAGGAGCAGAAGCACCAGTTCCGGTTAGGATGGGGCGACATGATGTATGAGCATGCGGTTTATGCCCCTACGGCAAAGCATGTTTTCGAGGATCCGTCCAAGATTTCCGAGAATTATAGAGTAGAAGAGCTTTACGGTCATAAGTATTTAGGTCATTTCTTTGCCGAGTATCAGTACCGGTTGAATGATCTTTTCAGCATAGGCGCGCAGTTTGACTTCAGCGACATTGCCTGGCAAAGCGGATTATTCGACCGTACGCATACGCTTGTGGAACAGGAGCCCGATGCAAGGTACTCCAGGTTTGCGCTTATGCCCACGGCACGTGTGACCTATTTTCATAAGGGCCCGGTTAGCCTGTATTCCGGACTGGGAGCCGGAGTGTTGCTGTCGGTCTCGAATAATACGGAAGCCGCTTTCGCGTTCAACGTGAACCTGATTGGCATTCAGGTCGGCGCCGGCCATTGGTATGGGGCGCTCGACCTTGGAATGATGAATGCATTTGCCGGCGAGACCCGTATCTATATGCTGGGCTCCCGCCTGGTTTCTTTAAGCATTAATTACGCATGGTGATGAGAAAGTATCTGCTTTTGTTTATCACCAGTGCTATGCTTTGCGCCTGCCGTCAGCCGGAAGTCGACAGATTTGTAGACTTCGACGCATTCAACCCTTTATCCGAAACCACAAAGCCGGCTTTCACCCCGGACGGCTCGCCGGACACGGGCTCCGTCTCTTTGTCAAGGGTATTTACCGAGACCGCACGTGATATAATAAGTTCAGCCTCCAGCAGTTTCCTGACGCATGTTTCCGGGACATATACGGGTCACGACATAGACGGCACTCCCATCACGCTTTCCGGGAAGATTATTTACCCAACTAAGGGCCCCATCAAGAACCTGATGCTTATCAGCCACTATGCTATATGCGCTGACTACGAAGCCCCTTCCGAATCGTTCCCGATCGAGGGGATTTTTGCCGCAAAAGGATATGCTCTTGTGATTGCGGATTACATAGGCTATGGCGTTACCGCCAACCGCGTGCATCCGTTTATGCATATAGAGAGCACCGCCCGCAGCGTTACTGATTTCGCCCTTGTGGCAAAACCCTATCTGGAACAGATTGGGCGCAAGCCTGAGAGTGATGAGGTCGTGTTGTTCGGATATTCGCAGGGCGCTGCGATTACAATGGGCGTATTGGACATTCTGCAAAAGGAGTATCCGGATACATTTCCGGTTAAGAAAGTATATGCCGGAGGCGGTCCATACGACCTTACAGCCACCTGCGAGATTGCAATCGAGAAAGACATTACAAAAATTCCCTGCGCCATACCGATGTTGATTCAAGGTATGGTGGTCGGAGAAAGGATGGGAATCGATTTGAATCATTTCTTCAAGCCCCGGCTGCTCGATAATTACGGCGAATGGATAAACTCGAAGAAATACACCATAGACCAGATTAAGGAACTGATGGGCCCACTCCCCCTTCATGACTTCATTACCGAAGAATGCAAGGACAAATCAAATCCCTATACAAAACAGTTGTTTGTGGCCCTTGATCGCAATTCCACTATTCATGTAGCGCCAAAGGCTCCTGTTCTGATATACCACAGCCGTGATGATGAAATGATTCCATTTGAGAGCGCCTTGGAGTTTCAGAGAGCCTGCAAGTCCGACAAAGTCGAATACATGTTCGGCAGTTTTGGCACGCATACCATGGCTGGCATCAATTTCCTGAAAGTAGTATTCTTCGATTTATAAGGGAAGTTTTAAATAAATGTTTGGAAATTCAAAAAATCTACCTATATTTGCATCCGCGTTTGACGCAAACCAGCGCACCTGGTGCGGTAGTTCAGCTGGTTAGAATGCCGGCCTGTCACGCCGGAGGTCGAGGGTTCGAGTCCCTTCCGCACCGCCTAAAAATGCCTCTCACATACGTGAGGGGCATTTTTTATATCTGATTCTTCGTGATAATGTACTGAAAATGTACTAATATAATGGGTGTCCCGCAGTGTACTGAAAAGGGCCAGGAGCTTCACAGCGGCCCGGCCCCGTACGAAATTTAACATATCGGCTTGGCAACCGACGTGTCGCTGCAAAGATACGAATTTTTCCCTTTCCTCCGAATTATGATTATCTTTGGTCTGCCGACCTGCAACCTAAACTCTGTGTCCTATGAAAATCTTAATCGACAACGGACACGGCCGGGAAACTGCAGGAAAGCGCTCCCCTGACGGCCGTCTCCTTGAATGGTCTTACAACCGCGAAATCGCCCGCCGAGTTGTGGCCGCCCTCCAATCCGAACTCTTCTACGCTTCCCTGCTGGTTCCTGAAGATGAAGACATTTCTCTGGCAGAGCGC
>CAMZEC010000010.1 GCA_947305645.1 uncultured Bacteroidales bacterium | reverse complement strand
GCGAAGTGATGAAGTACACCGCCGAATGGCGCAACCTCACCGAGCGCATAGGCTACTGGGTGGATATGGACGACCCGTACATCACCTACGACAACCGGTACATCGAGACCCTCTGGTACCTGCTCAAGGACATTTACGGCAAGGGCCTGCTCTACAAAGGCAAGAGCATCCAGCCGTACAGCCCCGCCGCCGGCACAGGCCTCAGCACGCACGAGCTCAACCAGCCCGGCTGCTACAGGGACGTCAAAGACACAACGGTATGCGCCCAGTTCAAGGTGATCGGTGAGGAAGACCTTTACTTCCTTGCATGGACCACCACCCCCTGGACGCTCCCGTCCAACACCGCCCTCTGCGTCGGTCCGGAAATCGAGTACGTAAAAGTCCGCAGCGCAAATCCGTACACCGGAGCGCCTGCAACATACATACTTGCCAAGGCCCTTGTGGGCGCGTGGTTCAACGATAAAGTGCCTTACGAAGTGCTTCCCGGCACATTCAAGGGCAAGGAGCTCGTTGGCATGCGTTACGAGCAGCTCATCCCGTGGTTCCGACCCGACGAAGGTGCGTTCCGCGTGATACCGGGCGACTACGTGACCACGGAGGACGGTACCGGAATCGTACACATCGCTCCGACTTTCGGTGCCGACGATGCCAAGGTAGCCCGTCTCGCCGGCGTGCCCGCCCTTCACGTTACGGACAAAGACGGCAATCCGCAGGCTCAGGTGGACCTCCGCGGGCGCTTCTACCGCATCGAAGACCTCGACCCGCAGTATGTAGCCGGGCGTGTAGACCCTTCGTACTCCGAATGGGCCGGCCGCTATGTCAAGAATTCCTACGATGCCTCGCTGCCGGAAGATGCACCTACGCTGGACGTAGACATCTGCGTTATGCTCAAGGCCGCCGGCAAGGCATTCCGCATAGAGAAGCACATCCACTCGTACCCCCACTGCTGGCGTACCGACAAACCGGTACTCTACTACCCGCTGGACAGCTGGTTCATCCGCACCACCGCCGTCCGCGAGCAGATGATGGCCCTCAACGACCAGATTGCCTGGAAGCCCGAATCCACCGGAACCGGCCGCTTCGGCAAGTGGCTGGAGAACATCCAGGACTGGAACCTCAGCCGCAGCCGCTACTGGGGCACTCCCCTGCCGGTATGGCGTACCGATGACGGTCGCGAGGAGAAATGCATAGGCAGCATACGTGAGCTCTGGGACGAGATAGACAAATCCGTAGCCGCCGGTTTCATGGCGAGCAACCCCCTGAGGGACAAAGGCTTCGACCCTTCCGACATGAGCAAGGAGAACTACGACCGCATAGACCTGCACCGCCCGTACGTGGACGAGATTTACCTGGTCAGCCCGAGCGGCAGGAAGATGACCCGCGAGACGGACCTCATCGACGTGTGGTTCGACTCCGGCGCTATGCCGTACGCCCAGACAGGCCTGCGCGGCATCTCCAGCCCCGATTTCGGCTGCACCGCCGACTTCATTGCCGAGGGAGTGGACCAGACCCGCGGATGGTTCTACACCCTTCACGCCATACACACCATGGTAAGCGGCACGCCGGCATTCAGGCGCGTTATTTCCAACGGCCTGGTGCTGGACAAGAAGGGCGAGAAGATGAGCAAGCGCCTCGGCAACGCCGTGGATCCTTTCAAGGCCATGGACAACTACGGCCCTGACGCTCTGCGCTGGTACATGATGACCAACGCCCAGCCTTGGGACAACCTGAAATTCGACGAGGCAGGAGTGGAAGAAGTACGCCGCAAGTTCTTCGGCACGCTTTACAATTCCTACTCAGTGTTCGCACTCTATGCCAACCTGGACGGCTTCGACCCGTCAGCGGCCGCAGTGCCTTATGAAAGCAGGCCTCTGTTCGACCGCTGGATCATCAGCAAGCTGAACACCCTCGCCCGCCGGGTACACGAGGCATACGAGGACTACGATATCACCACCGCAGGCCGTCTGGTGCAGGATTTCGTTTGCGACGACGTGAGCAACTGGTACATACGTCTGAACAAGAAGCGCCTCTGGGGCTCCGGCATGGGAGACGACAAGCTCGCCGCCTACCAGACTCTGTACGAGGTACTTAAGGGGGTTGCCCTGATGGGCGCCCCTATAGCTCCGTTCTTCATGGAGCGCCTGTGGCTGGACCTCGTACCCGACAGCGAGTCGGTGCACTTCGAGGCCATGCCCGTGTGTCGCCAGGAGCTGGTTGACGAAGCTCTGGAAGAAAGCATGTCCTTCGCTCAGAAGGCCTCTTCCATGGTGCTTGCCCTCCGCAAGAAGGTTGGCATCAACGTCCGCAAGCCGCTGGCCAAGGTGCTTGTGCCCGTGCTTGACGACGAGGTGAAGGCCCATATCGAGAAGGTGAAGGATATCTTCCTGACCGAGGTTAACGTGAAGGAGCTGGAGTTCCTGCATGACACCACCGGTATCATTACCAAGAAGATCAAGCCCAACTTCAAGACCCTTGGCAAGATTTACGGCAAGCAGATGAAGGAAATCGCCACTGCGTTCGGCACGCTGGGCCAGGAAGCCATTGCGGATATCGAGCGTTCCGAGGAATATGCCCTTGAGCTGCCTTCAGGCACCGTTCTACTGCATCCCGGCGACTACGAGATCAACTCCGAGGATATGCCGGGCTGGCTGGTTGCCACCGAAGGTACTCTTACCGTTGCTCTGGATATAGTACAGACGCCCGAGCTGGTGCTTGAAGGTACCGCCCGCGAGCTTATTCACCCTATCCAGAACCTGCGCAAGGAAAGCGGCTTCGAGCTGACGGACAGAATTGACAGCGTCATCTACGCCGACGGAGAGGCGTACGACAATATACGCAAGGCGCTGGACGCCTTCGGAAGCTATGTTGCTTCCCAGACTTTGTCCGTGAGCCTTGAACTGAAACCTCTTTCCGAGGCTCCCGAAGGAGCCGTACAACTTCCCTGGGAAAACCACACAATAACCATTACCCTTAAACGTAAATAATTATGGCAGAAGAAGTTAAAACACGTTATTCCGATGAGGAACTCGCCGAGTTCAAAGCTATCATCGATGATATGCTCGAAAAGGCCCGTGCAGAGTATGAGACTCTCCGCCACGTTATCATGCATAACGGTTCTAATGACATTGAGGACACGTCACCTTCTTTCAAGACCGTAGAGGATGACGGTGCAAACCAGCTCTCCAAGGAGGAGGCGAGCCAGCTCGCTCAGCGCCAGTACAAGTTCATCCAGAACCTTGAAGCCGCGCTGGTGCGCATAGAGAACAAGACTTACGGTATCTGCCGTGAGACCGGCAAGCTTATCCCCAAGGAGCGCCTGCGTCTTGTGCCTCATGCCACACTGACCGTGGAAGCCAAGGAGAAACTCGCTAAGTCCGGAAGGAAATGAAAGTTTCCAGAGGAGCAAGGCTGATTGTTCTCGGGGTTCTTCTGGTGGTTATTGATCAGGTTATCAAATACTTGGTCAAGACCAACATGGAGCTCGGCCAGCAGATTTATGTCCTAGGCGACTGGTTCAGGATCTGCTTCGTAGAGAACATAGGCATGGCCTTCGGCATGAAGTTCGGCGGAGCCGTCGGCAAATTCCTTCTTTCGCTGTTCCGCATTATCTTATGCGGAGCTTTGATATGGTGGATTTCTTCCCTGAACAAGAAGGGCAAGGCGCCCACAGGGGTTCTTGTGGGTTTGACTTTGATTACGGCCGGTGCTTTCGGCAATATCATAGACTGCCTGTTCTACGGCATGATTTGGGACTATGCGCCTTTCATGTTCGGCAAGGTCGTAGATATGTTTTACTTCCCCCTTATTCACAACTCCGCAGGGGAGGTTATTTTCTTCAGCCCGGTGTTCAATTTTGCAGATTCATGTGTGACTGTTGGGGCTTTCTACCTGATTCTCTTCCAGTGGAAGTTCTTCGCTTCCGAAGACAAACCGAAGGATGACAAGAAGGCTGCTTAGCTTTGCACTGGTTACTGTTCTTTCTTGCGGCAGTATTTGTTGCGGAAGAAGTAGTACCCCGCCGAACTACGCGCTTCGCGCTATCCCTCCCAGCCTTGCGGCTGGGCCCCTCCCGTTCACGTGGCCACGGGCGGCCACGGTTCGTCTGGGTACTACTTCTCCCTCTGAACTGCCGCAAGAGAGCGAAGTTTCGCCGGATACTCCCTCTTCCGCAGAAAAAGCTGCCGCAGAGTGGTTCCTCGGCACATCGCGGCTGTATCCGGAAACGGTACCGGCTGTACCATTGGCGCCACGGGGATACGTCCCGGTGTATCTTAGCCACTACGGCCGCCACGGATCACGGTATCTGGTGGATCCGGGACAATATAAGAATGTATATGTAGTGCTGTCTGCAGCGTCTGCTGAGGGCAAGCTGACAGACGAAGGCGAGCGGATATGGCAGTTCTATTCCTCCGCATACCCGTCGTTCGACAAACACGAAGGCGAGCTCACGCCCCTCGGCGCCGGGCAGCACCGTGGCATAGCTGCACGAATGGTGCGGAATTACCCACGGCTATTCCGCAACGGCAACCGGGTGGAAGCCAACTCCACCAATCTGGAGCGCACTATGCTCTCCATGCAGTACTTCACCCAGGAGCTGCTCGCTCAGCGCCCGAGGCTACAAATCCACGCCGATGCGTCACGGAGTTATTCTGGCCGCATCAACCAGCACACGCTTGAGAATCCCATGGCCACGGAATACGACGTCCAGTGGAAGAAAGGAACAGGTCTGTGGCGTCCGGCGTTTGAAGAATATGCCGCCGGCCTTATCGACCCGGAACCGTTCTGCGGGCGCCTGTTCACTGATTACCCATCAGCCCAGGGCATCTGCGACCCGCTTATTTTCATTCAGGATTTCTTCGACGTGGCCGCTAACCTTCCCAGCTGCGGCCTTGGCTACGGAATGCTGGAAGCTTTCACGGAAGACGAGCTGATGCTTCTAGGCAGGCTGGACAACTACCGTTTCTATGTATCCAAGAGCCGCTGGCCCGGCTACGACAGGCGAGCGTGCTACCTTTCAGAAGCAGTGCTCGGCGACATAATCGAAAAGGTTACTGAGGATCTTGCAGACGGGGTCAGCGTTCGTCTTCGCTTCGGACACGACGGCTGTATGATGGCCCTGTTCGCCCTTATGAAGCTGGAGGGATGGGATGCCGAGATTGAGGATCTCGCTGATGCCTGGAAGGTCTGGGACGTTTCCCGTATTCCTATGGCCAGCAATTTGCAGATTGTGCTCTTCGCCCCACGCCGCTCTGCCTCATCGCCACGGGAGGACGACATGCTGGTGTTGCTCATGCTGAACGAGGAGCCGCTGCAGCTCCCTCTCACGCCGGTATCCGGTAGCTACTACCGCTGGACCGACTTCCTGTCCTATTGCCAGCCTATTCTGGAAGAGGCTCGGGAGGCACTTGCAGAAAACAGATAATTTACATACCTTTGCAATCCCAAAATGGAGGAATGGCCGAGTGGTCGATGGCGGCAGTCTTGAAAACTGTTGAACGGCAACGTTCCGGGGGTTCGAATCCCTCTTCCTCCGCTTCAAGCCGATGCTAACGCGTCGGCTTTTCGCATAGTGTCGGGGCAGGTCCAAAAATTAGTCGGGGACCTGCAGCACCAGAACGCGTATTTTGCAAAAAAGCGGGGCAGGTCCTAATACTTTTTTTGGACCTGCCCCGCTATCATGAATGATACTCTACCCCAGGTACACCCCGTTCTCCAGGAGGTCGGCGCGAACCTTGGTGACATCGACTGCTGAAGGCAGAACACCGCTCTCCAGAGCGACGCGGGCGGCAGAGCCGGCGGCTTCGCCCAAGGCCATGCAGGTGGACATCACGCGCGTGCCGGCCATGGCCTCATGGTTCATGGAGGAGCAGCGTCCGGCCACAAGAAGGCCTTCGACTTTCTCGGGAACAAGCACGCGATAAGGGATATCGTAAGCGTCTTCCGTAAATATCATGGTGCAGTCGCCGCCCTTGGAGTGGTGAATATCAACCGGATAACCGGCAACCACAACTGCATCGTCGAACTTCTTCATTGCCACGATATCTTCTGCTGTAAGCACATACTTACCCACAATAACGCGGCTCTCGCGAACGCCGGTGAACGGAGCGACTATCTCCATATGGGCATTCTCGAAACCGGGCACGAAGCGGCGCAGGTATTCATTGATAACCTTTATCTGTCTGTGGGCGGTTATCTCGCAATGGGTATAGCTCGACGGCTCGGTACTGTCTGTTCCGCTCACGCGAACCATATTCACCCATATCTCGTCAGGCTTAAGTCCGGTAATAAGTATGGTACGGTTTACAGGAATGTCCAGCCCGGCCTCGCGGGCCTTGTCTATCATGCCACGAAGGCCCACGGTAATGAAATGGCGCCTTGTGAACTGGCTGTGAGGCATATTGTCCATGTCGTAAACCTCAGGATGCTGGACAATGGCGTCCCTCAAAGCTTGCACGTCTACTCCGCGCAGCTGGTACATAAGGGTGGGAGGCTGCATGCCGCCGTCGGCATCTCCCTTGTTACATTCGACTCCGGCACGGAAGGCAACGTCGCCGTCTCCGGTACAGTCAATAACGGTCTTCGCCAGAATGGCTTCGCGTCCGCACTTTGACTCGATAATCACGCCCTTAACCTGCTCGCCCTCTTTAATGACTCCGCAGCAGAAGACGTACATCAGCACCTCTACGCCAACCTCTTCCATCATATCCGCACAAACGTTCTTCACCTCTTCGGCATCCACCATGGTGAAGGATTTGTGCAGCTTGCAAGGATAGTGGTCAGTAGCTGCGCCGCGGGCACGGAGCCTGTCGATGAACTTCTGGGGCTCTCCCTTGATAACCTGGTTGCCCTTGGGGCCGAGGAATGCCAAAATGGGCAGACCTATAGTAAGGTTGCCGCCCAGGAAGCCACGAGTCTCCAGCAGCATAACCTTGTGATTGCCTTTACGAGCGGCCGCATAAGCAGCCATGACACCGGAAGGACCGCCACCCACGACAAGAATGTCGACGCTGGCGCGTACCGGTATTTCCCTTGCGGGTTCGAAAACTGTCATAATACGAACTGAGCTAATTCTGAATATCTTTCGTAGCGGCGCAGGTAGAACGCATGCCGCTCAGGGTCAGGAGTATAGGTGGCACATGCACCGGGACAGAGAGCATCTTCCGCCTCAAGCACGGAACCGTACAGGCCAGCAGCTACGGCGGCATGTATGGCCGCTCCCATGGCACAGGCGTCCTTGCAGTCGGACACCTCGATGGGACGCCCGAGCACATCGCAAAGCATCTGCATCACGAACGGCGACTTCTGTGCGATACCGCCGACAGCAATCATCTTGTCGATACGGATTCCTCCGTCCAGATACTGGTCGATGCAGGCCTTGGAGCCGAAGGCTGCGGCCTCCACGAGCGCACGGTAAATCTCTGCCGGCGAGGTAGTTATGCGCAAACCGCTGATGCTGGCGGTAACTATGTTGCTGGGGTTGGGGGCACGACGGCCGTTGAAGAAATCGGTTGCCAGCGGGAGGTCGTCACGGAGGACGATGCCGCTTGCTTCGGCAGCCAGATCGTTCAGCTCACGGCCGCAGAGCCGCTTGAACCATGCGAAAATGTCTCCGAACGCCGACAGGCCAGTTTCGTAGCCCATGTAGCCCTCGAGTATCGTGCCCTCGGACTGGCCGAAAAGGCCATCGATGAAATGGCCGCGCATCTCTTCCACCGGCATTACTGCCATGTAGCAGGCGGAGGTTCCGAGGTTCAGAACGGCCGTGCCGGGACGCACGCCGGCTCCTACGGCACCTGAATGGGCGTCACAGTTGCCCACGCCGACTATTACGGAGGTGCTCAGGCCCAGCTTTTCCGCCCACTCGGGGCAGAGATTGCCGGCAACCGCAGAGCTCGGATAGTTGACCTGGGGTATGCGGCGCAACACCGGCAGCAAGAGGGGGTCGATCTCCTCGAAGAAGCTCTCCGGCGGATAGCCGCCCCAGTCTTTGTTCCACAGCTGCTTGGCCCCGGGGATGCAGTGTCCCCACTTCATGGCGCCGAATTCGCGGCAGCCGGTCAGCAGGTTTGTGACGAAGTCGCACTCGTCCACAAATCCCCATGCAGCGTCGCGCACGGCGGCATTGGACCTCAGAATATGCAGCACCTTGGCCCAGGTGCATTCGGAAGAATAATGGTTGCCGCTCTGGCAGATGTAATTAGGCACGTGGCGTGCACCGGCAGCCGTAAACTCCTCTGCCTCAACGGTTCCCGTATGGTCCTTCCAGAGCACGAACATAGCGTCCGGATCCTCCGCGAACCCAGACTGGAGAGACAGCGGCATACCGCTGCGGTCCGTCATGGCCACGGTACTTCCGGTAGTATCGACGGAAATGGCACATATGGCGGAAGGGTCAGGGCAGGCAGCCACCACTTCCTTCAGGACCGATTCCAGGCACTCGATATAGTCCAGGGGATGCTGGCGGAACTGCTGGGAAAGCGGATCGCACCAGCGCCCTTCGGCCCAGCGGGCGTAATTGCAGGTAGAAGAAGCCACGATGCGTCCGCACGACGCATCAACCAGCACCGCCCGCGCAGAGTCGGTGCCGTAATCAATACCGATGGTATAGCGTATCATTTGAGAATGCGGGACAGTTCCTTTTCAAGCTCTTTATCACCCTTAATCGTGCCGACCAGCTCACCGCCTGCCAGCAGGAAGGAAGCAGGTACAGCGGATACGTTGTACAGCATCACGGCAGATGAAGCGGCGCCGAGGCCGTCGTTCACGTTAATCCAGGGCAGTTTCTGGGCGCGCACTACCGAAGCCCACATATTCTTGTCCGTATTGACGTCAACGGCATAAATCTGAAGGCCGCGTTTGTTCCAGCGTTCCCAGAGCGGCATCAGGTTATCCAGGTTGAACATCTTGTCTTCTGCAACGGAAGAATCCCAGAAATGCAGCAGGATGGCCTTGGCGTCGACTTCCGACAGCTTCACTTTCTGCCCGTTCACGTCGGAGAGCTTGATGTCGGGGTAACCCTGAGTATCCGCCGAGCCGACGAGGGTCCTCAGCTTCATGGCATTCTCGCGGCGTAATGTCTCTTTCTCCAGCGCCTTGACATAGCGGGACTCCGGATAAACGGTCTGAAGGGAATCGAGGGTGTTGCGGAAGAGAATGGCGTCTGTGTACTGGCTGAATACCGGAGTGTTGGCATCCAGCTGCTGGAACAGAACAGGTATGACGGTCAGCGACTTGGAGTTCGTCAGGACGTACCTGGTACATGCACGGTAATAGTCTATGTACAGAGAGGACAACTCACGGGCGTCGTCCGTCGCGTTCATATCCCTGGAGAAAGAGGCGATACGGCGCTCCACGTCTGCCAGAAGCACGGACTCGGGAGAGCCTTCCACCTGATAATTGCCAAGGGTGTCTGTCTTGACTACAGCTTTCTCGCCTTCGCTGAGCAGCAGGGATGCAATCCTGGCGCCGTCCTTGAAAAGATAGATGAACTCAGGCTGGCCGGACTTTACATCCACAGCATAGCGAAAACGCCCGGAGGCGTCGGTGCGAACCGTATCGAGTACTTTATAAACATTGATATCCAGGAGCTTGACCTCTACCTGGGATTCGGGAGCACCCGCAACGGTGCAGTCTATACGTGCCTTGGGGGTACAGGCGGCCAGCAGCATGGCTGCGCCCAGCAACAGCTTAAAGCTTTTCATATTCGGCAAGTATGGAGGCTGCAATGGCGGCCATTTGATCGGATGTGATCTCGGGGCGCTTCTTACGGAAATCCAGGTCGCCTTCGGTCTGAAGGGGCACCAGATGGATGTGGGTGTGGGGAACTTCCATTCCGAGTACCGCCACGCCTATGCGCTTGCATGGCACCGCGGCTTTGAGAGCTTTGGCAACCTTACGGGCAAAGGCCCACAGGTCCTGGTAAAGTTCGGGGTCGAGATTGAAGATATAGTCATCTTCTACATTCTTGGGGATGACCAGGGTATGGCCCGCCGCAAGGGGGCTTATATCCAAAAAAGCGTAGAACTGATCGTCCTCCGCTACTTTGTACGAAGGGATTTCTCCTTTCGCTATTTTTGTGAAGATTGTCATAGGGAAATATCGAGAATCTTGAATTTCAGAATTCCGGAAGGGACCTTTGCCTCTACGGTCTCACCCTTGGAGTGGCCCATGAGAGCCCTGGCAATAGGGGTTGTAGCTGCCAGGCGGCCCTGTGAAAAATCAGCCTCTCTCTCGCCCACGATGGTGAATGTCATCTCGGCATCTGCGGAAAGGTTCTTAACCTTGACGGTTGTAAGCATACTTACCTTATCTGTGCTGAGCTGGGATTCATCTATAACCTTTGCATTGGCAATAGTGTCTTGAAGTTTTGCGATTTTGAGCTCCAGCAATCCCTGGGCCTCACGGGCGGATTCATATTCCGCATTCTCGGAGAGGTCTCCCTTTTCGCGGGCCTCGGCAATAGCAGCCGAAATAACGGGACGCTGGGCAAGCGCCTCTGCAAGGTCTTTCTTGAGTTTTTCGAGCCCTTCCTGGCTCATATAATGAACTTCTGCCATAATTATGCGATAAGTTAAACAAAGGAGTCCTGTCTTTTTACGACAGAACTCTAACCACAGGCAAAGATATGTATTTATTTTGGATTTTACTATATTTGCCTTTATGAAAAGACTCCTAAGCATAGTGCTGTTTTCTGCCGTCAGCCTCTGTCTCGCGGCTCAGGGCCTGTCCCCTGAGGAGGTTCGTGCCGATGTGCGCCGGGCAGCCGACTGGTACCGTGGATACCCCTATGAAGGGCCGGCTGCAGCACCTGCGGCTCCCAATGGTTTCAAGCCGTTCAACATAAGCACTTACGCGCGTCATGGAGCGCGCCTTTACAGCAAGGAGTCGCTTTATGACCAGATACATAAGCTGGTCACAGAAGCCGACAGGGCCGGGCAGCTGACTCCTTTGGGGGAAGAACTGCTGGAACGCAGCGAAGCGGTTTATCATAAGGTCCGCGGACGCGCATACGACCTTACGGAATACGGTCAGATGCAGCACCGCAACGTTGCGAATCGCATTATGAAGACATGGAAGCCGGTCTTCCGCGGCCGCAGGACCATCGACGCCCGTTCTACCCAGACCAACCGCACTATCATCTCCATGGCAGCCGCTTGCGATGAATACCGCCGGCTGGACCCGAGGCTGAACATCCGCTTTGACGCTTCCGCCGCAGACATGGGCATACTGAATCCGACAAGCAAGTACAATCCGCGTGCGGAGGAACGCGATTGGAGCCGCTCCTTCGAGGCGGATACAGCCAGGTGGAATCCCGCTTTCAACGCTCTCTGGAATGACAATCTTGACCCCGGACGCTACTTCGGGCGCTTTTTCAAAGACCCGTCCTTCGTGCTCAAAGTGTTTAAGGATTACGTGAGTGCCGCTCGTGCCGTTTACTTCTATCTGGCGTTCTCGGAGACTCTCGGCCCGGAGGAGTCCCTGATGTACCTGATGGATCCGGAAGATGCCTGGCAAGCGTGGGAGTGTGAGAACTTCCGCATGTACAGCTGTTGCGGGGCTACACCGCTATACCACGGTCGCAACTGGGCGCTGGAAGAGGCGCTGCTGCGCGACTTCGTCAAGTATTGGGAGGAAGATATTGCCGGCGGCGACGTTGCGGCCCGCCTCAGGTTCGGGCACGACTACAAGATTTCCGGCACGCTGGTTCTCCTCGCGGCCTACGGATGGACTAATTGCGAGTCGGATCCTCACAAGGTGTGGCATATCTACGACTACGGGAACATGCCAATGGCTTCTACTCTCCTTTTCGCCTTGTATCGCAACCGCAGCGGTGAGGTGCTGGTGCGTTGCAGCCTGGACGAAGAGCCTCAGCACTTCCCCATTGCCTGCTACCGCGATTCCCGTGGCCGTGAATGGCCCGATTTCTACCGTTGGGAGGACTTCCGCAACTATTGCGGGGAGCGCTTGACGTTCGCTGACCATATTTTGGAAACTACATAGTATGTTAAGAAAAATACGTATCTCGTTGGCGGTATTGTGCTTTGTGTGCATTACGCTGCTGTTTGTGGGCATAGGCCACGACTGGTGGGGCTGGCTTGCCAAACTCCAGTTCCTTCCTGCGGTAACACGCCTCATCGGCGGTGCCGTTCTGGGGAATATAGTCGTCGTTGCCGGTATATTGCTGGTTACATGGCTATTCGGTCGCATCTACTGCTCGGTTTTGTGTCCGCTCGGCGTCTTTCAGGACTTTGTTATCCGGGTGCGACGCATATTAGGCAAGCGCATCAAGCCGTTGAGCAAGAAGCATATTTTCAACAAGGAGCGCCGATGGGTGCGTTATCCCGTTCTGGCTCTGTACATTGCGTGCCTGATTGTGGATGGCCAGCTCATCACCGCATTGTTGGGGCCGTACAGCATCTACGGGCGCATGGTTACGGCCGTGGTCGGCGGGGGCCCGGCGCCTTTTATGATTGCCGCTTGCGCTACGCTTGTGGTGGTCGTGCTCTGCGCCTGGATCTGGGGGCGTGCATGGTGCAACGTCATCTGCCCCGTCGGCACGTTCCTGGGATGCTTCAGCAAGTATTCGTTGTTCCGCGTTCGCTTTGATACGGACAAGTGTGTGAAGTGCGGGGCTTGCTCGCATATTTGCAAGGCCTCCTGCATTGATGCGGCCACACAGACCTTAGACGGATCCCGCTGCGTTGACTGCTTCGACTGCATAGACTTTTGCAAGATAGGTGGGCTGAAGTACGGACGCCGTCCGGCTGGTAGCTACGCTTCGCCGCGCGGTTCGTCCGCGGGGACTGAGGATCCGTCTACGTCCGTCCTCGCTGTTTCCGCAGCAGGCTGCGGGCTGCGGCCGAGTAACGCCGGACCCTCATCCCCGTCTCCCGATTATTCGCGCGTCGAAGCGGAGTCGCGGCCGGACGAAGGACGCCGGGCATTTATCGCCACCACTGCAATGCTGGTCGGAGCAGGCCTGACAGCACGAGCGCAGGAGATGAAAGTCGATGGCGGACTTGCGCCGATAGAAGCGAAGACGCCCGTTGAGCGCGAGCCGAGGCTGGTACCTCCGGGATCGCAGAGCGTGAAGGATTTCTACGACCGCTGCACAGCTTGCCAGCTGTGCGTAACAAACTGCCCCAACGGCGTCCTGCGGCCTTCCACCGACCTGGAGCACCTGTTGCAGCCGCAGATGGGTTACGAAAACGGCTACTGCCGTCCTGAATGCACCACCTGCTCCGATATATGCCCCGCAGGCGCTATTCTGCCGGTGAAGAAGGACGCCAAGACTCTCATCCACATAGGTACTGCCGTTGTGAACGCCGAGCTGTGCCTGGCCGCCAAGGGCGAAGCCGGATGCGGCAAATGCGCGAGGGAGTGCCCAGTAGGTGCCATCAGTATGGTCACGGTTGATGGTCATCGCAGGCCGGTTGTAGCTGAAGAAGTGTGTATAGGATGCGGCAAGTGCGAATACCTTTGCCCGTCGAGGCCGGTAAGCGCGATTACAGTTAAAGGATTGGAAATTCACAGAAGCTGATGAGTATGGACAGGCGAAATTTTCTGAAGACATCCGCGGCAGCCGCCGCAGTCACAGGATTAACGGGCTGCACTGAGATTCTTCGCAAAGCTCAGAATGACAAAGGAGCAGCTAAGAAGGACAAAAAAGCCGCCAGAAATGGCGATAATGTCATCCTGAACGAAGCGAAGGATCTTGTTCCCCAGCATTTCCCTGGCGTAGGCCTTCTGGGCTACGGCTGCATGCGCTGGCCCATGACTACCGGCGAAGACGGCAAGGATGTGATAGACCAGGAAGCCGTAAACGCTTTGGTCGATAAGGCCATGGAACACGGAGTCAACTATTTTGATACATCCCCGGTGTATCTTCGCGGCGACTCGGAACGCGCCACCGCCGTTGCGCTCAACCGTCACCCCAGGGAGAAATGGCTGCTTGCCACCAAGCTGTCCAATTTCTCCAACTCCACCTACGAGAACTCGATACTGATGTACCGCCGTTCCCTGGAGATTTTCCAGACGGACCATATCGATTATTACCTCCTGCACGCCATCAGCAGCGCGGACGATTTCAAAAAGCGCTTCGGTGACACCGGCATTATGGACTTCCTGCTGAAGGAAAAGGCTGCCGGGCGTATCCGCAATCTGGGATTCTCCATCCACAGCCACAAGGAAGGGTTCGATTCCATGATGGAGCTACATGAAAAGTACCACTGGGACTTCGTTCAGATACAGATGAACTACCTTGACTGGAAGCATGCGGGCGGCCGCGACACAAATGCAGAATACATGTATCAGGAGCTCTCGAAGCGTGATATTCCGGTAGTCATTATGGAACCGCTGCGCGGCGGCGGCCTGGCTACCCTGCCCAAGAACCAGGTTGAAAGGCTGAAGGCCATAGAGCCGGACAACAGCGCAGCTTCCTGGGCCTTCCGCTTCGCAGGCAGCTTCCCCAATGTCCTTACCGTGCTCAGCGGCATGACCTATATGGAACATCTGGAGGACAACCTGAAGACCTACTGCAACTTCAAACCGTTGAACGAGAGCGAATTCGCCTTGCTTGAAGAAATAGCCGAAGACCGCACGAAATTCCCTCTGACAGGATGCACGGGATGCCAGTACTGCATGCCCTGCCCCTACGGAATCAATATCCCGGGCGTTTTCCGCTTCTACGACAACAGCGTTATAGAAGGCACCTACGTCACAGGGCCCGAGCAAAAACATTATGCCCGCGCTCGCCGCAAATACCTTGCAAACTACGACAAGGCCGTAGAATCAATTCGCCAGGCAGACCATTGCATAAGCTGCGGCAAATGCATGAAATCCTGCCCGCAACACATCAGGATTCCGAGTGAATTGGGCAGGATTGACAAGTATATAGAGCAAATCCGTCAGGAAACGCTCTAGAAGGAATATCCGAGCGACAGTGCCAGAGTACAACCGGTAACCGACGCAAACGCGGCTGCAAAATCGAGCTTTGCCCCAAAGAGTTTCACGCCTGCCCCAGCAGAAAAGTACGAAGGCACCGGAGCCGTGGCAAAAAAGTCACGTGCGGTGGAATAACGGTATCCGGTTCGAAGAAATACCATATCCTTATAGCTCCCCTGAACTCCTGCAGCTGCGCTGATATTACGGTTGAAGTAATAGTCGGCGTCGGCCAGGATGTCCACGCAGAAATCGCCGAACCCAAGCTCGTAAGCACCCGCAAGCCTTGCCGAAGAAGGCAGGACGTATTTCCTGTTGCTCACCGACTCCACCTTGGGCCCGAGGGCAATCACGCCGGCGCTTACGCTCAGGGCGTCTTTCCTGAACAACACCGAGACGTCGGAACTGAGGGACTTCAGGGTGGTCTTGGCGTCCAGAGCCGAGCTCGCAAAACGACCGAGGGCACCGAGCGACAGGAAGTCGCCGATTGCACAGGAGAGCCCAATTCCGACAGTCATATCGTTGGGAGAGAAACGGCCGGAAGCGCCGCCGCCCTCGCTTGAAAGCTGTATCTCGGGATACCTGCCGCCAAGATAAGCCAAAGATAAACCGAACTTGCCGAGTTTTACGGAAGCACCTCCGCCGTACGCCATGCTCCTCGAATCGCCTGCCGGAACAAGGTTGAATATTCCGGCAGCATCCAGAGTATGTTTTGCAAGAGCAACCTGTGCCGGATTGCCCAAAGCGGACAAAGCCGTTCCGGAAGCAAGGGAGGCATAAGCAGCTCCGGCCGTACCCAAAGTCACAGGGCTCCTGTCGGCATATATGAAATCCATAGCCGGTCCTTGAGCATATGAGCTCAAAGAGACGGATGCAAGAATCAATAAAGCTAATACTCTCTTCATACCCTACTTCTTGATTATGATGCTCTTATAAACTTTCCCGCCAAACTCCACCACAAGGGTATAAACCCCCGGTCCGGCTTTGGTCATGTCGATTGCCGCAGGCTCGAATGCGCTGCACTGGAAATCAGCGCGGAAAACGTTGGCGCCAGCTGCGTTGAAGAGGCTTATAGTTGCTATTTCCTTTGTATGTCCGGTTCCGACATATAGAGTCTGAACGACCGGATTAGGGTAGGCCTGGAACTCCTGTTCCGCCGACCTTACCAGCACTTTGAATGACGTTGAAGCCTGCTTGCCGCCAGCGTCCGTACATGAAAGCGTGACCGTAGAGAGACCGGAATCGGCGATAGCCGTTACGGTCAGGACAGAGCTCTCGCTCTTCTGGCTGACGTGCACCACGGAATTGTCGGAAATGTCAATCTTATATGTAAGAATCTCTCCGTCCGGATCCACTATGTAGTCCTCCATGTTGATTCTGACCATATCTCCCGCCACATTCAGGATAATGTCGTCCACAGGTTTCAGGACTGTTGGCGCCTCGTTGGGCAGGACCTCATAATCGATATCGAAATCTTTGGACAGACCGTAATTGTCGAAGATATGGATAGTAGAATGATACACCCCTGCATCGGCCGCAACGCCAAGAACTTTCAACACATATTCACCGTCCCTGGTACCGTCACTGAGAGTGAGGGCGCCGGCATCATTCTTATCTTTATCGTACTCCACGTTTACCACGTGCCCGTCTTCGTCATGGACTGTAAACGGGATAGAGAAGTTATCCTGAACATGGAAACGCATGCTGCCTGTATAGCTCCACTCCAAAGTAGGAGCATGATTGATGCCGGTAGTCACCGTGCCGGCCAAAGTGATTTCGGAGAAGTTACGGCCGTAATCAAAAGCGGAAACCGCGATGTAATAGGTCGTACTGAATCCCAGGTCGTCCAAAACGCCGGTTATGCTCTCTCCCACTTTGGCATCTTTGCTTAAGAAATCTCCGAAATGCAAGGATCCGGGGCTGCGCGGATTGCATTTTTGCAGCTCCTCAAGGCTTTCGGAGGCAAGAATACGGAAACCGTAAGCAGGCTGGCCGTCGTGATCGGCGGGACCCGTCAGCGTAACAATCACGTTGTTGGATATTACATCATCAATCTTGACCGTCGCAACCTTTGCCGGCGGCTCACCGGTACCATATACAATTGCGCCGAGTGCGTCAACCAGCGGGCCGATCCTGTACGATGACGGAATATCGGCGTAATTGCCGCCGCCGAGGAGCTTCTCCACCAGCATGTCACGCGTAAAACCTACTCCACCGCAGTAAGAGACCATAAGTGCAGCAACGCCGGACAAATGAGGGCAAGCCATCGAGGTGCCGCTCATCAGGGAATAGGTGCTCTTCGGTGTGGTACTGAGAACATCTACGCCCGGCGCGCAGATATCAACCCATTCACCGTAATTGGAGAAAGTGGACCTTGCGCCATAAGGAGTGATAGCACCAACGGCAATACAACCGGGATATGAGGCAGGAGCGCCGAACTGATATCCGTCGTTGCCGGCAGCAAAAAAGACCACTCCTCCGGCCATAGGTCCGGTCTGGCGCCCGTTCTTATCGATACCGGCGTATTTGTTAAAGTAATCTATCGCATCCTTTATTCCGTCCTTATACGCTCCGGAATTGGGCTGAAGATAAAAGTTGTGGGAACTCTCCGCCGCCTTTCTGTTGTAGTTGCCCTTGCTGTCCTTGAAATCATACCCCCAACTGTTATTGCTGATTACGGCGCCATGGTCGGCTCCCCATACTATCGCTGCCGCATCATTCGCACCCTTCAGGCCATCCTGGAAAATCTGGCAGGACATGATGCGCACGCCAGCTTCTCCGGCTTTGGCGTCTCCGCCGGCTATTCCCGCAACGCCCTTTCCGTTATTGTTGATTGCACCGATAGTGCCGGCAACATGAGTGCCGTGATCACCTGCGACGATGCGATAGCCGGTGTTGTCCAACATAAAGTTGCGGCTGCCGTTGTCTCCGGGGGGAACAACTGCGTCTGCAAGATCCTCGTGAGTCAGATCGACTCCCCCATCGACCACGGATACAATGACATCGCGCTTGCCCCTGGTGTAATTCTTCCACACCGGGACCACGTTTATATCCGCCCAGGACAATGAGCTGTTATGGTAATGCCATTGCTGCCCCTCTTTGGGATCATCGAAAAAAGTTTCACAAGCCGCCGTCTTGTAAACCGGAGCGGCATTCCGGACGCCGGGTAAAAGGCCAAAACGTTCCGCCGCAGCAGGCGAAGGGGTACCTCCGTCAAAACTCACCCTGTACCAACGATGCAGGCCGAATTCGCGATGCCTTTCTTCGAATTCTTCGTCCACGGGGAACAGCCTCTCCATGGAGACTACCCCCAATTCTTCCAGCGCCGATGCAAAACCGGCAGCCTTGGTGCTCGCATGCTGAAGACTTCCGCCCGATTCCACGAAGGAGACGAGCTCGTCATCGAAATATACATTTATCTGTCCGGGCAGATAAACGGAAGCGACTGAATCGTCTTCGATATTCTGTCCGGCAGTTTTTGTGACTGGCACTCCGGTCTCCTTACCGCATGCGCAGGTCAAGAAGACCGCCAG
Organism: uncultured Bacteroidales bacterium; assembly: GCA_947305645.1. Taxonomy (GTDB): domain Bacteria; phylum Bacteroidota; class Bacteroidia; order Bacteroidales; family UBA932; genus Cryptobacteroides. The sequence continues at coordinate 29,313 of CAMZEC010000010.1, read as the reverse complement.
TATTGTCAACAGCGGAATTCTGTTCATTCTGAATCCTTATAAATTATTATCGGCAAGATACTTGAGCACTTTCGCAAGAGACTCAGGCTTGTTCCAGTTTATCTTCTCCTGCTTGAAAAAGTTCTTTGCCGCCGCCTTGTCGATACCCGGCAAGGCCATTACTGACGCACGGTTTGCTTCTATCTGCCTTGCTCCGAGCATGAAGTCGTAACGGGTACGGAGAGGCAGCACGGTTCCGGATTTGGATTCTGCAATGGCCGCTTCAAGCTCCATGCTTACGGTTCCACCGGCCATGCCCAAACTGTTGATGTTCTGGGTAGATGCCGTAGCGGAACTTACTCCGTAACCTATATCGCTTTTATACAGGCGGTCCAAGTCTGCAAGGGTCGAACGCAGCAGGGCATAATTGCCTTCTTCTGCCACAACCTCCTCCATGGCCCCCATACGGTTGATGTACATAGACTCCCCTATGCGGGCATATTGGACCTGGCGCATGTCGGCCTGCATTATCTTGCCGTTCTGCACGAAATGGAGCTTGCCGTCCAGAACACAGACATTGTACCATCCTTCGTTGAGGTTTGTGCCTCCGGAGGTATGAACGCCTCCGGAGGTAAACTCTTCAAGCAGATATGGCCATGTCTCCCTGGGCTTGTAGTCATAGTTCTGTGCACACAGCTCTATGGCGCAAGCCAGCAAGCAGACCAGAAGCAACACCTTTTTCATTTCTTGACAGGCAAATGACGCTCAAGCTTATCTCCGCCTCGGTAAGACCCGCTGGCAGGAGCAGACATACGACGTATCTGCGAGTCTCCCCTGGAGAGCTTGTGCCGGGTCTTGTCAGAGACTTTCATAGGAGCCCTGGAAGCAGTGTTTGAAGCTTGTGCCTTCGTAAGGGTGTTAGGAAGATCGTACCCGACTTCATGGTAGCTATATGCGCTCCCGTCTGCAATCTGGAACAGCTGGTACATGATGAAATCACCGTAGTTGCCAGCCGGAGCGGGAGTAAGCGCAATAGTGTCTCCGTTTATCTTGCCGGAGAAAATGACCGCCCCTTCATTCCACAAGTAGTTTCCTGCAGGGTAACTGTCGTTTCCGGGATAATAGAAGATACCAAGGGTCGCAAGGTTGTACTCCCCTATCGTGAATGACTGCTCAGACACGGTAAATGAACCGTTAGCTTCATCGTAATTAGCTACTATGGACAAGTCGCTGAAGCCTTCAAATCCGGTAATGGTGAAAGAGTGTCCGGCAAGTTTGGGTTCAAAAGTCCAGGTGTCGCTGACCTCTCCGAGCGGCTTATAATCCTTGGCTTCATTATCCCATTCAGAATCCATACGCTTGATGTTCCATTTGCCAAGGTATGAATTGAATACGGGATCATTATCGTTGGCTACAACCTTATTCATGGTTTCGGGCCACAAATAAAATACCTGGCCGTTGAAAACATAGCCGCTACCTTCAGTGTCGTGAGCGAAGAGCGTCATACCGGACACCTCATATGTCCCGCTGCTGAGAGTCACAGAACCTCCCGAGGTAATCTTTGCAGTATTTTCGCCGGTCTTGCTGAGCACCGCCAGGTCGAAATCTCCGGAAACCAGTTTGGTACTGTTCTGGTACATTCCCACCAGGGAAATGGTATACTCCGTGCCCTGGTAAGTCCATGTCTTATCACAATCCTGGGTATAAAGGACAATCTCATCGTTGGCGGCATCGTAATCTGCGTAAATCTGGATATCGGCAATCACAGGACTATCTCCGTCGATGCCCTGAATAATGAAGCTGGCGCCAGGATAATCTTCAGAAATGATCCATTTATCCGTCTTTGACTGGCGGGTAACGTTCCACTCACCGATCCACTTGCCGTAAGCCTCCAACTGCGCAGCAGATGCCTCGATTTTGAAAGAACCTACGGCATAATCACCGGTAAGATGGCCTGATTCGGTACAGCCCAGGAGCCAAATTTCATATTCACCTACGGAGAATGGTTTATACAGCCATCCGGTTTCTCCTGTCTTTATCTGATAAGGCTCCTCAGACGTGAGAGCCTCCGACACAAGGCCTTCAACCATCTGAACATACGCGCTTATATCACCTGGGAAGTAGTAATCTACGATGCCCTTAGCATATATGAAAATATAGTAACTGCCATTCTCTCCCACACCGCCGACGCTGATAACGTTGTAAGTATCTCCCTCATGCACATATTCACCCTCGAATGCCACGGTCCAATCGCTCCTGAGATTAGCAGTCAAAGCAGCGGTTGCCTCGATATATGTTTTGGTCTTTGAAGCAGAAACGGTTGCATTGTCGCTCACCGAGGAAATGCTGATAACTGCATAGTTGCTTACGCCCTTCTGGATTGCGGACTCGTCAAGAGTGACGTTGACCTCCTTGGACAAAGACCCGGCTGGAATGATAGCGGGGTTGTCGAAAGTAAGGGCGGAGGCGGGAATGGCGGCAAAACCCTCAGCCTCGGTAACAACAACGAAGTTCACGATAACATCAGCATCTGAAGCCCTATCTACAGACAGGGTGAAAGAAGCTTTCCCGTCAGTGAACGCTTCACTGTAATTAGATATGGAAACTACGGAACGAACATCCTCAGGCTCCTGAACAGCCAGGAAGATTGAACATGAATTCTCGGAAGGATCCACTTTTGCGCCCTTGACGGAAGCAATGGAAATGTTTGCCTCGTACTGACCCGGGGACAGCTTGTCAACATCAACGAAAACTGTAACGTCAGTTGAAATGGATCCGGCGGGAACCTCAACTGAACTCTTAAAGCTTACAGCATCCGAAGGAATGTTTCCATCGCAAGAAAGAGAGACCTCTACATTGGATCCCGACACGGCTGAAAGGCTGACGACAACATTAGCTTTGCCGTTAATGAAGGATGTAGATGCTGCGCTGACGCTTACAAACACATCATCTTTCTTAAGCAGATCGCAGGAAGCAAGAACGGCTATTGCGCCGAGAGTCAGCAGGGCTGATTTAAAAAATGATGCTTTCATACCTTATCTTTTGTTATTTTTTTACAAGGGTAATAGGTGCCATGGCCAATGCATTGGAAGCAGCCAGGTAATAACCGCCCTCGTCGTAAATTGCGGCAAATCCTTTGGTTCCGTCCAGCTTGTATCCGTTCTCCGTCTTTTCGAATGCCAGAGTACCTGAACCGTAAATGTAAGTGCCGTCATATCCCCAAATGTCGATATCGTGGCCGTTGTACTTATCCGGAAGCCTGTAACCCAGGACAACGGAAATGTTGGAAAGGTCGTCTGATACCGTGCCCGGGACATAGTGACGCAGTCCCTGGCCGACATAATTGCCTGCGAAGGCAGGGACTATACCGTCGATAAAAACGGAATTCCAGTTATCCGGATCGGCGGCCAGCGTGATTGTCCATGCACTGCCTTCCGAATCCGTGGCAGCGTACTCTCCAAGTATGGACTTGAGAGGATGGTCATTGTCTATGATGGTCACCTTGCAATAGGAAAAACCTCCTTTGCAAACTTCGTTTCCGGAACTCACCATGTTGATCGTGAAGTCTTTGTTACCGGTAAGCACGCCCGGGAAATCGACAATACGCACCCTTATGCTCTTTTCGCTTTCTCCGGCATTGAAGCGGATGATGGCGGCTTCATTGTCTTCAATATCATAATCGACTCCCTTCTTGCCGTTAGGAACCTTGATTCCCGTGGCCTGGTCGGTCTTCTCGCCGTCGCTGGTCTCGAACGTGAGGGTAAAAGCCACATCGGAAACGGCCTTGACCGGGATATCAATAACTCCGGCGTCCTCATAAACGGACATGCTGGAACTAGGGAAATATACGAAAGGAATGCTGGTATATTCCACTTTGCGGCTGCATGATACGCTTGCGACAAGCAGCAGCGCGGCTGCAATAAGATATATCTTTTTCATACTCGCTCTCATTTATTCTGAACCGTAGCCCGGATTCTGTTTAAGGTTAGCGTTCAAACGCCTTTCATCGGCGGGAATGGGCCATACGAAAGCTTTGTCGTCTGCACTCAAGCTGCGGGCATCGTAGTATTCGCCCACCATGACGGCATTCTTGGAAAGGGTGCCTGTCTGGGCAACACGTTTGTCATAGCCAAGCCCCCACCGCTTCAGGCAAGTCCAACGCATGCCTTCGCCGACAGTCTCGCGGAACCATTCGTTCTGGATATCCTCAAGACGTCCGCTGGTCTTGGTGGCGCCGCGCGCAGTCTGAAGGACGTTGATCGTAGATTTGGCCTTGGGAATTTCTTCCATCATGGCTTCAGCTTCGGCCTTGATAAGGTACATCTCACTGATAAGGAAAGGCTTGCACATTTGTACGCCGTTGGGCACTTCTCCGGAATACAGGGTGCTGTTCCCCAAATACTTCACAAAGGTGAAGAAGTCACCGCGGTAGTAGGTACCGTTCAGCTCGGTGTAATAGTCGGAGCTGGTGAACCATGCCGCCTTGCGGATATCCGTTGCACCGTAGCTGTCCACAAGCTTCTTTGTGGGCAGGAACAGCGAGCGGAAGCACACGCCGTGGTCCTGTGACGAGAACATGCTCGTATAGACACTGGTGGCGTTGGGCATCTCCTGAAGGGAACCGTACAGCTGCATGATGGCTTCAGTGCCCATATCATTACGGGACTCATCCAGAAGCTTGGAAGCCGTATTGGAAAGGGTGTACTTGCCGGAGGAAATGACTTTCCCGGCAACTGCCGCCGCGTTCTTGTAGTCCTGAGTATCCAGGTAGTAACGCGCATAAAGGGCATTCACGGCATCTATTGTAGGATAATCCGCCTGAAGCAGTCCGACCTGGCCGGCAAGGCGTACGGCCGCAGAATCGAGGTCCGCCTTAATCTGCTTATAAACTTCGTGGACGGTGTTCCTGGCTGGGCGTGCATACAGGTCGAATTCCAGCACGACAGGCACTCCGAGGGCCTCAGGATCATTGGGATTGTACTGTGAGCCGAAGTGACGGACCAGGTTCATGTAGGCCTCTGCCCGGAACATATAAGCCTCGCCCTGGATAATACCTGCCATCTGTTCGGTCCCGGACGGAATGTTAACCTCGTCGTTCAGTGCATTGATCAGCACGTTATAGTCCTTGATGACAATGTAGTGGTTACTCCAGTAAGACTCTATGTAACCGTCACTGGAAGAGAAGCTGTCATCTGTGCGGTGAACGCTTCCGTAGTTGTTTCCAAAACCGGAAGAAGCGTTGAAGCCGTCGGTCATTACATCCTCTATGATATTGTACATGCCCCCGTGAATGGCACGGTAATCAGACATTATACGGGCTTCGAACTGCGTAAGGTCTTCGCGGGTAGCGATAACCTGTCCGCCCGGCTCATATACTATGGAGTCTGTAGGCAAAAGATTCATGTCGCAAGCGGAAATGGCTGCAATTGCTGCTGCAACAAACAAGTATTTTATCGTGTTTTTCATGGCTTGCATTCTTTAGAAAACCAGTTCAATTCCGAGAAGCATCTGCTTCGAGTTGGCGGGCAGACCGAGTGTAACGTTCGTGTCGTCTTCCGGGTCGATACCAGAGAATTTTGTGAACGTGAGAAGGTTACGGCCAGTAAAAGTAAACTTCAGGTCTTTCATGAACTTGATGTTGGACATTACGGACTTGGGAAGCGAATACCCGATCTGCAGGTTCTTGAGCCTGAGGAATGAAGCATCCTCGAGCAGATGCGTATCGAACTGCATCACCGTTCCCTGGCGCCAATCAGGCCACTTTGCATCCTTATTGGTTTCTGTCCAGAAATCGGAAACTTCCTTATGCTGGTTGTTGTCGGCAAAGTTGTTGGGGTTGGCATAGAAGTATGCGTCGTTGTTGATCATGTACTTGCCGAGTACATAAGAGAAATCCATGAGGAAGGAAAGGTTCTTCCATGCCCCCGAGAAGCTGAAACCGCCGTATACGGGAGCGTGGCGCTTAAAACCGGTGCTCTGGGTAAGTTCTTCCTCGGAAAACACGTCGGTAGTCTCGTTCATCGTGGGGGTGTCTATGTTGTCGGAATCCGGAACGTACCAGGTGGGCTTACCGGTATTCCTGTCCACTCCGGCATAGATAGGATAATAGTACATGACAGGCTGCCCCACTACGAATGCGACACCGGTGTTTGTAATCTCCCAGCGCTCACGGCCGTCAAAGAGTTCAAGAACCTTTTCCGCATTGTAGTTGAACGTCGTCTGGAAATGCAGGAAAGACTCGCGGGTACGGATGATGTCGTAACCCAAAGTTACATCCACGCCGGTGTTCAGCAGGGCACCCACGTTGCGGTACTGGGAACTGAAGCCGACGGTAGAAGGGATAGGCACGCTCATGAGCATGTCGGTAGTCTTCCTGTGATACCACTCCACGTCGAAGTCCAGACGGTCAAGGACCTTTCCGGTAAGGGCTACCGTAAGGAGTGACTGCTTTTCCCAGGAAAGGTCGGGATTCTCAGGCTGGGCGAAGTAAAGGCCCTTGGTACCCTCGTAAGTACCACCCTCTCCGAGCAGGTTAAGAGCCTGGTAATCAGCTATATTGGCATTACCGGAAGTTCCGTAGCTGACCTTGAAGTTAAGGTCGTTGAGCCAGACGACAGATCTCAGGAAAGGCTCCCTCTTGGCTTTCCACATGGCACCTGCAGACCAGAAAATGCCCCAGCGGTTGGAAGCACCGAAGCGGGACGATGCATCTGCGCGCACCGTGCCGTCAAGGATGTACTTGTCTGCAAATGTCACGTCGCCGTGTCCGAAGAAAGAGCGGAATGCGCTCTGGACCTGACTCTCGTCTATCTCCCGTGTCTCGGGGTCACCGGAACTGATAAGGGTGATTCGGGGATTGATAATCTTCTCGATGGATCCGGACCATGCGTCATAGTCGTTGTAGATTTCCTCGTGACCGGCCAGCAAGCTGAACTTGACCAAATCGTTCTTGTCGTTGGAATACTCAAGGGTGTTGGTAAGCACGGAAGAATAATTGTACGCCGTACTGCGGCTTCTCCAACCGCTGCCGCCCATCAAATAGTAGTCCGGCTTCATAACTCCGGTGTAGCGGGTGATATATCCGTCCACGCCGACCCTGGAAGACAATTTCAGGTCCGGAGTAAAGTCCACCGTAACGAAGGCCGTACCGTTGAGACCGAGACGCTCGGAAGGAGTGATACGGTTGGCCATATAGGTATGGTGGTTGATCATTCCGCCGGGATACTCGTTTACGTACTCCTCTCCCGTCTCCGGATCGATTGCCGGATAGAAAGGAAGGGTGAGGTAAGAAAGGGCACCGGAAGTGTAGTTGCGGTTGTTGGACGAGTTGGACCAGTTGGGATTCTGCACGGTCTTATCGTAGGTGGCGCTCATGTTCATACCCACCTTGAGCCAGTCCTTCGGGCGTCCCTGCACATTGGAACGGATGGTAAAGCGGTCGTACACGTTGCCGATGGCAGAGCCTCTCTGATGGAACTGAGACGCTCCGATGAGGTAAGCCACCCTCTGACCGCCGCCTTCGATGGAGATGTCGTTCTGGTACTGGGGGTTGTTGAACTGCTGAACATAGTTGTACCACTTGGTGTCCGCATCGTAGCCCTTATCGTAGAATGTCTCCTTGACGTACTGCTCGGAGTGTATGCCGGAAATGTTCCAGAAACGGGCCAGCTCCGAGCTGCTCATCATGTTTTCGTAGAGCGATTTATCCGTGATGGTGGAGATACCGTACTGGGAACGCACCGTTATGGTGGCGTTGTTGTTGTACGAACCGCTCTTGGTGATGATGTGCACCACGCCGTTGGCCGCACGGGCTCCGTAGATAGATGTTGCAGACGCATCCTTGCAGATGGAAATGGACTCTATGTCGTTAGGGTTCAAAGCCATGATGGACCGCGAGCTGGAGGGCACGCCATCGATAATATACAAAGGGGTAGACGACGAAGTGAGGGAGCCGGTACCATGAAGTTTCATGGAAACCGAGTTATCGCCCGCCACACCGCCGGAGGTGAGGACCGCAAGACCGGCCACCTGACCCTGAAGGGCATCCAGGGCAGATGAAGACGGAGCGTTACGTATGCTCTCCGAATTGACGGTAGTGACTGTACCCACGAGCGACTCTACTTTCTTGGGCGAACCGTAACCCACGGCTACAGCGCTCTCCAGAAAGGTTTTTGACTCCTTGAGCACGACGGGAATATCTTTAAGTTTAGACTTGGCAAGGTCAATGTCCACATCGTCGTAGCCTATACAGGATATTTTGATTTCTTTTGCTGTAGCAGGGATTTCAAAGACAAAATGACCGTCGTCACTTGTAATTACACCTCTGGTCGTGCCCGGAATAAAGACAGAAGCCCCGGGAACAGGGAATCCGGCCTCATCCGAGACGACACCTGTCACGGTAACGTTCTGGGCCCGGACAGTCAACGTCTGGGCAAGCGCCAGAAGCACCATAATCAGTTTCAATCTTACACTCATATTATTCATTTTTTATAGATGCAAAAATGCAAAGTTACGACAAAATGGACAAAATGCAAAAACCAGCTTTTTTATGTCGGGGTCGGACGGCGTGGTTTACAGATATGTTTAAAAAAAATTTAATTAATTTTTAAAACAATTGAATGCGTTTTTGCTTTTATTAATTTTGACTTGGCGGTATTTTTGTGATAAATTGAAACCGATTTTATAGCAAATCGCCACTGCAGGCACGCAGGGACGCTATATAAAATTTGTATAATAAAAAAATTGTTACTAACTTGCGCCGAATTTTTTGCACCAACGACTACCCCTTTAAACGGGCTATAATTTTAGTTAGTATAATTTATTGTTTAATCCAAAAAAACGCTTATGAGAGTTTTTAAGCTATTCTTTGCATCTGCTGCACTGCTTCTTGCGTGCTCACTGGCCAAGGCCCAGGACATCAATGTAAGCGGTACTGTGCGTGATGCAGCTGGAGAACCCATTCCCGTAGCGGGAATCATCATCTCCGGAACTTCCAAAGGCGTCGTGACCGACGATACCGGTCATTATTCCATCTCCGCTCCCGGCGATGCAGTCCTGGTTTTCCAGGCTCTCGGCTACAAGGCCAAGAACGTCCCCGTGCAGGGAAGGAACAACATCGACGTCAATCTCGAAGAAGACAGTGAGCTGATCGACGCAACGATCGTCATCGCTTACGGTACTTCAACAAAGAGCTCCTTCACCGGCTCCGCCTCTATGGTGAAGGAAGAGGCCATCGAGAAGAAGATCGCCACCAACGTCACCAGCGCCCTTGCAGGTACTGCCCCCGGCGTGCAGGTCATCTCCTCCAGCGGTGACCCTACCAGCAACTCTTCCACCATCCGCATCCGCGGTATCGGTTCAATGAGTGCCAGCAACTCCCCTCTGATCATTGTCGACGGCGTCCCTTACGAGGGTGCCATTTCCGACATCAACCCTCAGGACGTCGAGAGCATGTCCGTCCTCAAGGACGCTTCCGCATCCGCTATTTACGGTCACCGCGGAGCTAACGGCGTTATCCTCATCACCACCAAGAAGGGTAAGGCTGGCGAGGCCCAGGTCAAGTTTGACGCCCGTTTCGGTGTCAACAGCCGCCTCATCCCCCAGTACGACGTGATCTCCGATCCCGCACAGTACTATGAGGTATGGTACAAGAAGCTCTACAACAAGGCATTCTATGCCAACGGCGGAGATTCCGAGGCTGCATACGCAACCGCAGACAAGAACCTCCTCGACGTCACTAACGGCGGTCTTGGCTACATGGTTTATACAGTCCCTGAGGGCGAGCTCTTCATCGGCCGCAACTTCAAGGTCAACCCCAACGCCAAGCTCGGCTACGACAACGGAGCTTACTACTACACCCCCGATGATTGGTACAAGGAGTCCTTCCACAATGGCTACCGTCAGGAGTACAACGCTTCCGTGAGCGGTTCTTCCAACCGTTTCACCTACTATGCCAGCGCCGGTTTCCTGAACGACGGCGGTATGGTCGACAACTCCAACTACAAGCGCTACACCGGCCGTATCAACGCCGAGTATCAGGCCAAGGACTGGCTGCGCTTCATCACCAACACAACCTTCTCTCACAGCGATTCCCAGATTGCACAGTATTCCAGCACATGGGGTTCATCCGGCAGCATTTTCTACGTGGTCAACACCATCGCTCCCATATATCCCCTGTACGTCCGCAAAGTTGACGAGAACGGCAATCCCTACATCGTTGAAGAAGCCGGCCGTTTGAAATACGACTCCAACTCCACTACCGATGTCGACGGCAACGCCATTACCCGTGCCGGTACCGTCGGTAACTCAGTCCGTGACAACAAGTACAACAACGAGCACCAGTATGCAGACGTTCTCGTCGGCAAGTGGGGCGTAGTTGCAACTCCTGTCAAGGGTCTCAGCCTCAGCGCCAACATCGGCGTCACCGCAGACAACACCCGTTACACCTATCTGGGCAGCAAGTTCGGCTCCAGCCAGAGCACCGACGGTTATGCTTACGTCAGCCAGAGCAGGATGTTCACCGTGAACACCCAGTACCTCGCTGAGTACAAGTTCACCCTCGGCAACGCCCACAACTTCGACATCCTCGCCGGTTACGAGAAGTACAACCGCATGTCCCAGTACCTCCAGGGCGAGAATGACCACCTCTACAACCCGTTCATCGGTGAACTCGACAACGCCGACGGCCACGCCAAAGAGTACAACTCATCATACACCAACAGGTATATGACCGACGGTTTCCTCGGCAGGTTGCAGTATGATTATGACGGCAAGTACTTCCTCAGCGGGTCCATCCGCCGTGACGAGTCTTCCCGCTTTGCTCCCGGTCACCGCTGGGGCACCTTCGGGTCCATCGGTGCTGCATGGGTAATCAGCAAAGAGGCCTTCATGCAGAACGCCGACTGGGTTAACCTCCTCAAGTTCAAGGTGAGCTACGGTGTACAGGGTAACGACAACCTCGGTGGTTACTACCCTTATGCCAACCAGTACACCCACTCCTACAACGAGGACACCCAGGAATACAGTATTGCTCTCAGCACCGTAGGTAACGAGAACCTCACCTGGGAAACTTCCAAGGCTCTCAACGGCGGTTTCGACTTCGAGTTCTTCAACGGCTACCTCAACGGTACCTTAGAGCTCTTCTCCCGCACTACCGTAGACCTCCTCTACAACCAGGATGTTCCTTATTCCTCCGGTAACCCGAAGGGATATATCCCTACCAACGTCGGTTCCATCAACAACGCCGGTTTCGAGCTCTCTCTCGACGGCGACATCGTCAGGACCCGCAACGTCCGTTGGAGCTGGAACGCCAACTTCAGCCACTACAAGAACACCATCCTCGACCTCGATGAGTCCGTCAAGAAAGACGGTATCAAGTACACCGGCGGTATCTACGAGGTTGGCGGTTCCCTCTATGACGGCTACATGATGAAGTATGCCGGTGTTGACAAAGAGACCGGTAAGGCCCTCTACTATCAGAAAGTCTGGGATGTCGACGACGAAGGCACTCCTTACTGGACAGGCGAAGAGGAGATTGTTGACAGCTTCTCCGACCTCATGACCAGCACCGACCACGACGACCGTTACAACATCGGTTCCTTCCTTCCCAAGCTGTTCGGCGGCTTCGGCACTACCCTGAACGCCTACGGCTTCGACTTCTCCGTACAGTGCTCCTACCAGCTCGGCGGCCGCTACTACGACGGTACCTATCAGGACTACATGCACACCCAGGACAACAAGGGTAAGGTAATCCACAAGGATATCCTCCTCGCCTGGACTCCCGACAATACTAACACCAACGTTCCCCGTTGGGATGGTAATGTCGAGGTTTCCCAGACTCCTATCGACCGCTTCGTAATCAGCTCCAACTATCTGAGCCTCAACAACGTAACCCTTGGTTACACCCTTCCTAAGGGCTGGACTCAGAAGATTGGCATCGCTTCCCTGAGAATCTACTGCGCAGGTGAAAACCTCTACGTATTCTCCGCCCGCAAGGGTGTCGATCCCCGCTACAGCATGGGTATTGGTTCCATGACCTCCGGTTCCGGTTTTGCAAACAACGCCTATGGCGCAATGCGCAACATCACCGGTGGTGTTACCCTCACTTTCTAATTTAAAAGGAGACAGAATATGAAACTCTATAGAATTATCACAGTTCTCGCCGCTGCATCCCTCGGATTTGCAGCCTGCTCCGAAATAGACCAAGCGGTTCCTTCCAGCGGTTCTCTCCTTGAGGCCCAGGTCCAGGAAACCAATACTGCAGACGAATCCAGAGCTCTCGCTTCTTTCAACGGTCTGTTCGTCTACCTCGGCAAGCCCAACAACCCTCTCGGAGGTTCTACCCGTCCCGACTGCTACAGCTTCATCATGATCACTTTCTGTGATGACCTTGAAGGTGCAGACGCCTGGATTCCGAATAGCGGTTACAACTGGTTCAGCGTTTGCGGCGAGCTTTCTTCCCGTAGCGCCAACTACCGTAACCCCGGTGTACGTTACAAATCACCGTACGACCTCATCGGTCTTTGCAACACTTTCATCCAGTCCAATCCCCCGATTGAAGAGATCGAAAGTTCCGAAATCAAGGCTATGGTCGCCCAGGCATACGCACTCCGTGCATTCGCCTACCAGCGCCTTGCCATCAACTTTGCATTCGCTCCCTGCATCAATCCTGAGGCTCTCTGCGTTCCTATCGTTACCCCCCAGACCGAGGATCTGACCAACAATCCCCGTGCTACCACAAAGGAGGTTTACGAGCAGATCGTGAACGACCTCAACGTTGCAGTTACCAACCTCGAAGGCTACAGCAGGCCCGACAAGAGCCGAATCAACAAGGCTGCCGCCCTCGGTCTCCGCGCCCGCGCATACCAGGCCCTCGGCGATTGGGACAACGCATACAAGGATGCCACCGCAGCCATTGAGGCCGCCAATGCAGAAGGTATTGCACCCAAAACCATCGACGAAATCCGCAATTCCATCAAGGACGGTAAGGCTTTCGCAAGCATCGACGAGAAGGACTGGATTTGGGGTTATGACATGACCGACGTTGTCGCCAGCTCATATCCTTATGCCACCTCCAGCTCCTGGCTTCGCTCATTCTCCGCAAACGGCTATGCCGCCGCCTGCCAGGTGTTTACCTGTGTCAACACCCTCCTTTGGGACAAGATCCCTGCAACGGACATCCGCAAGCAGTGGTGGGTTGACGAGAACCTCAAGTCCGAGCTCATCGACGGCGTTCTCTGGACCAACGGCGAGCCCGTGGCGACCGCTTCCGACGGTGGCGACGCCAAGCTCCCCTTCATCCCTTATACCAACGTTAAATTCGGTTGCAACCCTGTCGGTACCACAACCAACGTAGAGGACTTCCCCTTCATGCGTATTGACGAGATGTACCTCATCCAGGCAGAAGCTAAGGCTCACTCCAGCGCTTCCGAAGGCGAGTCTCTCCTCACCAATTACGTGAAGACCTACCGCGATCCTTCTTATTCCGTAAATGGAAGGAATCTCGAACTCCTCAACGAAATTTGGTTCCAGCGCCGCGTCGAGCTTTGGGGCGAGGGCTTCTTCACCTTCGACATGAAGCGTTTGGGCAAGAACCTCGTCCGCTTCCATGGCAGTGGCAACAAGGGCAACCAGCCTGACGACTTTGCATTCAACCTCCCCGCAGACGATGCATGGCTCAACATGCGCTTCTCCCAGGGCGAGCTCGATACCAACCACGGTATCGTCGATAACGAGGGCAGCAAGCTTCCTACTCCCGGTCAGAATCCCGATCTGCGTGACGGCGTAACCGACTAATTTAAAAAAGAACAAGTATGAAATACATTAAGATATTGTCCTTCGTTGCACTTGCAGCCATTGCGGCAGCTTGCAACAAGCAGGAATATCCCGCTTTCGAATTCGGTCCGGCAGACGTCAGTGATGGCAAGACGGTGGTGTACTTTGTCACGAACTCCGCAAATGAGGAGCTCGAGCCCACCGACGAGACCTACACTATCGCCGTCGCCAGGACTAACGCCAGCGGTGCACTTTCCGTTCCCGTGAAGGTCTTTAATCCTTCAGAGGTTTTCACTGTCCCCGCCAGCATCGAATTTGCAGACGGAGAAGAAGAGACCACTCTCGTCGTTGATATCACCAAGATGGAGCTTGAGACTCCTTATGAGCTCACCGTTTCCATCCCCAACGATTACTTCTACTCTTATAAAGCCGATTCTCCCGAGAGCGCAAAGAACACTTTCCATATGGAGGTTCTTAAGCAGAAATGGAACGATGCAGGTTCTTGTACCTTCTATGACGGAACTTGGTTTGGCAAGCTTGTCAGCGTTGACAACATCAAGATCCAGAACCACGAAGGAACCGACGATTACCGCATCGTAAATCCTTACAATTCACTCTCTGCAGAAGATTTCGGCACAGGCAACATAGTTTTCTCCGTCAAGGATAACAAGTCTGTTGTCTTCAAGGAAGGTATTTTGGATTTCTGGCCCGGTTCAGGTTATTACTGCTACTGGGATGTCACCAACTACAGCAAGTATTGCAACGTCAAGCTGTCCAAACAAGGTGACGCTGTTACCGTGGAAGTCAATTCCCTTATCACCAACGATGCCGGCAGCCTGTTTACCGGCGGTTACTTCGCCTTCATCTGGGCAGGTGGTCCCCTTGAAGTCTAAGAGTTGAAGCTTTGAATAAAAAAGGTGAGTCCGTTTAGGATTCACCTTTTTTTATTGGATAATCAGATTAAATTAGCTCCGGCAACAAGATCCAGTATCTCGGAGGTAATCTTCTGCTGACGGCCCTTATTATATTCCAGGGTAAGATTGGCAAGCATCTCCTCTGCATTGTCGGTAGCTGTCTGCATGGCTAACATTCTGGCGGCATGCTCAGATGCCGCGGAATCCAGCAGTGCTGCATAAAGCTTCAGATCCAGCACCTGCGGCATCAGGGTTTCCAGAAGCTCCGCCGCCGAGGGTTCAAGGATGTAGTCGGACACACTGGAACCCAACTCGCTATCACTCAGCACGTTAGCGATTTTGCCTGCAACATTTTCCGTGCAGGCAAAAGCACCATCTTCCTGATTATCAATAATTTCCGCTCCAGCGGGCATGGGGGTCAGATACTGCTCCACAACAACCTGCTGCTTCCCGGTGCTGACAAAGTGATTGTACACCAGCACTGCGCCGGAAATCACCCCGTTCTGCTGAAGCGTACGCAACTCCTCAGCGACTTTAGCAACGGCATCGAACGACGGATGCGCCACGAGGTCGGAGAAATCGTGCGTAACAGGATGCCCCTCCTTGCGAAACGCTTCAGACATCTTGCGGCCGAACGCCCAGAGCTCTACGTTCCATTCGCTCGCACGTGCGACTTCGAGCGCCTTCTTGATGACGTTGGCGTTGAAAGCACCGCACATGGAGCTATTGCTGGAGAACGCCAGGATGACGAGATTCTTCGACTCGCTATGCTTGCTCAGAAGGACAGACTCTTCAACTGCGGCACGCGATACAGCGAAAGACGGGGAAGAAAGGCCGGCGTTACTCGGCCGCAGCGAAGCGAGGACGGACGTAGCCGGCCTTTCTGTTCCCGCGAACGCATCGCGTGCCGCACCCGTTACGCCGCTGGCCGTTGCTAAAATCTCCGAGAGCGTATCGGCATACGGACGTAAACTCTCGATCGCACGCTGGGCGCGGCGCAGCTTGGAAGAAGCCACGAGTTTCATCGCTGAAGTAATCTTCAGCGTACTCCGCACCGACGCGATCCTATCCTTTACTTCCCTAAGTGACGACATATATCAGCAGCAACGCTCTCAATAACTGCTCCGGCAACGTCGGAAACCACTCCGGCGCCCAATTCTTCCAGAATCTTGCTATGTGAAGCACGCATCCTGTCCAGAAACAGCCCCTGGAATTCTATTACCTGATCCACTCGTATATCAGCCATCAGGCCATGCGTACCGCAATACAGAATGGCAACCTGCTCCCCTACCGGCATGGGACTGTACTGCGGCTGAATCAGCAGCTGGTTATTCTTGCGTCCCTTGTCCAGGGTCATGGCGGTAACCTTGTCCAGGTCGGAAGAGAACTTGGAAAACGACTCCAGCTCCTCGAATTGCGCCTGGTCTATCTTAAGCGTACCGGCGACCTTCTTCATGCTCTTCACCTGGGCAGAACCGCCCACACGGGATACCGAGATACCCACGTTCACGGCAGGACGGAAGCCGGCGTTGAACAGCGAACTCTCCAGGTAAATCTGGCCGTCGGTAATGGAAATAACGTTCGTAGGAATGTAGGCGGAAACGTCGCCTGCCTGCGTTTCAATGATAGGCAGGGCCGTAAGCGATCCGTCGGCCTTGACCTTGCCGCGAAGGGCATCGGGCAGGTCGTTCATCTGCTCGGCCACCTCCTGCTGGGAGATAATCTTGGCCGCACGTTCGAGCAGACGGGAGTGCAGATAGAAGACGTCTCCCGGATAGGCCTCACGGCCGGAAGGGCGGCGCAGGATAAGCGACACCTCTCGATAAGCCACCGCCTGCTTGCTCAGGTCGTCGTAGACCACCAGGGCGTGACGTCCCGTGTCGCGGAAATACTCGCCGATGGCAGCTCCGGCAAAGGGGGCGTAATACTGCAGGGCGGCGGGATCGGCAGCTGTAGCCGCAACCACGATGGTGTAATCCATCGCCCCTTTCTCCCTGAGCGTCTGCACGATGGAGGCTACGGTGGAGCCCTTCTGGCCGACTGCCACGTAGATGCAGTAGACGGGATCTCCCGCCAGCCAGCCGCTGCGCTGGTTGATAATGGTATCGATAGCGATGGCTGTCTTGCCGGTCTGGCGGTCGCCGATGATCAGCTCACGCTGGCCGCGTCCGATAGGTATCATGGCGTCGATGGCCTTGAGGCCCGTCTGCAGAGGCTCGTGAACAGGTTCACGGAAGATGACTCCCGGCGCCTTACGCTCCAGCGGCATACGTACGGTCTCCCCTTTCACGGGGCCAAGACCGTCCAGAGGTGTACCGATAGGGTCGACCACGCGGCCAACCAACCCTTCGCCGACCTCTATGCCGGCAATGCGGCCCAGCCGGCGCACGCCCATGTCTTCCTTTACAAGGTCGGTCGGGCCCAGCAGCACCGCGCCTACGTTATCCTCCTCCAGGTTCATCACGACGGCTTTCACGCCGCTGTCGAACTCCAGGAGCTCGCCGGCCTCGGCATTATTGAGACCATGGATACGGGCCACACCGTCGCTGACGGTAAGCACGCTGCCAACCTCCTCATATTTAATAGACATGTCGACTCCCCTCAGCTGTTCGAGCAGGATGTCGGAAATTTCACTCGCCTTTATCGTATTCTGTGCCATCTGCTATACGATTCTGTTGTTCTTTTCAATAAACTGACGCTCGAGCAGCTGCAACTGGTGCCGCACGCTGGCGTCCATCATTTCCCCGTTCACTATCACCCGGAAGCCGCCTATCAGTCCGGGATCGACTTCCGTTTCTATGACCACCTCGCAACCGGTACGTTTCTCAATGGACTCACGCACCCTGTCTTCCAGCCCTTCGAAGGGAGCCGCAGTAATCAGCCTCACGTTCTTGAGGCCGACGGACTCAACGTACAGGTCCACGAAACAGCGTAATATTCGCCTAAGGTAGTCTGTACGTCCCCTTTGGGAGAGCAATCCTATGAAGCGCTCGAGGTCAGGCTCCAGTTTCGCGGGAAGCTTGGAAGAATCACGAAGCATGCGTCTTACCTGCTCGCACACGCGTGCGGCAGAGCCTCGCTCCTGCGTATAAAGCAGCAACGCCCTGGCATAACGTTTAGTGATTGCTCCGGTATTCATCTTTAATTCACCTGGCTCTGTACAGCCTCTTCTACATACTTATCCAGCAGCTGTTTCTGCCCGTCGGCATTATCCAGCTCCTTGCGGACGATCTTCTCCGCCACTGCCACCGAAAGGGCCGACAGCTCGGAACGGAGCTCACGGCGCGCAAGCTCCTGCTCGGCCGCAATTTCTTCGCGAGCGTTCCTGAGTATCTTGGCCGCTTCCGCCGACGCGTCTTCTTGCGCCTTGGCTAACAGGGCATTACGCTCGTCACTCGCGGCTTTGAGTATCTCTGCACGCTCCACTTTGGTCTGCTCTATCAGACGGTTCTGGTCCTCGGCAAAGCGTTCCAGGCTCAGCCGGGCCTCCTCGGCGGCACGCAGCGACTGCTCGATATGTTCCGAGCGCTGACGTACCGCCTTGGTAATCACAGGAAATCCGAACTTCGCGAACAGGAAAAACACCGCTCCGAAGATCAGGACCATCCAGAACAGCAGGCCGAAGTCCGGTGTAATGAGGGACATGATTAACCGTTAACTACGGCGAGCAGGCACACCAGCACGCCGAAGAGGCACACGCCCTCGATAAGGGCTCCGATGATAATTGCTGTGGTACGGAGACCGCCGGCTATTTCCGGCTGACGGGCCGATGCCTCCATGGTTGACTTGGCAAGTTTGCCGATACCGATTGCCGCACCGATTGCTACGATGCCCGCGCCGATTGCTCCGCCGAACTTGGCCAGGGCCGCTGCTTGAAGAATAGTTCCTATCATAATATCAAGATTTAATGAGTTTCATGTTGAGGATGCGCAAGTCCGATGAACACAGACGAGAGCATGGTGAATACATAAGCCTGGATGAAGGCCACAAGGAGCTCCAGGACATCCAGGAAGATACCGAAGAGCACTGAGATGACTGAAAGCGAGCCGTTGATGGCCGGGCCAAGCTTTACCGTAAGGAAGATCACAGCAATGGTGCTGAGGAGCATGATATGGCCCGCCAGCATATTTGCGAAGAGCCTGATCATCAGAGAGAAAGGCTTGGTAAACATGCCTATTATCTCTATGACAGGCATAATGGGTATGGCCTTCAGGAATAAAGGTACGTCGGGCCATAAAATCTCTTTCCAGTAGTGCTTGTTACCGAACAGGTTGACTGCAAGGAAGGTGAACACGGCCATAGCCATAGTCACGGCTATATTGCCGGTGATATTGGCGCCTCCCGGGAAGAACGGCACTATTCCCATCAAGTTGTTGATGAGGATGAAGAAGAACGCTGTAAGCAGATAAGGCGAAAACTTCTGGTACTCCGGGCCTACGGCATCTTTGATAACGTCCTGCTCTATCATAACGATAAGCGGCTCAAACAGGCCTGCAATACCAGTGGGAGCCTCTTTCAGCACGTCGTGCCTGCGGTACCAGCGGGCGCAAAGCAGTATGAGCACCACCAGCAGCACACTGTCTATCAGCAGGCCGCAGACATTCTTGGTGATGGAGATGTCCAACGGCCGCGTGCCGTCGGAAGCCCGCACTATCTTGCCGGCTGAGGGCTCCCCTTCCGTCGCTACGCGGTATCCGTCATATACAGCTCCGTGCGCAAGCTTTTCACTGCTGAACACATGCAGGCCGCCGTCTATGAGGATTACCGGCAGGGGGATGCTGACGTGGTGGCCGTTAACGGTAGTGATGTGCCAGTCGTATGCGTCCGCAATGTGGCCGAACAAGTATTCTTGCATGTCGATGGAGGAAGATTCTTCGACTCCGCCTACGCCTACGGCTTCGCTCAGAATGACAGCGTCATCCTGATCCATCCTGTCATCCTGAGCGACAGCGAAGGATCTTATCGGCAGCAGCAAGATGCAAAGAGCCAGTATTACGAACCTACTTGCGCGCATACGGTAAGGATGTTGTCTTTCAGCATAACGGCGCCGCCTTTGACGGCAAGTGCCGACTCGGATCCGTCTACACGCCAGCGCACTTCCCCTTTAGCAAGGGAAGAGACGATGGGCGCGTGCCCGGGAAGCACCTCGAAGTTCCCCATAGAGCCAGGCAGGTAAACTGCGGCCACGGGGCCCTCGAACGCTGTTCCTTCGGGAGTGAGGATCTTGAGAGTCAGCTGATTGAACGTCATTTTGCCTGTTCCAGTATCTTACGTCCTTTCTCAATGGCCTCCTCTATGGTTCCGACGTTAAGGAACGCCTGCTCGGGCAGGTCGTCACACTCGCCGTCGAGAATCATGTTGAAGCCTTTTATAGTATCTCCAATGTCCACCATTACGCCCTTGACGCCGGTGAACTGCTCCGCCACCTGGAAAGGCTGCGAGAGGAAGCGCTGCACGCGGCGGGCGCGGTTGACGGTCTGCTTGTCTTCATCGGAAAGCTCATCCATACCAAGGATGGCGATGATGTCCTGCAGCTCCTTGTTGCGCTGCAGTATCTGCTTGACCCTCTGGGCGGTGCGGTAATGCTCCTCGCCCACGATATTGGGGTCAAGGATGCGTGAGGTAGACTCAAGCGGGTCAACGGCAGGATAGATACCGAGGGAGGTAATCTTACGGCTGAGCACCGTGGTGGCGTCCAGGTGAGAGAAGGTGGTAGCCGGAGCCGGGTCGGTAAGGTCGTCCGCAGGCACGTAAACCGCCTGCACTGAGGTGATGGAGCCGTTCTTGGTTGAAGTGATGCGCTCCTGCATCGCACCCATCTCCGTTGCAAGCGTCGGCTGATATCCAACCGCCGACGGCATACGTCCGAGTAGTGCGGACACTTCGGAGCCTGCCTGAGTAAAACGGAAAATGTTGTCGATGAAGAAGAGTATGTCGTGCGGGGCGTCCGGCTCGCGGCTGTCGCGGAACGATTCTGCCAGCGTGAGGCCGCTGAGCGCCACGGAGCTACGGGCTCCCGGGGGTTCGTTCATCTGGCCGAATACCATGGCCACCTGCGACTTGCCGAGCTCCTCCCGGTCCACCTTGGAGAGGTCCCAATGGCCTTTTTCCATAGCCTCCTTGAACTCGCTGCCGTAGCGTATGACGTCCGATTCTATCATCTCCCTGAGCAGGTCGTTGCCCTCGCGCGTACGCTCACCCACGCCGGCAAACACGGAGAAGCCGTTGTGCTTTTTGGCAATGTTGTTGATGAGTTCCTTGATAAGCACGGTCTTGCCCACGCCGGCGCCTCCGAAGAGACCTATCTTTCCGCCCTTCAGGTACGGTTCCAGAAGGTCGATAACCTTGATGCCTGTGAAAAGAACCTCCTGGGACGTGGCGAGGTCTTCGAATTTCGGGGGCTCCCTGTGGATGGGGAGCGCGCCTTCCTCGTCCAGCTCGTTCAGGCCGTCGATACGCTGCCCGGTGACGTTCATCACGCGGCCGCGGATCTGCCTGCCGACCGGCATCGCAATGGGTTTGCGGGTATTCAGCACCTCCAGGCCCCTGCGGAGGCCGTCCGTGGAGTCCATGGCAACGCAGCGTACGGTTTCTTCCCCTATATGCTGCTGCACTTCGATGACCAGCTTGCGGCCGTCGGGAGTCTGCACGGTGAGTGCATCATGGATGCGGGGCAATACCGTCGAGGATGATTCCTTGTCGGCGATATCGAAATGTACGTCCACCACGGGACCGATTATCTGCGAGATGCTTCCTCTGATTTCTTCCATGCTATGCCTCCTTTTTTGCTTCGTGCTCTTCCTGAGCCCTGAGTACAGAAACGGAACGCTTGAGCACGAATCCGCTTCCGAGATACTTGGTGCGTACGTCATCGTCGGCCGCCAGCGACTCGGGCGTGCCCTGCTGGAGGATGGAGCCTTCATAAAGCAGATACGCACGGTCAGTAATGGCCAGTGTCTCGCCCACGTTGTGGTCGGTGATGATGACGCCTATGTTCTTGTACTTGAGTTTTGCGATGATGTACTGGATATCCTCCACTGCTATGGGATCGACGCCGGCGAAGGGTTCGTCCAGAAGGATGAATTTGGGGTCTATTGCCAGGGCCCGGGCGATTTCGCAACGGCGGCGTTCACCGCCGGAGAGCTGTATGCCAAGGGATTTTCGCACTTTGGAAAGGTTGAATTCGTCTATCAGGTCCTCCAGCCGTTCCAGCCGTTCCTTGCGGGGGATGCCTTTCATCTCCATCACGCTCATAATGTTGTCTTCTACGGACATTTTGCGGAAGACGGAGGCGTCCTGAGGCAGGTATCCGACGCCTTTCTGTGCGCGCTTGTACATGGGGAGGTTGGTAATCTCTTCGTCGTCCAGGAATACCTGGCCTTCGTTGGGGACTATCTGTCCTGTTATCATGTAAAAGCTGGTGGTCTTTCCTGCTCCGTTGGGGCCAAGGAAGCCGACTATCTCTCCCTGCTCCACCTCCATGGACACACCTTTCACAACGGTGCGGAGGCCGTATTTCTTGACCAGGTTATGACAATGCAGTTTCATCGTATATCTAGTGACAGGTCTTTAATCAGTTCTCCTACTTCGGGATTCTTTTGCATCAGGTCTTGCGCCTTCTCTACAGGCATATATTTCTTGTCTTCCTGTTGTTCCTCGGGAAGCACCCCGGGCTCCAGGCGTATCCTGTTGCAGTTCATAAGTTTCTGGAAACGGTCTTCCAGCTCGCGGAGTTTCTTGTCCGCTATCCAGCTGCGCTGGGCCTCGCTCACGAGGGCGAAACCCAGGATTACCCGGCCGTCTTCTTCTTTGGTGTCGAGTTTTGCTGTTGCGAGGGCGTTCGCAAGGCGCGGCTGCGCGGAATACATTGCCGCCAGCTCGGGCCACTTGGCCTTGAGGGCTTCTGCATCCGGCAACGGCTGCCCGTACTCTCCGGACTCCGGAGCTAGTTCTACCTTTACCTCCTCGTCACTCATCAGAGAGCTCAGCGACAAGCCCGCCGCTTTCTTCTTCGGTCCCGCCGCCGGTTTCAGCTCAGCTGCGCCTCCTCCGGAGCCCCTGTCTGAAGATATCTTCGCTTCGCTCATCCCTCCCAAGCTGTCGCTTGGGCCCCTCCCGTTCACGTGGCCACGGGCGGCCACGGATACTTCAGCCAGGGGCTCGCTTCCGGACGGCGCCGCTTCGCGTGATTCAGCGGGAGACGGGGACAAGGGTGCGGCGTTACTCAGCCGCAGCGGCGAAGCCGCGAGAATGGACGTAGCCGTACCCTCTGTCCCCGCGGACGCATCGCGCGGAGCCGGTGAAACAGCGGAAGTCTCAGGGACCCCACCGAGGAAGGCCAGCCTCATCAAAGAAAACTCAATATGCAAACGCTGGTTGGTGGCGCCGCGGTAACCGGCCTCACACTGAGAGACCACGCCAAGCGCCTCGTACAGGAATTTCACGCTGCAGCGTCCCGCCTGCTCGCGGTAACGCTCCCTGAGTGATGCCGGCAGGTCCAATAGGGAATCCAGCCCCCCGGTGCGGCTGACCAGCAAGTCACGCAGGTGCCCGCCGAGGGCCGACACGAAATGAAGGGCATTGAAACCCTTGGAAAGTATCTCGTCGAACACCAGCAGCGCAGTACCGTAATCCTTGGCCAGGAAAGCATTAACCAGCTTGAAACTGTACTCGTAGTCGAGAACGTTCAGGTTGCGTATAACATCCTCGTAATGGATGTCGGTACCGCAGAAAGCAACAGTCTGATCGAAGATGGTAAGCGCGTCACGCATTGCGCCGTCCGCCTTGTGGGCAATAACGTGCAACGACTCGTCGTCCACGTTTACTCCCTCCTTGCCTGCAATATCACGCAGGTTGCGGACTATATCCGGTACGCTGATGCGGTTGAAGTCGTAAGTCTGGCAACGGCTCAGGATGGTCGGGATAATCTTATGCTTTTCGGTAGTGGCCAGGATGAAGATGGCATGTGCCGGCGGTTCCTCCAAAGTCTTAAGGAAAGCGTTGAAAGCCGACTGGGTGAGCATGTGAACCTCATCTATGATGTACACGCTGTATTTGCCGACCTGAGGAGGAATCTGCACCTGCTCCATCAGCGCCTTGATATCTTCTACGCCGTTGTTCGACGCGGCATCCAGTTCATGGATGCAGTAGGAGCGCCCCTCACGGAAAGACACGCAGGATTCGCACTCCCCGCAGGGCTCCATATCCGCTGTAGGATGGGCGCAGTTGATAGTCTTAGCGAATATTCGGGCGGCGCTGGTCTTGCCGACTCCGCGGGGACCGCAGAAAAGGTAAGCATGTGCCAGCTGCCCCCGGATTATGGAATTCTTCAGAGTCCGGGCAATATTGTCCTGTCCTATAAGGCTTTCGAAAGAATCGGGACGATATTTGCGGGCAGATACTATATACTGGGCCATATTAGAGCAAGTTTATTTTACAAATGTAGTGAATTATTTTTATCTTTGCCCTGCTATGAAACGGTCAATCGGAAAATATTTACTACTATTTATTTTTCTTCTCAATTCGGTTTCCGGATGGGGTCAGCTGCGCTTGTATACACGCAAGTATCTGATTCAGGATTTCATGAGCAAACCGACAAAGGTAGTTCTCAGCGGCTCACGTGAATTCAGAGCGTCCCTGCGTCAGGAAATCACCGCCCTCTGGACCATTACCCCTTATGAGTTTTGCTCCCAGGCCGAATTCAACAAGCAGAAAGATAATTCTGATTGCTATTTCCTTCATACCGAAGTAAACAAGGGCATAGTATTCCTGACCCTCTCCCGCCAGGGCAAGAAGAACGACAACGACGCTCTCAAGCGCCCGGTTACCATAATAGCTCTGCCCATATATGGCGAGCAGGACAATTCCGGCAGGGAGCTAATATATATGCCGGCTTTCATCAGCCTTATCCAGGATTATGCAGAAGCGGCCTTTAATTCGGAAATTGCGGCATATCGAGGCTTAAGCGCAATACGCAAAAGGGCCCCGGAAGGTACAGTGTACTACACAGAACCGGCAGAGGCCGACGAGGCATTCATATCCCAGTATACAGACGCAGCATCTGTCGTGGTGGTTTCCCCGGACGGCAATCCTAAAAGCAAGCCACGCTATGAGTTGTCTATCGGCACCTCCGATTACTGGCTCTACCGTTATGCCAAACATTAAGCTCTACGACTACATCGAGCACAAGACAGGTTCGGGCATCAGCGACATAATCGCCGACAGCCCCGAACGTTTCCGCGTTATCCGCACCGAGGCGCTTCGTGACCTGGTGGTAATGAACCGGATTGCAGGCACGGACTACACCGTCGAGATTCCCCGGGAGACGCTGGAAGACTCCGAATGCGCCCGCCTGGCCAAAGAAATCCCCCACATTCTGACCGTATAGTTACCCTATGCTGACACTAATGATCGCAGCGGCGCTTGCCGTCGCCACACCCGTACTGCGGGAAAACAACATCCATGAAATAGTATCACACCTCACCCTGGAAGAGAAAGCCGCCATCCTGGTCGGCTGCGGATCCACCGCCTTCGACGGAATAGGTCGGAATGACATAGGCGTACAGGGCAGCGCCGGCGCCACTCATGCCATACCGAGATTCGGAATCCCCTCCATTATCTTTGCCGACGGGCCCGCAGGCCTTCGCATAGATCCGACCCGGCCTGAAACGGAAAAGACATACTACTGCACCGGCTTCCCTATAGGCACCATGCTCTCGTCCACCTGGAATACCGAACTGGTAGAGGAGGTTGGGCGTGCCATGGGAAACGAGGTGCTGGAATACGGAGTGGACGTACTCCTCGGACCGGGCGTCAACATACACCGCAATCCCCTGTGCGGCAGGAACTTCGAGTACTTCTCCGAGGATCCGCTACTGGCAGGTCTCATTGCGGCGGCATACATAGACGGCGTGCAGAGCAACGGCGTAGGCACCTCCATCAAGCATTTTGCGGCCAACAATCAGGAGCTCAACCGACTGCACAACGACGCCCGCATCTCCGAAAGGGCACTGCGGGAGATTTACCTGCGGGCGTTCGAAATCGCCGTACGCAAGGCGCAGCCGTGGACGCTCATGAGTTCCTACAACTACATCAACGGCGTGCATGCGTCCGAGTCTCCATGGCTGCTGACGGAAGTGCTCCGGGACGACTGGGGATTCACGGGCACTGTCGTGACCGACTGGGGCGGCGGCTATGACACTGCAGCCCAGATACATGCCGGCAACGACCTCATACAGTCAGGCTCCGATTCCCGCTACCATGCGCTTGTAGACGCCGTACGCGAGGGGCGACTCAGTATGGATGATGTGGACGCCTGTGTTACTCGCGCCCTTCAGCTGATAGTCAAGACGCCGAAGTTCAGAGGCTACCGTTTCTCCGACGCCCCCGACCTGGAGGCGCATGCCAAGGTATGCCGCAAGGCTGCCGACGAGGGGATGGTACTGCTTAAGAACAAGGGCGCGCTGCCTGCCGGTCCCGACGGAGTGACCGCCCTGCTGGGCGTAACTTCCTATGCGTTTATTGCCGGCGGCACCGGTTCGGGCGACGTTCATCGTCCCTATATAGTTGATCTTCAGCAAGGTCTTTCCGACTCCGGCTTCACACTGGACAGTCAGCTCGATGAATTCTACCGCAGCTACATGAAGGACGAGGCCTGGCGCTGCACCATGATAGACGGCAAGAACTCCTGGGTAATCGACAGGGAGCGGCCAATCGAAGTTGTGCCCTCCGAACTAATTAAAGCTGCCGCAGAACGTGCCGACCGCGCCTTCGTAACCTTCGGGCGCGTATTCGGAGAGGGTAAGGACCGCGACCTGCACTACAGCTATCACCTGCAGGATAACGAGTTGCAGTTGCTTCGAGAGACCGCGGCCGCCTTCCATGCGCACGGCAAGAAAGTTACCGTCATACTGAACATAGGAGGCGTCGTGGACATGCAGGGCTGGCAGGACCTGGCGGACGCCATCCTTGTCTGCTGGCAGCCGGGAGAGGAGGGTGGACATAGCGTGGCCTCTACCCTGAGTGGCGAGGTAAATCCTTCCGGGCGTCTGCCCATGACCATTTCGAAGGCCTACGAGTACGAGCCGTCGGCGGCAAATTTCCCGCGCGTGTTCGAGGACAAGCCGTTTAACTATTCCTTCTACCGTCGACTGGAGGGCAACCGTAAAGACTATACCGTGAAGGATGTTGACTATACGGACTACGAAGAAGGTATCTACGTTGGCTACCGCTATTTCGGCACCTATGCCCCGAAGCATGTCGCTTATCCGTTTGGCTTTGGCCTCAGCTACACGACATTCCGCTGGAGCCACATAAAGGTTTCCGCGGCGCCGGCCGCAGATGGAGGAGGTGTAGCCTCCGGGAACCGTGGCCGCCCATGGCCACGTGAATGGGAGGGGTCCGCCGCTTCCGCGGTGGGAGGGATGAGCTCGGAGCGCGAAGTTCCCGGAGACCACACCTCCTCCGTAAAAACAGCGGCCGGCTACAGGGTAACGGTTGAGATCAAGAATACCGGCAAGGTGGCGGGGAAGGATGTGGTGGAGCTGTATGTTAAGGCTCCGGGGCGCGAGATGGATAAGCCGGAACGGGAGCTGAAAGCCTTCGCAAAGACTCCCCTGCTGCAGCCCGGCGAGAGCTGCACTGTAGAACTTTTCGTCCCGCTCGAATCGCTTGCCTCCTGGGACGAAGCCGCCGGCCGCTGGTCCGTCGAGCGTGGCCGCTACCGCATCATCGCCGCCCGCAACGCCGCCGACCGGGGCTTGAGGCGCAGAATTAGGATTTAGTGCTTTCGGTCTGCTTTTTTATGGGTGGACAAACAGCAAAATAGCCCAAAAATGACGTCGGTCGTCCCATCAAAAGGATGACCGACGTCATTCAATAAAATCAAACGTACCCTAGTACAGCTCGTCTACCGGCTCGCGGTAATCGTCGGCCGTAGGTGCGGGTGCAGCGGGACGGGGACCGGAGCTGTGGCGAGGACGGTCGTCCCTGCGGGGACGGTCTCCGTCGCGACGCTCACGGCGCTCACCACCTTCACGGCGCGGGCCACGGTCGCCACCACGGCGCTCACCGCCTTCGCGGCGAGGTCCACGGTCTCCGCCGTTACCTCCGCGAGGCTTACGCTCGGGCTCTACATAGCCTTCGGGTTTCTCCTGAAGGGCACGCATGGAAAGGCGCATCTTGCCGGTTTTGGCATCGATCTCGAGGAGTTTCACGTCAACCTCGTCGCCGACGCTGAGAACATCCTCGACCTTGTCGGTCTTGGTCCATGCAATCTCGCTGACGTGCAGCAGACCTTCCTTGCCGGGAAGAATCTCTACGAAAGCTCCGAACTCAAGGATGCTGACCACCTTGCCGTGGTAAACCTGTCCGGCTTCGGGGACAGCGCAGATGCCCTTGATCCAGTCGAGAGCCTTCTGCATTGCCTCCTTGTCGGCGGAAGCCACGTCCACAACACCCTCGGTAAGGTTGGTGCCGGGGATGGGGACTTCGTCGATATTGATGGTAGCACCTGTCTCTTTCTGAATCTTCTGGATGGTCTCGCCGCCCTTGCCGATAACTGCTCCGATGAACTCTGCGGGTATGCGGAGCTGCTCGATACGGGGAACGAAAGGCTTGTAGTCCTCACGAGGCTCGCTGATGGTCTTCATCATCTCGCCCATGATGTGCATGCGGCCCTGACGTGCCTGCTCGAGTGCCTTCTCGAGCACCTCGTAGCTGAGACCGTCGACCTTGATGTCCATCTGGGTAGCGGTGATACCGTCGGCGGTACCGGTGACCTTGAAGTCCATGTCGCCGAGGTGATCCTCGTCACCGAGGATATCGGTCAGGATGGCGTAACGGTCGTTCGGACGCTCTGCATCGGTGATAAGTCCCATTGCCACACCGGCAACCGGCTTCTTGATCTTCACGCCCGCATCCATGAGAGCGAGGCAGCCGCCGCAAACGGAGGCCATGGAAGAAGAACCGTTGGACTCAAGAATATCGGAAACTACGCGGACTGCGTAAGGATTCTCGGGGGCCGTGGGGATGACGGGCTTGAGGGCGCGCATCGCCAGGTTGCCGTGGCCGATCTCGCGGCGGCCCACGCTGCGCTGCGGCTTGGCCTCACCGGTAGCGAACGGCGGGAAGTTGTAGTGGAGCACGAACTGCTGGTCGTCCTGGATGAGGACTTCGTCCATCTCCTTCATGTCCAGCTTGGTGCCGAGGGTCACGCTCGCGAGGGACTGGGTTTCACCGCGGGTGAAGATGGCGGAACCGTGGGCGCAGGGGAGGTAGTCGACCTCGCACCAGATCGGGCGGACCTCGTCGGTCTTGCGGCCGTCCAGACGGCAGCCTTCGTCCAGGATCATGTTGCGCATGGCTTCCTTCTCCACGTCGTGGTAGTAGCGGGCGACCATCGCGGCCTTGGCCTCCTGGTCCTCTTCGGACAGGGTGGCCAGGAATTCGGCCTGGATGGCTTCGAAGCCGGCCTCACGCTCGTGCTTGGGAGCGGCGCTCTTCGCCAGCTTGTAGCACTTGTCATAGCAGAACTCGCGGACGGCGGTGCGAAGGGCTTCGTCCTCCTCGTCGTGCGGGTAGTCGCGCTTGTTCACGTCGGTGCCGAGCTCGTGCATGAGCTCCTTCTGCACGCGGCAGTGCTTCTTGA